>JBGSZT010000098.1:0-53682 GCA_041750255.1 Synechocystis sp.
AGCTACTTGTGTCGTAAATTCATCAAGCAGTGCTTCTTCTTCTGGGGGCATCGGTAACATAACTTTCTACCTAAAGGGAACTCTTCCATTCTCTCATAGCCACGCTAGTCTTTGCGTATTATCTCAAGTGGGATGCATTCGTGCCTCCCTCAGCAAAGAAGATAGAGAAGCTGTCCTAGCGGCTTTCAATACGATTAAGGCGAAATTACCTTTTTTAATCGACCTCACCAAAGAAGAAAGAGTCGCCTTACCGAAAATGGGCGATAAAAGCCGAGCATTTGTCACCAAGGCCTTAGAAGTCGCTACTCAAAATCCAGAGTTTTTGCCCCGTTCCTTTGACCTTGAGGAAATGCGAAACGATACTGAACTATTTGAAGCCATGTATCCGATCATGTTGGCATCAAGTCAACTCCATGAGCTAATCGAAGATACGGTAATGGAAGTAGGAAGAGAGGCCTACGCCGCCGCTCTGGTAGTTTACAACTATGCCAAAGCCAGCGATAAGGGAGCGGGGCTGGATGGCGTAGTGGATGAAATGGCAAAACGCTTTGCTCGTAAGAATAGTAAGAAAAATAAAGCTGAAACCCCCACGGTTTGACCTTCGGGCATGGGCATTTGAGGTTTAGGCTTAAAGACTTGAGCTTAGACCTCGACTACTTGACCCTTGAGCTTCATCATCCGAGCTTGAACCTGCAAACGTTGAGCTTTGACCTGCAATTACCGAGCTTGGAACTTAAAGCATTGACCTCTGAGCTTAATGATTTGAGCTTTAGGCTTGACCTTCCGAGCTTTAACCTCAAAACTCCGGGCCAATCCCCCCGTCCTACGGACTTCCCCCTTAATAATCGGAGCTTTAGTGAGGAGGACTGGGGGACTTTAAATTAATTATTCCCCCCATAATTGGGGGGGCTAGGGGGGATAAAACACTAAACCCATGATTAGTTAAATTGTATTTACTTGCTTGACCGGTAAAATTAAGGTAACCGATATCTAAAAAAGAAGTACTAAAAATGGACTATCGAGAGCGAATTACCCTGGAACCTGGCAAACGCAGTGGTAAACCTTGCATTAGGGGTATGCGAATCACTGTTTATGATGTGCTGTCTTATCTAGCCTCAGGCATGACCCACCAAGAAATTTTGGCAGACTTCCCTTATCTCACCCAAGAAGATATTTTGGCTTGCCTTAGCTATGCGGCTGAGCGCGAACACCAAACTCTATTGGCTCAAGCATGAAGCTATTATTTGACCACAATCTTTCACCTCGACTGGTACAAAGGCTTATTGACCTATTCCCAAGCTCAACCCATGTTTACTTGCTCGGACTAGAGGAAACGGATGATCGTGAAATATGGGACTATGCCAAAAATCATAACTTTACAATAGTCACCAGAGATAGCGACTATCATGAACTTCTCGTGCTTCGAGGGTTTCCTCCGAAAGTTATTTGGATTAGGCGAGGCAACTGTTCTACCGTAGAAATTGAGTCCATCCTACGATCTCATACATCAGATATCCAAACTTTACTCAAAGGCTCTACTCTCGGAATCCTTACCCTTTATTAAAAACTGTTGCTTGTCAAAAACTGGTCGGCTATCAAAATAGGGTAAATAAATTGATCTAAGTAGGTGAACTTAAATATTCATGAAATCCCCTCGTCCTACGGACTCCCTCCTTAATAACCGGAGCTTTAGTGAGGAGGGCTGGGGGAGATAAAACACAAAACCTAGGATTAGTTTCATTGATTTGCAATAGGAGAATAGATTATGTCAACCACTAATGAAAAATTGCTATCGAGAATTACCTTCGATCACACTATTTTTGGAGGTAAGCCAATTATTCGTGGCATGAGAATTTCAGTGGAAATGATCTTGGAACTTTTGTCTAAGGGGGTGGCAATGCAGGAAATTTTGGAGGATTATCCAGATTTAGAAATTGCTGATATTTATGCGGCATTGCTCTATGCTTATCGCCTTGTAGCTAATGAGGAAATTTTTGAAAGAGTTGCATCGTAAGCATGAGATTTTTACTTGACATGAATGCAAGTGGTACTTTACTGAATTTATTGCTCAATTCTGATCATGATGTTGCTTGTGTGCAAGATGTTGATCGCAAAATGAGTGACAGTGATATTTTAGATTGGGCAGTGAGAGAACAGCGAATTATCATTACGACAGATTCTGACTTTGAACAAATGATTTGGCTACAAGAAAGGCTACATTATGGTGTTTTAAGATTAGAAAATTTACCTCGTTCAGACAGAATATCCTTATTTGAAGATGTTTTGGCTAATTATGCCCAAACTTTAGAATCTGGAGCGATTGTGATTGCTACAAAACAAAAGATTAGAATTCGGAGAAAACCCAACCAATGAATAATTATTCAGAAAAACCCATGGCTGAACAATGGCGATCGCCTGGGTCGATGTTAGGAAAGATTTTATTGACCCTTTGTCGAACTCAGGTTATTTGAGCGGCTCGGATGCCCGCGCCGATTAACCCGACCTGGGGATTCAGGACGACCTGGACTGGAATTTGAGTCATGATCGGGCTCATGCGTCCTTTTTGGCGAAAGGCTTGCATAAATGAGCTTTTTTGTAACAAGGGCAGGATCTTGGCGGCAATTCCCCCGGCAATATATAGTCCACCGTAGGGCAATAGTTTCAGACCCAGGTTACCGGCTTCTGCACCGTAGGCATCCAAAAATAAGTCCATGGTTTGAAATGCTAGAGGGTCTTCGCTATTTAAGGCGTGGTGAGCGATCGCCGCTGCGAGGTCAGTTTCTTCGCTATTTTCTTGCCATTGCCGATAACTGTCCCGCAGGCTAGGAGATTCTTGTTGGGGATATTTTTCCCGCAGGAACTGATAGATACTCAGAATACCGAGCCCCGAGACAATACGCTCAATGGAGACTCGTTCGAGGTGATAACGTTGGCGAATATCTTGAAGCAGTTCGATTTCTAGGGCTGTGCGGGCGGGAAAATCCGCATGGGCTCCCTCGCTGGCAAAGACTTGATAACTGTCCTTTCCTGTCGGGATCAAAAACCCCTGACCTAGACCCGTGCCGGCTCCCAAAACGGCGATCGGGGCATCCGGCTGGGCCGGGGCCGCCTGTAGCGTCAGTAAATCTTCCTTTATCAGTCCCGCGAGTCCATAGGCGATCGCCGAAAAATCATTAATTAAGCACACCTGCGGGATGGTTAGTTCCGTCGCCAATCGCTCTGCCGATAATTGCCAATGCAGATTCGTTAATTCAGATGTGTTATTCACCACCGGGCCCGCAATGCCAAAACAAGCGGCATCAATGGGGGGACATGTCCCTCGCGTGGCGATCGCCCCTTGCAAAAAGTCTTGCACCAGGGGAACCAAGTCTGGAAACTGTTGACTGGCAAAGGTGGCATCGTAGAGAGGGGTTTGCTGGAGTTGGCCAGGCTCGGTTTGCACCAGGCGCAGACTCGTTTTCGTGCCGCCAATATCGCCGGCAAGTAGGGTTGTAACCATAGAAAGGCTGGAGAAATGTCCCCTGTAGGCTAGCATGATCATGACCTTAATTTTCTCCGCTTTGGGATGCGATATTGATGACCACGCTGAGGGTGCAAGACCTGGGGGAACAGGGTCTCTTACAAAAATTACAAGCCTTTTGTCCAGCGGAGGTGGTGGGAGATGATGCGGCGGTCTTGGGGCTAGAGGCAGGTCAATCCCTGGTCGTCACCACGGATATGCTGATCGAAAATGTCCATTTTAGTCAAGAAACTACCTCGGCTGAGGATGTGGGCTGGCGGGCGGCGGCGGCCAATTTATCGGATTTGGCGGCCATGGGGGCGACTCCCCTGGGTATTACGGTGGCGCTGAGTCTACCGGGGTCTTTGCCGGTGGATTGGCTTCTCTCTCTTTATCAAGGCCTCTCGGCTTGTCTCCAGCCCTGGCAGACCCCGATTCTGGGGGGGGATTGTTGTCGCTCCGCCACAACGGCGATCGCCATTACGGCCCTAGGTCAGGTTTCACCCCACCGCGTTATTAAACGCTCTAGCGCCGAACCGGGGGATCTAATCCTGGCCACCGGAGTTCATGGGTCCTCTCGAGCGGGGTTAGAATTACTGCTTAAATCCGAGTCATCGGTTGGCCCTTTGCCGGAACAGCACCGAGCCTGGATTTTGTCCCATCAACGCCCTCGCCCTCGTTTAGATTTATTACCTGCGTTTCAGTCCTTAGCCAATCCCTTTCGCCTAGCGGGTATGGATAGTAGTGATGGTCTCGCCGATGCCGTCCTGCAAATTTGCCGTGCCAGTGGCGTGGGAGCTCAACTTTTTCAATCCCAGCTTCCCCTGCCGCCCGGACTGGTAGACTGGGTGGGTCTGAAAACAGCGATCGCCTGGGCCTTGTATGGCGGCGAAGATTTTGAATTAATTCTTTGTTGTCCTCGGGCGGTCGCCGATGATTTTATTAAGAATTGGCATTGTCAGGCGATCGGACAGATCACCGAACAAATGGGCGTGTTTCTAGGCGATCCCGGAGAAGAGCAAGAAGAATTATCCCTAGAACAGGGCTTTCAACATTTCTAAATCACCAATAATCTAAACAATTCTTAATAAAGCCCCTTAGGCCTCCCGAAACGTTCTAATCTAGATGCTGATTCATTATAAAGATCTAATTTTATTCAGCCTTGCCGGGGCAGTCTTATATCCCTAGTTTTAAGGCAATCGCAATTTTGTTAATGGGAGATAATTGAAATCCAATGAGTGTTAAGGCAAGTGGTGGAAGCTCATTAGCCCGACCCCAACTGTATCAAACTGTGCCTGTTTCGGCCATTAGCCAAGCAGAACAGCAAGACCGGTTTCTAGAGCGGGCAGAATTAAACGAGTTAACAACGTATTTTCAATCCGGTGCCCTGCGCCTGGATATTGCCCAAATTTTGACCGATAATTCCGATCTGATCGTCTCGCGGGCCGCCAACCGGATTTTTACCGGCGGGTCACCCATGGCCTACCTCGAAAAGCCAGCGGTTCCTGCCCCAGAAATGGCGATCGCTGGCATTGGGGCTGGCAAAACGGTGCAAGAAGGCATGGTTCTCGGCACCGTTACCTATGCTGAAGGCGGTTCTGGTGGCGGTGGCTTCTTCAGCGGACTCCGGACCGTTTTTAGTACCACTGGGCCCACGCCTCCGGGCTTCCGTCCCATCAATATTGCCCGCTATGGCCCCAGCAACATGCAGAAGTCTCTGCGGGATATGTCCTGGTTCCTGCGCTATGTGACCTATGCCATCGTGGCTGGGGACCCCAATATTATTGTGGTTAACACTCGCGGCTTAAAAGAAGTTATTGAGAATGCTTGCTCCATTGATGCCACCATCGTGGCGATTCAAGAAATGCGGGCCGCCTCAGTGGATTATTTCCGTAGCAATGCCTCTGCCAAGCAAATGGTGCTTGAGTATTTTGATATTCTGCTCAATGAATTCAAAGCTCCCACCCCTGCCAACAAAGTCCGTCAAAGTCCCTCCCCGGATATTCAAGGGCTAGAGCTACCCCAAAGTTATTTCAACGCCGCCGCCAAACGACAAAAATTTGTCATGAAGCCCGGCATGTCTGAGTCTGAAAAATCGGCAGTGATCAAAGCCGCCTATCGTCAACTCTTTGAGCGCGACATTACCCGTGCCTATAGCCAATCGATTTCTTATCTGGAATCCCAGGTTAGAAACGGCGATATTTCCATGAAGGAATTTGTGCGCCGCTTGGCCAAATCGCCTCTTTATCGTCAACAATTTTTTGAACCGTTCATTAACAGTCGTGCCCTAGAATTGGCCTTCCGCCATATCCTGGGTCGGGGCCCTAGCTCCCGTGAAGAAGTTCAAAAATACTTTTCCATTGTTTCCGCCGGTGGCCTAGCGCCCTTGGTGGATGCCCTGGTAGATTCCCAAGAATACGCCGATTATTTTGGCGAAGAAACCGTCCCTTACCTCCGTGGCCTCGGCATCGAAGCCCAGGAATGTCGTAACTGGGGCATGCAACAAGACCTGTTTAACTACAGTGCTCCCTTCCGCAAAGTTCCTCAGTTTATTACCACCTTTGCCAAGTATGACCATCCCCTGGCGGATCAGCATGTCTATGGCTCTGGCAATGACCCGCTAGAAATCCAATTCGGCGCGATTTTCCCCAAAGAAACCCGTAATCCCAGCAGTAGTCCCTCGCCCTTTGGCAAGGACACCAAGCGGATTTTGATTCACCGGGGCGCTGGTATCAATAATCAAGTCAGTAATCCCAGTGCGCGGGGAGAATTTCCCGGTTCCTTGGGGCCCAGGGTTTTTCGCCTCAATAACGAATTGCCCGGCAGTAGCAATGGAGCCAGCGTAAAATTTGGTGAAAGCTCTACCCAGGCCGTGATTCGTGCCGCCTACCGCCAAGTCTTTGGTCGAGACCTCTACGAAGGTCAGGGGCTTTCCGTCGCTGAAATTAAACTGGAAAATGGCGATATTACCGTGCGGGAATTTATCACCCGTTTGGCTAAGTCGGAACTTTTCCTAAAAATGTATTGGACTCCTTACTATGTTTGTAAGGCGATCGAATTCATTCACCGTCGTCTTTTGGGTCGCCCCACCTACGGCCGCCAAGAAATGAATCTCTACTTTGACATTGCTTCAAAGCAAGGATTCTATGCCGTGGTTGATGCTATGCTCACCAGCCAAGAGTACCTAGAGGCCTTTGGTGAAGATACTGTTCCCTACGAGCGTTATCTAACCCCGGCGGGTCTCCAACTGCGGTCTGCGCGTCCAGGCACCCTGCGCGAAGACATCGGGCGACGGGTGGACAAAGAAGAAACCCCCCGCTTTGTCGAACTGGGTCAGGTCTCTCAACTTCGTACCGAGCCGGAAATTAATTTCCGTATCAATCAAGGGGTATCGAGTCAACGTGAACAGAGCAAGGTCTTTAAGCTCCTGACCAATACCGATAAAGTTGCTCTACTCACCACGGTACGGGCCGCCTATCGTCAGATCTTCGAGCGCGATCTTGAACCCTACGTCATCCAACGGGAATTCACGGCCCTCGAAAGCAAACTCGGCAATGCCGAAATTAACATGAAGGAATTCATTGAGGGTTTGGGTTGTTCTGACCTCTATATCAAAGAATTCTATGCTCCCTATCCCAATACTAAAGTGATTGAAATGGGAACCAAGCACTTCCTCGGTCGTGCTCCCATCAACCAAAAGGAAATCCAGACCTATAACCTAATCTTGGCCAATCAAGGCATTCGTGCTTTCATTGCCGCCATGGTTAATAGCATGGAGTACCTGCAAATCTTTGGGGAAGATACGGTTCCCTACCGTCGTTTTCCGACTTTGCCAGCGGCGAATTTCCCCAACACTGAACGCCTCTACAACCAACTCACTAAGCAAAATAGTGAAGTGGTGGTACCGAGCTTTAAGCCCGTTAAAACTGGAGTTTAGTTAGTTCACTGAGTCTATCCATAAAGCTCGCATCTAGCGGGCTTTTTTTGTTTGAAGGGGTAATCACCGAACTAACTAGTCCGGTTTTCCCCGGAGCAAGGGCAATTATCACCTCTTAACAATTCGTTACAATTTAATCATGTTACTTCCCACCTCTCTGGAGGGTGTATGAACAATAATTTACGGGTCGGTCAGCTATTCGGCATTCCTTTCTATGTCAATCCATCTTGGTTTTTGGTCTTGGGATTAGTCACTATTAGCTATGGACAGCAATTAGCCTTATTTCCGCAGTTATCAGGCATTTTTCCCTGGTTGCTGGGCTTAGCGACGGCGCTGCTTTTGTTTGCCTCGGTGGTAGCCCACGAGTTGGGTCATAGTTTGGTGGCGATCACCCAGGGGATTGAGGTCAAATCCATTACCCTCTTTTTGTTTGGGGGACTGGCTAGTCTCGAAAAAGAATCAGAAACCCCGAAACAGGCCTTTGCTGTGGCGATCGCCGGCCCGTTGGTTAGCTTTTTACTCTTTATTTTGCTTACCTTCGTCAATTCCAGTGTTGTTTTACCCCTCCCGTTTAAGGCGATCGTGGCTCTCTTGGCGGCGATTAACCTTGCCCTCGCTGTCTTTAACCTGATGCCGGGGTTACCCCTCGATGGTGGCAACATCCTCAAATCCGTCATTTGGCAAATTACCGGCAATCAAAACCGAGGCATTGTCATTGCTAGCCGTGTCGGTCAAGCCTTGGGTTGGTTGGGCATTGGCGTTGGTGTCCTCGGACTCTTTAACCTGGTTCCCTTTGGTAGCTTCTGGACTATATTAGTCGGTTGGTTTTTGTTACAAAATGCTGGCTTTTCGGCTCGTAATGCCCAGGTCAAAGACATGATGGAAGGCTACTCAGCCGAGGATGCCATCATGGACAATAGTCCTATCGTTCTATCTTCTTTGAATTTACGGGAATTTGTCAATAATCATGTCATTGGGCAGACCCCCTGGCGACAATTTTTAGTAGTTGATGCCGCGGATCAATGGATTGGCACATTAGATGTATCGGCACTCAAGCAAATCCCCACCTCCGATTGGCCGTCCATTATGATCAATCAAATCATGGATGCGCCAGACCCATCGTTGATTATTGCTGCTGACAGCACACTGTTTGATGTGGCTCAAAAATTAGACCAACTAAAAGTCAGTGAACTGGCGGTGGTCAGCGCTAGCGGTGAATTGCTCGGATTAGTCGAAAAAGCATCGATTCAACAAAAACTGCAAAAGGCAGTAGCCTGATCATCTCACCTGGGAGTTGGCGGCGTCAGAAATGGTAGGAATTTCGGCATACCGTCCCAGTAGGGATTGAACAATGCCGTAACCACTGGCGGCCACTGCCCCCAAAAAGACGAAATTGTAAAGGGTTTTGGTGAGTAGATCCAGCCCTAGGCTAACAAATACGTACTGAATAACTAGTCCAAATAGGGAAAGTAAAATACCAATTAGGATCGATTGCATGGCATTGAAGCGAATAAAGCGAGAAATACTTTCATTTCTGACAACGGCAAAAAAGACAGCTAGAAAAATAATAAAGGAAGCAAAGGGGAACTGATAATAAAACTGGAGTAAGGGTTGCAGGGGGAGATAAATGATCGCCACAAAGGGGAAATCTTGAAAGATAAATCGACCAAACATAAATGCATCTAAGAGGGGAATTAAATATAGGAGTGCCCCAAAAATTTTGTCTTTTGTATCAGCAGTACTATTCCAGTTCATTGTCCTACTCCGTTAGAGTTAAAAATTATGCCAATCAATGTCTTTCTACATTCATATTATCAAAAACATGGTGCGGGAATAACCTCGAATTTATACGTGGGGATGCGCCTTGCACCTTAGCTTCTTTGCTAGTGGGTTGTCAAAATGAAGCAAGTTTATTTCGAGTATGGTAGCATAAATCCATGATGGTTTTGGAGTTCAAGGTTAAAGGAAAAGAGGGGCAGTATCGTCAAATCGACGATGCTATCCGAACTGCACAATTTGTGCGGAATAAAGCCTTGCGCTATTGGATTGACAATAAAGAGGTCAACAAGTATGACCTCAATAAATATTATGCCCAATTAGCCAAGGAATTTCCTTTTGCCAATGAACTTAATTCCATGGCGAGACAATCTTCCGCCGAAAGAGCTTGGTCTGCCATTGCTCGTTTCTATGACAACTGCAAAAAACAAGTGAAGGGCAAAAAAGGATTCCCAAAATTCAAAAAACATTCTCGGTCAATGAAATACAAAACTTCTGGCTGGACGTTACTTGATCCTAAACACATTGAGTTTACTGATAAGAAGAAAATCGGCAAACTCAAATTAGTTGGAACTTGGGATTTAGCTTTTTATGACCAGTCCCAGAGCAAAAGAGTGCGATTACTCAAAAGAGCAGACGGTTACTATTGTCAGTTCTGCATAGCTGTTGATGTTGAAATTAAAACGGAACCCACTCACAAAACGGTGGGGCTGGACTTGGGTTTAAATTACTTCATTGTCACCAGTGATGGTGAAATGGTGGAGTCTCCCAAGTTTTACCGTAAATCAGAAAATCAACTTAATCGAGCTAATCGCAAAAAATCTAAAAAGTACCGTAAAGGTGCTAAACCTCAATCCCGTAACTATCACAAGGCTAGAAACCGATATGCTCGGAAATATTTAAAAGTAAGTAGGCAACGTAATGAGTTTTGCAAGCGAATTGCATACTGCGTAATCAAGTCTAACGACTTAGTAGCCTACGAAGACTTAAAGGTTAAGAACATGGTACGAAATCGACATCTAGCCAAGTCGATTAGTGATGCAGGGTGGGCGACATTCCGCCATTGGTTGGAACATTTCGGGGTTAAATATGGCAAGGTAACTGTTGCTGTTCCGCCCCATTACACCAGCTAAAATTGTTCCCAATGTGGAGAAACGGTTAAGAAATCCCTCAGTGTTAGGACACATAACTGTCCCCACTGTGGATACATTCAAGACCGGGATGTGAATGCGGCTAAAGTCATCTTGCAACGTGGATTAACTACAAAAGGTGATGCCCCGTAGTTTTTGAAACAAAAGCGTGGCCTGTACATCGGTCATGCCGCTGATAAAATCGGTGATATTAAGCATTTTTGTATAATTGTCGAGGTCTGGGCTCGGACGAAACTGCTCTGGCAACATATACAATAATAGTTCACTTTTTTTATTGGGATGAAAAACGGCGTTAAAAAATCCCTGCATCAATCCCCCCAGAATTTCATAGCCCGCCACCTTAATCGCCACAACCGTAGGATGATGAAAAACCGCGTGGGAGGTTCGAGCTTCGATCGCCTTCAGGGTATCAGCAAAGCGACTATAGGCCAGCAGAGCTTGGTCAAACTTTCCCTTTAAAATATCCGGTTCCCAATCCAAAAACAATTGGGCAATTTCGATAACTAATTTATTGATGGCTTTAGCACGCAATCGCTTGATCGTTTCCTCTTGATTGACTTCGTAATCCCCCAGGTCAATTTCGGCGATCGCCGCCAAAAAATCCCGTACTTCTACAAAGGGTAAATAGCCCATGTGGAAACCATCTTCTAAATCCACAATCGAATAACAAATATCATCCGCCGCTTCCATCAAAAACGTTAAGGGGTGACGACACCACCAGGCGAAATCATCATCCCGACGAATTAGCCCGACGGTTTGGGCGACTTCTGTAAATAGAGCTGTTTCTGCCTGAAAAAAACCATATTTAGAGGTACTCTTGCCAGGGCAGGCTCCGGGTCGGGTTGGGGTAATGAGGGATTCTCGGGGATATTTGGTAAACGTGGCCAGGGTTGTACAGGTCAGTTGCATTCCCCCGTAACGATGGGGCATCCCTAGGCGCGTTAAAATGCGAAATCCCTGGGCATTTCCCTCAAACTGCTCAAAATCTGATTTTTCTAAGGGATTCAAGAAAATACCACCGGAATTATCCCCTCGATACCAGGACTGAAAGGCGGTTTGAATCGCATCTTCCCCCGCATGGCCAAAGGGGGGATTGCCAATGTCGTGGGCTAAGCAAGCTGCAGAGAGGATATCGCCAAAATCCGCTGGATCTCGATGTTTTAGGCGATGGCGTTGAATAATTTGGTCTCCCACCATCCGCCCGAGGGAACGCCCCACACAGGAGACTTCCAGGCTATGGATCAAGCGAGTGCGAACGTCTGCATTTTTAGACAAGGGAAAAACTTGGGTTTTATCCTTGAGGCGACGAAAGGGGGTGGAATAAACCAGGCGGTCATAATCTTTTAAAAACGCTGTCCGCTCAAAGGTGCTGGACTCGAAGTTCTCTTTGCCAAGGCGTTTATGGGTCAGCAGTTGTTGCCATTCCATTGTGTTACCAATCGGGTCTTTCCAATCTACCTTAACGGTCAAGCTACTGTGCCTAACCCGGCGTTCAAACCACCTCCATCACCTTTTGCCTAAAATAGATCTTATGTATGACCTTGGCGTGAAATACACCCTCCCCTTGGGCTCTACTCAGACACCGTCTTGAACAATGTTACAAAAGATGAAGAGTTCGAAAAAAATCCCTTGGATAAGTATTAGCTAAATTAATCACAGTAGACATAAATTGTAATCGAAAAATCCTCGAAGTAAGGCCTAGGGTGTCATAAAGGAATCCGCACCGTGATAAGATGATTTCTCAGAAAAGAGATAGTTGCTGGGTTGTCGCAGAAATTTCTCGTCACCGATTAACTGAACTATTTTTCATCTTTTGGGGTCATCGCCGGGCCAATTTTGCTCGACAACCCTAAAAAAGTGATGCGACTTTAATGTTTATGGAGGAATAACCTAGATGGTACAAGCCAAATCCAAGGCCGGGTTTGAGGCTGGCGTACAAGACTACCGCCTGACCTATTACACCCCTGACTACACCCCGAAAGATACTGACTTACTTGCATGCTTTCGTATGACACCCCAACCGGGTGTTCCTCCCGAAGAAGCCGCCGCCGCCGTAGCCGCCGAATCTTCCACGGGTACCTGGACAACCGTCTGGACTGATAATTTAACCGACTTAGACCGTTACAAAGGTCGTTGCTATGACCTAGAGCCCGTTCCTAACGAAGATAATCAATATTTTGCTTTTATTGCATATCCTTTAGATCTATTTGAAGAAGGGTCTGTCACCAACATCCTAACGTCCCTCGTTGGTAACGTCTTTGGGTTTAAAGCACTCCGTGCCCTGCGTTTAGAAGATATTCGTTTTCCTGTTGCCCTGATCAAAACTTTCCAAGGGCCTCCCCACGGGATTACCGTTGAGCGGGACAAATTAAATAAATATGGTCGTCCTCTATTAGGTTGTACCATCAAACCGAAACTTGGTTTGTCGGCTAAAAACTACGGTCGTGCCGTTTATGAAGTGCTCCGTGGTGGTCTAGATTTCACCAAAGACGACGAAAACATTAACTCTCAGCCCTTCATGCGCTGGCGTGATCGTTTCCTCTTCGTCCAAGAGGCGATCGAAAAAGCCCAAGCTGAAACCAATGAAGTTAAGGGTCACTACCTCAACGTAACGGCGGGCACCTGTGAAGAGATGATGAAACGGGCTGAATTCGCCAAAGAAATCAAAACCCCGATCATCATGCACGACTTCTTCACCGGAGGGTTTACTGCTAATACCACCTTGGCCCGCTGGTGCCGTGACAATGGAGTTTTGCTCCACATTCACCGTGCGATGCACGCCGTTGTTGACCGTCAAAAAAATCACGGGATTCACTTCCGCGTCCTTGCCAAATGTCTACGTCTCTCCGGTGGTGACCACCTCCACTCTGGAACCGTTGTTGGTAAGCTCGAAGGCGAACGGGGCATCACCATGGGGTTTGTTGACCTTATGCGTGAAGACTATGTGGAAGAAGACCGTTCACGCGGGATTTTCTTCACCCAAGACTATGCTTCCATGCCCGGCGTAATGCCCGTAGCCTCTGGTGGTATCCACGTATGGCACATGCCCGCGCTGGTTGACATCTTTGGTGATGATTCTTGCTTGCAGTTTGGTGGCGGTACCTTGGGTCACCCCTGGGGGAATGCACCGGGTGCAACGGCTAACCGTGTTGCTCTCGAAGCCTGCGTTCAAGCTCGTAATGAAGGTCGTAACCTCGCTCGTGAAGGAAATGATGTCATTCGTGAAGCCTGTCGTTGGTCTCCTGAGTTGGCGGCGGCTTGTGAACTCTGGAAAGAGATCAAATTTGAATTCGAGGCAATGGATACTCTCTAAGCTGTTAGCAGTTGTCGGTTCCGAATTATCCGAGGAAGTTAAACGGTCATGATTGAACAGTTATAACGTTAAAAAACTGATAACTAATAATCATTACTGCTCCTCGGGTTTCAATATCCGCTAACTGACTATGGGGATGTGTTCATGCAGATAAAGCCTATTGCCCAGGCGACGGCGACAGTACTTCAAAGTTACCTGACCTATCAGGCGATCATTTCCATCCAATCGGAGCTCTCAGAAACTAATCCCCCCCAGGCGATTTGGCTCAACCATTATTTGGCAACCCATAGCATTCAAGACGGGGAAGCCTTTCTTTCTAAACTATTAGATGAAAACAAGGAATTGGTTTTGAGAATTTTGATCGTCAGAGAAACCTTGGCAGAGTCAATTTTAGACTTTTTGCCAGGTATGGTCAGGGGAAGTATTCATCAATCCAGCATGGATCACCGCCGCCATCTGCTAGAACGCCTCACCCGAAGTATTCCTGAGTCTTCCATACCTCCAAAAAACACCCCTGAATCTGGTGGATAAAGATTCTTCTCCTTCTTACCTTGTAATCAGACAGGACATAATCCATGAAAACTCTATCCAAAGAGCGTCGTTACGAAACCCTTTCTTATCTTCCCCCTTTAACCGATCAACAAATTGTTAAACAGATTCAATATCTGATTGATCAAGAATTCATTGCCGGTGTGGAATTTGAAGAAAATCCCTTACCTGACACCCACTTCTGGACTATGTGGAAACTTCCCATGTTTGGTGGAGCCACGGCTCAAGAAGTCTTAGCAGAAATTCGGGAATGTCGTTCTGAGTATCCCAATTGCTACATCCGCGTGATTGGTTTTGACAACATTAAACAATGTCAAACCATCAGCTTCATTGTTCACAAACCCAACCAAAGCCAAGGTCGCTACTAAGGCTTCTGTTCTACTTGCTTTTTGCACATAACGCTATTTTCCCGCTTCGGCGGGTTTTTTATTTCGTTTATTTTTGTTGCTAAAAATGTCTAACCAGCATACATTCCATCCATTTTTCGAGCTCATCCGTAGATATATTAGTGAACTTACGCCGTGCTAAACTATGGAAGCCACGATAAGACTAGGGATTAGCCCTTACTTCCCCGCTCCAATGGAATTAAATTCAGTAAATTCGATACCTCGCCCTAGGCCATTGTCAGCGGAGTCAACCGATAGCGAAGTTTGGCAAGCATTACTGAGCGGCACACCTCAAGCCCTTCAGCTTTTTTATGAACGTTATGGAACTCTTGTTTATCGATTAGCATTACGAATTCTGACGAATCCTCAAGAAGCAGAGGATCTTACCCAAGATATTTTTCTGACACTATGGCGCAAGCGTAACTATAATCCTGCACGAGGATCGGTGAGTAGTTTTTTAACAGTGATGACCCGCTCCCGTGCCATTGATAAACTGCGAGGACGCTCCACTCAAGTTAAATTTCTACAGCGATGGCAACAAATTATTTCGACGGAATCTCATTCGTCCACTCCCTTTGAATCGGCATCATTAACTCAACGGTCTGAGCGAGTGAATCATGCCTTATCTCAATTGCCGGAGACCCAACGCCGAGTATTGGAAATGGCTTATTTTGAAGGATTGTCCCAATCAGAAATTGCTAAACGGCTAGATGCTCCCTTGGGAACGGTCAAGAGTTGGTCTCGCCAAGGATTGCTGAAATTAAGAAAACAATTACAAAATTTTATTGATTAGAAGAATCTATTCACCATGAATGATCCAGAATTTTTACAGGATGAACAATTAGATGAATTAATGGCGGGCTATGTTTTAGGGAATCTAAGTCCGGAGGAAGCTAAAACGTTAGAAAAAATCCTAGATACCCGACCGGATAAAGTTCTAGAAATGTATCGCCTACAAGAGACGCTAGACCTTTTGCCCTATGGGTTGCCCCTGACTCCTGCTCCTGCTCATTTAAATGAGTCTATTCTGAAATTAACGCAGAAAAAGTCCTTTAAGCTTGGGTTTATGCCTGGTATACATCAACTATGGCAGAAAAAAGTGAGCATTATATTCGCACTTATTTTAGCTGGATTAACCTGGAGTAATTATCGCCTGCGTCAAGAGTTGAGCCTCGCCCAAGCGGAAACTAGCTACCAAAAAGACTTGGTGTCGATGTTACAAAATCCTAAAACCCATTTAGTTTCCTTGAGAGGCGTGGATATGGCCTCCTCAGCGGCGGGTAGCATCGTCATGACACCTGGAGAACCAAAATCGGTATTGATTCTCCAAAATCTTCCGACTTTGCCCGAAGGCATGTACTATAAACTGTGGTGTATTTCTGACGGGAAAAAAATTCCCTCAGAACAATTCAATGCAGGTGAAAATGGCAGGGTTCTGACGAAAGTTCCGACTCCTTCAGCGGATCAGGTAACCGGAATTGTGATTACCCTCGAACAGGGAACGCCCTCGGATAATGTAACAACGCCGGGGCCTATGGTAATGAGTAGCAGTCTTTGATCTCGCCTGGGATTATGGCATGGAGCGAGCTAGGCAATATCAACCGAAGTGACTCGTCGCAGGTCTAAAATATCGGTCATGTTTTTGATTTTGGCCAAAATGTTATGCAATTGATCGTGGTCACGGATATCAATTTGCAAACTAATTAAGGCGGGTTTACCCCAACTGGTTTTGACCCCGGCATTACGGACATTTATATTGTGATCACTGAGGCGCGACAGAATATCTTTTAACACCCCAACTCGGTCGATCGCCTCAATTACAATATCCACCGGGTAGGTGTGGGCGTTGCCGTTGCCGTTAAGAGGGTTCCAGCGCACCGGAATCAGGCGATCGCCGTCTACGGATTCAACATTGGGGCAACCTTGACGATGGATAGAAATCCCTTTGGCGCCGCGGGTGACAACGCCAATAATCGCTTCTCCGGGCAAGGGATGACAACAGCCAGCAATGTGGTAGAGGAGTCCTTCGATACCCGCAATAGGGGACTTACTGCCTTTTTCACTGGGAGAGGATGGGCCAGAAACATGGGGTGACGCCGAGAGGGTGACTGGGGTTGGTTGGGTTTTAACGGTAATTTCCCGCAGGCGGTTCACCACTAAATTCAGAGTCACTTCGCCATAGCCAAGACCGGCTAGGAGATCTTCGACCGAGTGGTAATTACAGCGTTCGGCGACGGTTTGCATGGGGGCAGATTTGAGCAAGGATTCCAAGCCACTTTTACCGAGTTCTTTTTCTAGTAATTCCCGACCCCGCAGGATATTTTCATCCCGACGGGAGCGTTTAAACCATTGCCGGATGCGGTGGCGAGCGCTGGGAGTGGCGACAAAATTGAGCCAATCTAGACTGGGATGGGCATTTTTTTGGGTGATAATTTCGACGATATCGCCATTCTTTAAGCGAGTATCTACTCCCAACCATTGGCCATTAATGCGAGCGCCCTTCATGTGATGCCCAACTTCGGTGTGGATGCGATAGGCAAAATCCACCGGCGTTGCTCCCCGCGCTAGGGACACCACATCGCCCTGAGGCGTGAAGACGTAGACATCATCATCAAAGAGATTTTCCTTGAGATGATCGACGTATTCCTGGGCATCTTTGAGGTCGCTTTGCCAATCTAGGAGTTGACGCAACCAGGTGAACTTTTCGTCGGAGGAGTTGAGCTGAGTGGTCTCCGATCCCCCCGTTTCTTTATATTTCCAGTGAGCGGCGATCCCATATTCGGCGATGTGGTGCATTTCTAGGGTGCGGATTTGCACTTCTAGGGGTCGTCCATTGAGGCCAACGACGGTAGTATGCAAGGATTGATAGCGGTTGGGTTTCGGTAAACCAATATAATCCTTGAAACGTCCCGGAATCGGCTTAAAGACGTCGTGGACGATCGCCAAGGCTCGATAGCAGTCATCTTTACTATCGACAATGATGCGTAGAGCGGCAATATCATAAATTTCTTCAAACTCTTTTTTCTGGCTGACCATCTTGTAATAGATGCCGTAGAGATGCTTGGGTCTGGCCTGGAGTTCGATCATATTAACGCCAATTTCAACTAGGCGTTGTTGCAAAATTATTTTGACGAGTTCTAAGCGAGATTCCCGGTCATCTCGTTTTTCGGCAACGAGGGCTTGTATCTGGCGATAATCGCTATTTTCTAGATACTTAAAGGATAAATCTTCTAATTCCCACTTAAAACGCCAAATCCCTAGACGATTGGCCAGGGGAGCAAAAATATCACGGGTTTCGCGGGCGATACGGCGTTGTTTTTCTTCATTGAGCGCCTCCAGGGTTCGCATATTGTGCAGGCGATCAGCTAATTTGACCACGATCACCCGAATATCCTGGGCCATGGCCAGAAACATGCGGCGAAAATTCTCGGCTTGGTGTTCGGTTTTGCTCGAAAAATTATATTTTGACAGCTTGGTCACCCCTTCTACCAAATGAGCGACTTCCGACCCAAATTGTTGCTCGATCTCCTCCACCGTGACCGCCGTATCTTCTACCACGTCGTGCAAAAATCCAGCGGCAATCATTGCCGAATCGCCGCCCAAATCCCGCAGTAGCCCCGCTACTGCCACCGGATGGGCAATGTAGGGTTCACCGGATTTGCGATACTGACCCCGGTGTAGCTCGTAGGAAAAACGAAAGGCTCGACAGATGAGACAGGGGGTTTCCATTGCCGCTAGCTTGACCGACTCTTCTAGGCAATTTTGTAACCAAAGAGGGAGTTCAATATCCGTAGGAAGTACCTCTGTGACTGGGGTTGAGCTAAGGGGGGAAGCCGGCGCAATGACGTTCATGGGCGATAGAGGAGAAAATATCGGAAAATTAACCGTTGCTGTCATCTGTTCTTGAGAGGATAACAGCAAATGCTAAATTAGGGACAAAGGAATGGTGGGAATTGCAGTGCCAAAAACTTGCCTAAAGTCCTGGGGCTCGCTAGGGAAGTGAAGATCATGCCTCTTATTTTCTAGCAAGATTTAGATAATGAGGAGAGTAAATTCTAGGAAATAAATGATAATTTAAGTGTTTTTTAAGACTGAGTACTAGGAGTTGGCGAACAATCGTTTAATCCTTAGTAATAATAACTTAACTAAATTTTAACCTAACAGGGTATATTCTTTAAATTTAATGTCATCTAAACTACTGAAATCCCTGGATGAAGGTGCGTCTGCGCTTTGCGTTTCCCTAGAAAGTTGGTTACAGCTGTTGGCTCAGTCCCGCACCGAACCGGTTATCGGGCAGTCTTTTCTCCTGTCCCTTGAGCGGGATATGAGCGAGACATTCCTGGCGATCTCCGTTGAGGAGTTACCGTCACCCCTCGCGGACCATTGGCGATCGCTACAGACCGAAATGTGCCGCTGTCTCAAACTAATCGTGACGGATTATTATTTTTGGCAAACAGCACTCAGGAGCCAGCGCCCCTTCCAACATCAGTCCAGGTTAGAAAAAAATCTCCGACGACTCCAGGGCTATCTTGGTGCGATTCAAGAGTTAATCCGGAAATGCCCCCAAGAATCAGAGTAATCCTAATTTTTTTAGGGCCGCCGTCGCCGCCGCCTTGGTGGCCTCTTGCTTGCTGTGCCCCGTCCCTTCGCCATAGGGTTTTCCTTGGATGTTGACCGCGAAGGTGAATTCTTTGGCATGGGCAGGGCCATTTTCTTGGATCAGGACATACTGGGGAAGCTCTCCGCCTTTGCCCAACGCCCATTGTTGGAGTCGATTTTTCACATCCACTAGCCCTTGTTTGAGGGTTTGCTTTTCTGGTGATCGGGGATTATCGAGCATAGAAGATACCAAGGCTTGAACAAAGACCCGCACCGGCTCAAGTCCGGCATCAATAAAGTAAGCGCCAATAATCGCTTCGAGGGTATTGCTCAACAGGGCAGGATTCTGGCGTTCGCCGGATTTTTCGGCCCCCTTACCCAAGAGCATCAAATCTCCTATCTCCAAGTCCTGGGCAAATCTCGCCAATTGCACCTCATCCACCAAATGAGAGCGGAGCTGGGTAAGCTTGGCTTCTCGAAAGGTGGGGTAACGATGGTATAGATAGTCACTGACCACAAAACAGAGAATGGCATCCCCCAAAAATTCCAGACGTTCATTGTGGAGGATGCCTTGATTTTCGTTGGCATAGGAACGATGGGTCAGAGCCCTCTGCCAAAGTGCCTGGTTTTTCAGCGTGGGTAGACGTAATTGAGTCGGTGGGAGGGGGAGGGACATGGTTTGCTATCTCGAGGAAAATCCCCATCGGCAGATGGGGACTAGCATGGGTTGATTAGCCGAGGGCCGCCGTCACGATCGCCTGGGCTTCGATGAAGATTTGTTCTAAATGGGCTTCATTTTTGAAACTTTCAGCATAGATTTTATAGACGTTTTCGGTTCCCGACGGACGAGCCGCAAACCAACCGGAGTCTGTGGTAACTTTTAGCCCGCCGATCGCCGCTTGATTTCCCGGAGCCTTAGTCAACTTGGCCGTAATCGCGTCACCGGCTAGGGTGGTAGCTTGCACCGCGTCGGGCGAGAGTTTACTCAATCGGGCTTTTTGGTCGGGGGTGGCGGGGGCATCCACTCGTCGATAAATCGGGTTCCCGAGGCGACGGGTCAGGTCTTGGTAATGGAGTCCGGGGTCTTTGCCGGTTTTGGCCGTAATTTCCGCCGCTAGTAGCCCCATAATGATGCCGTCCTTGTCCGTCGTCCAGACGGTTCCGTTTTTTTTAAGGAAGGAGGCCCCGGCACTTTCTTCGCCGCCAAAGCCAAAGGAACCGTCGAGTAGCCCCGTGACAAACCATTTAAAGCCCACGGGAACTTCGTAGACGGTGCGCCCAATTTCCTGGGCGACTCGGTCGATCATATTGCTACTAACTAGGGTTTTGCCGATGGCACTCAAGCCAGACCATTGCTCACGGTGCGTAAATAAATACCAAATCGCCACCGAGAGGAAATGATTGGGATTCATTAATCCCACGCTCGGAGTAACAATGCCATGACGATCAGAATCAGTATCATTCCCAAAAGCAATATCATACTCATCTTTAATGCTGACTAGGTTGGCCATGGCGTAAGCAGAGGAGCAATCCATACGGATTTTGCCGTCCCAATCCAGGGTCATAAAACCAAAGGTAGGGTCTACCGTGGGATTAACTACTGTCAGATCCAAGCTATAACGCTCGGCGATCGCCGACCAATAGCCTACATTTGAGCCACCGAGGGGGTCTACCCCGATGCGAATACCAGAGGAGCGAATCAACTCCAGATCAAGAATTTGCTCTAGTCCCGCCACGTAGGGTGTAACAAAATCAAACTCATGGGTGGTGCTGGCGGCCAGGGCCTCCTCATAGCTGAGGCGCTGGATGTTTTGGTATCCTTGCTGGAGCAATTCATTGGCGCGATTTTGAATCCATTGGGTAATCTCGGCTTCCGCTGGTCCGCCACTGGGGGGATTATATTTGACGCCACCATCCGCCGGAGGGTTATGGGACGGGGTGATGATAATGCCATCGGCCAAGCCACTGGTTTTACCCTGATTGTAGGAGAGGATCGCGTGGGATACAGCGGGCGTTGGTGTAAAACGGCGATCATCCGTCACGGTGGTGAGATACACTTCGACACCCTGGGCCGCCAAGACCTCTAGGGTGGTTTTTTGGGCGGGTTCCGAGAGAGCATGACTGTCCATGCCCAAAAATAGGGGGCCATTAATACCCTGGCTGGCTCGATACTCCGCCACCGCTTGGGCTACCGCTAAAATATGAGCTTCATTAAAGGTGCCATTTTGGGAAGAGCCTCGGTGCCCGGAGGTGCCAAAGCTGACCTTCTGCAAAGCATTGGCGGGGTCAGGAATAATATGGTAGTAGTCGTCTAAGAGTTGATTGACATTGATGAGGCTGTCAGCGGGGGCTGGCTTACCGGCAAGGGGATGGAGTTGCGTTGACATACGTCTTTTATTCCTAGATGGACATTGCCATCCAAATCCTAGCCAAAAAGGGGTAGGGTCACAAGCTTGTTGTCAATAATACCTGGGCAAAAAAAGAGGCGGGGAATAAAAGCTTAATTCAAGGTCAAAACATAATACATAATTGCGCACTCATCGTCAAGATCGTTGATTAGCCCGTATATTCTGGCTTCCATCGATGCTCAAAAAATTTCAGTCATTAACGATTTTTTGAGTAAAGACAGGCCCTTTTTAATACGACGAGAAACAGTAATAACACTAATTCCTAACTGATCCGCTGTTTCGCGTTGGGTCAAATCATGCAAAAAAACAAACTCTAAAATACTACGTGTCCGGTCTTCTAATTGAGACAGTGCTTGTTGAAGACGAATTTGATCCTCTTGACTTAGCTGAAAACTACGAAATTCATGGTCAGAGAGACAATCCCCAAAGTTTAATTGACTATCTCCATCTGTATTGATTTTGACATCCAGACTTAGGGGTTCCCTATTCTGAAATGCCATTTTTATATCTTGCCATTCGGCTAAAGAGATCTCTAGGACTTGGGCAATTTCCTCTTCCGTTGCCGGGCGATGATAGTGTTCTCGGAATTTTTGTTGCTCCACCATGGCTTGTTGCCCGAGTTCTAGCCAACGGCGAGGAATCCTGACACAGTGTCCCTTATCTCGCAAGAAATGTTGAATTTCACCTCTAATATAGGGCACAGCAAAGGAACTAAAGGCATGACCCTTTTCGACATCAAAACGCTCAATGGAGCGAATAAGCCCAATACAACCAACCTGAACCAAATCTTCGTAGTTTTCACTGCACTGCCCCACCCAACGATGGGCTTCTTTTCTCACTAGCCCTAAATTCAGCTCCATAATCTGATTCCGCAATGAGGTCTTAGCTGAAATCTTATAGTCTTTTAGTAAGCTGAGCGTATCATGTTTAAGGGATTCTTGGGAGAGCTGAGACATGGTAGTTCTTTGGGGGGGTCGAGGTCAACAGACGGTAAAAATAAGCGCTATTTTACGAATAAGGGGGGGAAAGTCAGCTTTAGAGCATATATAAGGGACAAAGAGGCGTCTCAAGGACACTCGTAATATCTACCCTAGGAAAACAGAGAAAGGTTAACGACAGGATATCCATCCAAAATTGATTTTTTTCTATTCAGCTTATCCGTAGTTATACAGAAAGGACAGGTTTTAAGGTATTATCAAGTTTTTTCTAATTAGCAGGAAAATTATAGCCAATTTCAGCTATTTTTCCTAGGAATCAGCTCCGCGAATTACTGCCAAAAAAATTCCTCACCCCCCGGAATCAGGGCAAGGAATGGAAAATTAAAATAAAGGTGGTCTAGGACTAGCTCACCCTAGAGCGCAGAGAGCTGGGACATTTCACCTGGTCTAACAACGCTTGCAGATTATCTCCTTCAATTACTTCTGTTTCTAGAATTTGTTGGGCGATGATTTCTAGCAAGTCACGATTGGCTTCGAGAATATCCAGGGCGTGACGATGGCCTTGCTCCACAATATCTTTTACCTCGTTATCAATATCCTTGGCGGTGTCATCACTGACCATGCGCCGCGGATTCATCATGCCATCTCCGAGGAAACTAGCCTGTTGACCTTTTTCGTAGGCAAGGGGCCCCAAGACTTTGCTCATGCCGTAGGTTGTGACCATGCGTTCGGCCAGATCGGTGGCCCGTTGCAGGTCATTGGCCGCTCCGGTGGTGATACTGCCAAAGACCAATTCCTCTGCCGATCGCCCGCCTAAGAGGGTAGCAATCTGGTCACGCAGTTCGGATTCCTCCATCAAAAAGCGGTCTTCGGTGGGCATTTGTAGGGTGTAGCCCAGGGCGGCCATGCCCCGCGGCACAATGGAAATCTTAGCGACTTTCCCTCCTCCTGGCATCACCGCGCCCACTAGAGCGTGGCCGACTTCGTGGTAGGCGACAATTTTCTTTTCTTTTTCTGACAAGACTCGGCTTTTTTTCTCGAGTCCGGCCACCACCCGTTCGATCGCCTCTTGGAAATCAGCATTGGCCACGGTTTGGTTTTGATTCCGAGCCGCTAATAATGCCGCTTCATTGACCAAGTTTGCTAGGTCTGCCCCCGCAAAGCCAGGGGTTCGAGTGGCAGTTTCCTTAAGATTGACATCGGGGCCGAGTTTGACTTTTTTGGCATAGATTTCCAAAATTTTCAGTCGTCCGGCCAAATCCGGGCGATCAACCAAGACTTGGCGATCGAAACGACCGGGACGCAGGAGGGCCGGGTCCAGGGTTTCCGGACGGTTGGTAGCCGCCAAGACGATGACCGTGGCCCCGGTGGCACTAAAACCATCAAGTTCCGTCAGCAGTTGGTTTAAGGTTTGTTCGCGCTCATCATTGCCGCCCATAAACGCGCCACTCGCGCGGGATTTACCAATAGCATCGAGTTCATCGATAAAAACGATACAAGGCGCTTGCTTTTTGGCTTGTTCAAACAGGTCCCGTACCCGAGCCGCCCCGGCTCCAACAAATAATTCGACAAATTCCGAACCAGAAATACTAAAAAAGGGAACCCCTGCTTCCCCCGCCACGGCTTTGGCTAGGAGGGTTTTGCCGGTTCCGGGAGGGCCGACCAACATCACACCCTTGGGAATGCGAGCACCGATTTCGATGTAGCGTTGGGGAAATTTGAGAAATTCAACAATTTCCTCCAATTCGGCTTTAGCTTCTTCCACACCCGCCACATCGGCAAAGGTAGTTTTAGTCGTATCGCCTTCCACATAGACCTTGGCCCGGCTCTTGGTAAAGGATAGGGCTCCACTGGGGCCCGTGCCATTATTGCGGCTCAGGAAAAATTGCCAAATGCCGATAAAAATCAGGGGAGGAATCACCCAACTCAAAATGGTGCCAAACCAAGAGTTTTGGGGAGGCGGCGCTGCCGCAAACTCAATACCTTTAGCTTCTAGGCGCTTAGGCAATTCTAGGTCAAAAATGGGCGTTGTTTTCAGGACTTGACCGCTGGTTTCCTCACCGACCGCCTCGTCGGCACTGGGCTTGAGTTGATAGCGGATTTCATTTTGAGCCACGTAGACGCTAGCCACTTTGCCATCTTCGACTTGATCGATAAATAAACTATAGGGAACCTGCGGCACGGGACGACCGAAGACCTGGGGCGCAAAGATATTCACCAGAAGGAAAATCACGCCTCCCCAGATGAGCACAGCACTCAGTTGTCGTCGCCAAGCAGGTTGGGGTTTAATTGCCATTGTTTTAAAACAAAATTACTTTACAGACTTTTCACTGTTTCCATTCTAAAGTTTGGCCGTTGGGCTAGAACAGGGCGGAAATGCGTACTTTAGTTAATCTCGAAACCCAGATCAGAGGTTTTCTGACTTCGTGAACCTGCTATTATTAGGCATTGTCAAAACTGAGAAACGGTTAGTACCGATGAAACGCAGACAGCTTATTCGCTACACTGGAGCCGGTCTTCTGGCAACCCTAGGAACCCAGGCTATCTCAGCTTTGCGTCCGTCCCTCGCTCAATCCGGTGGGAATAGTCTTGGTGTTGAGTGGCTCGGCCATAGCGCCTTTCTGTTTACCGGAAGCGGCATGAGAGTTCTTGTAAATCCCTTTCGAGGTCTGGGCTGTACGGCGGGATACCGTTTACCCACGATTCAAGCGGATCTAGTCTTGATCAGTTCTCGGCTTTGGGATGAAGGAGCGGCGGAAGGCTTACCCGGCAATCCAAAGGTGTTGTTTGAGCCGGGGGTCTATGAGATAAATGGACTGAAATTGCAGGGTATTGGCTCCCCCCATGACCGTGAGGGCGGGCGTCGATTTGGCTTGAATATTGCCTGGCGTTGGGTTCAAGGGGATATTCGGATTGTGCACATGGGCGGAGCGGTTGCGCCGGTGAGCGAAGAGCAAAAAATTCTGTTGGGCACTCCCGATCTAGCTCTGATTCCGGTGGGAGGAGGAAGCAAAAATTACACCGCCGAGGAAGCCAAGGCGGCCATGGCTGTGCTCAACCCACGGGTTATGGTGCCCACTCAATATGCAACAGTAGCGGCGGATAAGGCCAATTGTGAGCTAACGCCGGTGACCCGTTTTCTGGAGTTGGCTAAGGGCATGAATGTCAATTTCATTAAGGGCAATCAAATGTCCTTGCGTCGGAGTGATTTACCTAAGGAAGGAACCTTGATTCGGGTCTTTAATGAACGCAGTGTGCTAAAGGGCTAAAATTTTTCTAGTGGTGTGGTGCAGGGGTGAGCAAGACCAATGGTTAAACAGTCTTATTATGAAATTCTTCTGGCGGAGTACTCTAACCGCGAGGGGGCGATCGCCTTACTCAAGCAACACCGACCCTACTTAGAAAAACTACCGAGCCTCCGCCGACCGGAACAGAGTATTATTACTATCCCCTTGCCCTTGGTGCGTCTGCGTTACCCTCAATTGCAATCTAATCTGGGTGAGCCTTGGCGAAGGGCTCCCGACTGCGTGCCTCTCCCCTGTGACCTAGCGATTTTGATGTGTGATCCCGAATGGCAAATAAAGCTCGGGTCGGAAATCTTAGTCTTTATCCATCGTCCTAACGAAGATTTTTCGGATATTCTGCTCCGCTGGCGACAAAGCCAAGTCTGTTTAGAAAAAGACTACGAGTGGATCATGCCGCCGCAGGAAAAACATATGTTTAGTGAACGGGCAGAGGAGGTTTGCCCGCTCTTTATTATTTTTGAAACGACTCCCCAACGGATTCAAAAGGGGTTAACTGGCGCTTGTTTACCCTTTGTTGTGCAATCTGCTTGGACTGAACAATCCCTAGAAATCCCGGAGCTAATTAATGATGCTAGTTGATTTTTCGGCGACGATGCGCTCTTTATTATTGGCCGTGATCGGGGCTAGCACTTGTTGGAGTTTACCGGCCTCGAGTCAAAGCATTACCCCGGCCAATGATGGTACTGGCTCCCAGGTGATTCAGCAGGGCAATGAGTTCACTATTCAAGGGGGGAGTTTATCTGGCGATCGCCAAAATTTGTTCCATAGCCTCGAAAAATTTGGCTTGAATGCGAACCAAATCGCCACATTTTTGTCTAATCCTGAGATTCGCAACATTCTAACCCGGGTTGTGGGAGGCGAAGCCTCCTTGATCAATGGTTTGCTTCAAGTCAGTGGCGGCTCGTCCAATTTATTTTTAATGAATCCGGCGGGGATTGTCTTTGGCCCCAACGCGCGGCTGAACCTAGCCGGCGATCTGGTGGTTACCACTGCCACTGGGATCGGCTTTGGCAATGACCAATGGTTTAATGCCGTAGGAAGTTCAAACTATGCCCAATTAGTCGGAGATCCCACTCAATTTGCCTTTGATTTAGCAACTATCGGCGGGATTAGTAATGAGGGAGTCTTAGAGCTAGCGAGCGGCAAAACCCTCAGTTTAATTGCCGGGGATGTGACCAACACTGGAACCCTTGGCAATACCACTATTAGTAATAATCTCTCGATTACGGCCGTTCCCGGAACCAGTCGAGTGATTATTTCTCAACCTGGAAACCTGTTGAGTCTGGAAATAGACCTACCTCGCCCCGATGTTCCGATTACCCTTCAAGAATTTGCCAACCTTTTGACCATCGGCACAACGGGGACACCTGGGGAGATTGCACTCAATGGCGGAGTCACTGCCAATCAAGTGCGTCTGCTTAGTCCGAGTGCAACCTTGTCTAGTATTTTTGCTAATGGGCTGGAGGTAGTTGCCTGGGAACAGGGCCAAACTCGTCTTTCAGGAGTCATTAATACCGTAGAAGATCAAAAATATGGTAATTCTGTATTGTTAGATGGTCCGACCACTTTAATCGGTAATACCCTCCTTTTCCCAACCACAGTGGATGGAGCTTTCCCATTAGAAATAAGCACTTTGGGCGCAACTCAATTTAGCCAAGTGGTGGGAGGGGAAATCCCCTTAACAAGTTTGAGAACCTTCGGAACTGGTACCACTCAACTAGCGGCGGATATTACCACCACCGAGAGCCAAACCTTCGATAATGCGCTCATCGTGCAAGGGTCTAGAACCCTGACGGCGGCGGGTTTGAATTTTCAAAATACGGTTGATGGCGATGATACTAATTCTTTATCTAATAACCTGACTCTGACGAGTCCTGACACAGAAATTATTTTTGATCAGGCGATCGGGAGTCTTTTTCCTCTTTCGGCTCTGACCATCAACCAAGCGTCTAATGTCTTATTGCCCGGCCTCATCCAAACCGCAGGCACTATTACGATCAACAGTCCAGTGACCGTTATCAGAGATACCTTCATTAATGCTGGCAATGGAGCCATTACGTTGAGCCAACCCACTCAGATTGTTAATGGTGCAGATTTATTTTTGCAAGCCACAGCCCCTATTACAACCCAGACAATCACCTTTTTAGTCGATCCTGAGTTTCCTAGTGGCTTTTCTGGGTTTATCAACCTTACAAGCCTTGCTGGTTCTGTCACAACGGAAGCTATTACCTCTGAGCCATTAAGTCCCGGTAATGTTTCCCTAAGCGGAACCAGCATCAGCACGGGTAACTTACAAACTAATGGTGGTGATGTCAGCTTGACGGCTCCGGGCAATATTCAGGTGGGATTTATTAATACTGAATCAATTCGTGGTAGCGGGGGCAATGTTGATATTTCCACCGATGCTTTTTTTCAAGCCCTTAATACGTTTACTGCTCAAAATGAGCGTAACGCAAGTATCTCAAGCATCGGTTTGCAAGATAATGGAAGCATCACAATTCGTCACGGGGGAAATGGAGAAATTCCCTTTATAGTGGGCAATGCCAGTGTTAATGGTACAAATGGCGTGATTACAACTGGAAATAATACCCTCAATCCAGGTGAAGAGTACCTTGAGAGTACAACCCAAGGCGATATTGGTATTTTGACCGAAGCAAGACCGACTCCCACTCCTACTCCTACACCAGAACCCACTCCCACTCCTACACCAGAACCCACTCCCACTCTTACACCAGAACCCACTCCCACTCCTACGCCAGAACCCACTCCCACTCCTACGCCAACCCCCACTCCTACTCCTACAATTCCGCCACTCACGACTCCCAATCAAATCCTAGAAAGCGCAACGCCCGCAAATTTATTTCCACTTGCTTCGACTACCGTCGCTCTAAAACAGCTAACGAACGAAATTGAAGGGCTCTACGCCGGGCAATTCACTGATTTTTTAGGTATTACCTCAGCTCCCTCTGCCGATGTTGAGCCAACATCCTTGCTTAAGGAAATTGAACTCAAAACAGGGGTTAAATCGGCGTTAGTTTATGTTTATTTTTATCCCCAAACGGCTGAAAATGAGAACATCTTGAAATTGAATAAGGGCTCAGAGAAATTTATCCCGCCCAACCTCAATCCCCAAGGAACTGATCGCCTGGCCTTGGTGGTGGTGACCGCCCAGGGAATCCAGCCGCCGGTTAAATTTCCCAACGTGACCCGCCGAGATGTGACGCGAGAAGTGTTTCGCTTTCAACAAAATTTAGTCAATCAAGCCCCGGCTGATGCCTATTTGCCCCAGGCTAAAATCTTACATCAATGGCTAATTCAGCCCATAGAACCAACGTTAGAAGAGCAGTCCATCACTAATCTCAGTTTTATTCTTGACCGGGGTCTTCGTTCCTTACCACTTGCCGCTTTGTATGATCAAAATCGTGGGCAATATTTAACAGAACGCTATAGCCTCAATTTGATGCCGACTCTTTCCTTAACCAATACCACTCGCCAAGATTTGGCTAACGCTGAGATTTTAGCCATGGGGGCTCAGACCTTTTCTAAACAAAATCCACTGCCCGCCGCTCCGGTGGAATTGACCCAAATTGCCCAAACTCTCTGGCCCGGCAGAATCTTTTTGGATAATGCTTTCACTGTGCAAAATTTTAAGGATTCCCTCGCTTCCCAGCAATACCGACTAGTGCACTTGGCGACCCACGGTGAATTTAATGGTGGTGATCGCCGTAATTCCTTTGTGGTCTTTAGTGACCGTAATCTCAACCTAGATGAATTTGCCAATCTAGGACTCGATCAACCCATTGATCTCTTGACGCTCTCGGCCTGTCGCACTGCCCTGGGCGATTTTGAGGCGGAATTAGGGTTCGCTGGGCTAGCGGTTAAAACGGGAGTCCGAACGGCGATCGGCAGTCTCTGGTATGTCAGTGATGAAGGAACTCTAGCACTTATGACCAGTTTTTATAGTCAACTGCGCCAAGCACCGATTAAGGCAGAGGCCCTGCGCCAAGCCCAGTTAAGTTTGCTCCAGGGTAAGGTCAAAGTTGATGGCGATCGCCTGGTGTTATCGCCAACGGTGCAATTATCCTTAGCGGAACTACCGCCGGATATTCGTCAGAGTTTAGCCAAGAAAGATTTGAGTCACCCTTACTACTGGAGTGCATTTACTCTTATTGGCAATCCTTGGTAGGTTTATTTTTTTCCTGCTGAATTTCAACAATCATGTGGACATTGCCCCGGGGGTTAAAATCCGCCTTCAAGTTAATAAATAGGGGGTCACAGGCCGCCACCAAATCATCCAGAATCACATTGGCCACTTCTTCGTGGGAAATGTACTGGTCACGATAACGGTTAATGTAAAGTTTGAGGGATTTTAACTCAACAACTTTTTGATCCGGGCAATAGGTGATGTACAAGGTCGCAAAATCAGGATAGCCAGAAAACGGACATTTACAGGTAAATTCCGGCAGGGTAATCTGAACATCGAAGCGACGACCGGGGCGAGGGTTGGGAAAGGTCACCAGTTGCCCCTCTTCGATTAAACGTTCACCGTACTTGATGGTGGACACAGTCTCCGTTAGAGGAGAAACATCAGCATTAAAGTCAGTCATTGCCGTTAAAAAAGATGAAAAAATGTTTTTAGCTTTGTTGTTGTTCTAGCTTCAATACTGCCATAAAAGCTTCCTGGGGTACATCAACCGTCCCGATCGCCTTCATCCGTTTTTTACCCTTCGCTTGCTTTTGCAGAAGTTTTTTCTTACGGGAAATATCACCGCCATAGCACTTAGCCAAAACATCCTTACGGAGGGCGGCAATATGTTCACTAGCGATTATCTTTGCTCCGATCGCCGCTTGAATAGGCACTTTAAACTGATGACGAGGAATCAACTCTTTTAGTTTTTCCACCAAGGCCCGCCCGACATAATAGGCCTTATCGCGGTGGACAATCATGGCGAGGGCGTCCACCCCATCTCCATTGACCAAAACATCCAACTTCACCAATTCATTTTCCCGATAGCCAATCAATTGGTATTCCATACTGGCATAGCCCTTGGTGCGGGATTTGAGTTGGTCAAAAAAGTCCGTGACCACTTCTGCCAGGGGCAATTCATAGATTAAAGCGGTACGGGTTTTGGTGAAATATTTCATATCAATAAAGACCCCGCGCCGCCCTTGACAAAGCTCCATTAACGTCCCCACGTAAGTTTCCGGGGTAATCATCTCCACCTTGATGTAGGGTTCTTCGATTTTGGTGCGATGTTGAGCGGGGGGAAGCTGGCTGGGGTTATCAATTTCAGTCACCGTTCCCTCCAGGTCGGTCACACGATAGATCACCGAGGGAGCGGTGGTGATCAAATCCAGGTTATATTCGCGCTCTAGGCGTTCCTGAACAATTTCCATGTGCAACAATCCCAAAAAACCACAACGGAAGCCAAAGCCCATGGCAGTGGAGGTTTCGGGTTCGTAGGAAAGGGCCGCATCGTTGAGTTTCAATTTTTCCAGGGCATCCCGCAGGTCTGGGTACTGGTCGGCATCAATGGGAAATAAGCCACAAAAGACCATGGGATTCGCTTCGGTATAGCCCGGCAGGGCTTCTTGGGCCGGATTCGCCGCCAGGGTGATGGTATCTCCCACCCGCGCATCGGCCACGGCTTTGATCGCCGCCGCAAAATAGCCCACTTCGCCGGCGTGGAGGTCTTCGACTTGGACTTGGGTGGGGGACAGCACGCCGAGTTCATCAATGACATATTCTTTCTGGGAAGCCATTAATCGTACCTTGTCGCCTTTTTTGACCTTGCCATCCATCACCCGAAAATAAACCACAACCCCACGATAGGCATCGTAATAACTATCAAAAATCAAAGCTCGCAGGGGCTGGTCTACCGTATCCTGGGGCGGGGGTACCAAATGCACAATCGATTCTAAAATTTCATCAATGCCAATACCGGCCTTGGCGGAACCGTGGATAATTTGACTGCAATCTAGACCTACCACTTCTTCAATTTCCGCCGCCACCCTTTCTGGCTCAGCGCTGGGGAGGTCCACTTTATTCAGGACGGGAATAATTTCTAGGTTATTTTCTAGGGCCAAATAAACATTAGCCAGGGTTTGGGCTTCAACGCCCTGGGAGGAATCCACCACCAACAAAGCCCCTTCACAGGCGGCCAAGGATCGTGAAACTTCGTAGGAAAAATCCACATGCCCCGGCGTATCGATTAGGTTTAAGACATACTGCTCACCGTCCTTGGCAGTATAGTTCATGCGAGCGGCCTGGAGTTTGATGGTAATGCCTCGTTCGCGCTCAAGATCCATATTGTCCAAAAATTGCTCCTTCATCTGGCGTTGTTGCACGGTACCCGTCACCTGCAAGAGGCGATCGGCTAAGGTCGATTTACCATGGTCGATGTGGGCAATGATGGAAAAGTTACGAATCCGAGAAACGGGAACGTCGGTCATGGCAGGCCAGCACTAAAAAAGTATAGAAATGCTTATCCATTGTAGTGGGTTTGACGAGGGAAATGGCGCAGTCACACTAGGACTGAAGTCTCTAAGCCGACTTTGGTGAGATTTGATCTTTCGATAATAGCTGGCAAGGGCATTAATCATTCATAGCAAATGCGCCAGAGGCTAGGGTCATTATAGGTGGCTAGTTTTTCCCACACACAGCGGGATAGAAGCATTTATTGGTGAGCCAAGCATGTGATAATGAACCTTTCCACATCCTTAATTTATGAGCCTAGAACCCCCATCATTTGCCACGGATATCAGCCAGCCATCGGTTTTTCCGACCTGGGAACAGGACATCTTGGGCGAGCTTTTGCGGGATAAACGATCGCCAAATACCCGCCGCACCTACGCCAAAAGTCTCAAGGATTTCTTTTTGACCATGGCTAGCCAGGAGCCTACCCCGGGGGTTATTGGTGCCTTTTTGAACCTAAATCGCTTTGAGGCGATCGCCATTGTCCTGCGCTATCGAGCCGGATTATTGGAAAAAGGTCTCAGCCCCGCGACAATTAATGTGCGGTTAGCGGCGGTCAAAAGCCTGGTCAACTACGCCCGTAAAGTTGGCAAATGTCTCTATACCCTCGAAGATGTGGAGGGTCTACGGGTACAGACCTATCGAGACACCAGTGGCGTCAAACCCGAAGGCTTTCGGCAAATCACAGAGCAGATCAATCCCGACTCCCTCAAGGGCAAACGAGACCTGGCCATCCTGCGCCTACTCTGGGATAACGCCCTGCGACGGGCGGAAGTCTGCGCCCTCAACCGAGAAGACTATGTGCCCACGGACTCACAACTCTGGATTAAAGGCAAAGGGAAGTTGAGCAAAGACCCCATTCGCCTGAGCCGAAAAGCCATGGCTTTGATTAATGATTGGCTACAGGCGATCGGTCCTCATCCCCGTACCAGCCCGCTTTTTTGTACCCTTGACCGAGCCACCCATGGGCATCGACTGAGTGGAAATGCTCTCTATAGCATCGTTCGTGGCGCGGCGGAAACCGCCGGCATTCATAAAATCATCAGTCCTCACCGTATCCGTCATAGCGCCATCACTGCCGCCCTAGATGCCACCAATGGCGATACGCGCAAAGTCCAGAAACTCAGTCGCCACAGCAATTTGAACACGCTCATGCTCTACGATGACAACCGCCACCAACACCAAGGCGAGGTCACAGACATCTTATCAGATTTAGTTTAGAAACTTAGACTTAAAAAAGTCCAGAAACTTTTTATTTAAGAAGTGTAGATATCTAGACTAAAAGATATTAAAATAACTAGCAAAACAAGTTTCTTTGAGTCTACTAATAATGAATAGTGAATTAAGTCCCGCATCCCCAAATCCGCCGCAAACTACGAGGTCAACGACGGTAGACGCCACGGTCGTTGGAGGGCAAGAGGCAGAGAAGGTGGACCCTAGTACTAAACCTCGGCAACGTCGGCAACGGAAATCACCATCGGCAGAGAGTCCTGAGCCGACCAAGGTCAAAAAAAACAAAAAGATACCAGTCGAGAAAACCCCGACGGAGCCAACCGACCCCGTTTCAAGTCTGCGAGAGCAGGTGAGTAAGCTAGCGAATCGAGACGATCTGAGTCGGGAGCAATTGATTGCGGTATTATTTGCGGATCCAGACGAGAACAGCCTCGTTACCAAGCAAACAACTCTGCGCTTGGAAGCCAAGCTCCTGGAACGATTGAGTAAACTCTGCGCCAAAGAAAATCTAAGCCGCGAAGTTCTGCTCGAAGCTTTATTTGAGCACTACGAACAAGACCGGAGCGCCAAGAAAAAAATTATTGCCCAGGCTAAACAAAAAGGAGAGCGTCGTCTGGCGATCGCCAATCGCAAGCGAGCCAAGACCATGATTGAACGTTTTAACTAACAAAAACCTAGGCTTGGGCAATGACCGTGCGATGGCGGGCACTATTTGGGCTAATATCCACCGAATCAAAGCCAGCTTCTGATAATTCTGCCTCAACATCCAAGGCAAAATACTGATCCATAAACGGTTCCGTGCTTTTGAGCAAGGTCATGATGTAGGGAGGCATGGTTTGGTAAGCCTGGGAGCGGGGATTCATATCCATAAAGGTAAAATGCCCCCCGGTTGGGAGCAAACGCCGGGCTTCTCGGAAGATTTTGCGGGTGGCATCCTGGGGCATTTCATGGAAAAGCAAAAAGGCCGAAACGAGGTCAAAGGATTGAGCGGCTAGTCCGGTTGCCTCCGGAAGAGCATGAACCCAAGTCACACTTCGTTGCTGTTGTTGAGCATTGTGGAGAGCCACCGCCAAATAATAGGCAGAAAAATCAAGACCCGTGAGCTGAGCTTGGGGGTAAATATCTTGGAGGGTAAAACTACTCAACCCCACCGTGCAATGGAGGTCTAGGATGGTTTGGGGAGAAACGGGTAGTTTTTGACGTAAAACATCATGGTAACTTTGGCGCAGTTTTAGGTCTCCCGCGGCTCCGGCCTCAGGATACAGGCTGGAGTGCACCGCCTTGGCGGCAACTTCAAACTCAAAGGCCGCATCCCAACAGAGATGGCCCTGGTCGTAGCCGTGGAATGAGGCTTGATAATAGTCGGGGTATTCTAGGTCTGGATTGTGAATCTTGTCCCAGGTTGTTTGCCAGGGCAGTTGTTGAAAATGCTGAATGGTCTCACGCCAAGGAATCCCCAATCGCTCTGCTCTCTTGATCATCATGGAGCGGGCTTGCCACTTGGCCACTGCCCAGAGGGGTTTGACGGCGAGCAAGCCGTTGACGAGGTGAGTGGCGAGGGTCGTGGTAGGAAAGGCTGGTGTCACAGTCATAGTTTTATCCCGAAAAAAATTGTACCTAATTTAGGAATCCCCTAGAATCCCATGACCTTGGCGACGGCCTCTAACTCGGGCTTGATACCGGATTTAACCTGATTGCCACTATTCTGTACGGCACAATCGGGGTCCTTGAGTCCATTGCCTGTGAGCACACAGACAACCTTTGCACCCTCGGGAACCTGGTCTTTCACCTTCAAGAGACCGGCAACGGAAGCGGCACTGGCGGGTTCACAAAATACTCCTTCTTCGGCGGCCAGGAGGCGATAGGCGGCTAGGATTTCTTCATCGGTAACGGCATGAAATTCACCCTGACTTGCCTTGGAGGCGGCCCAGGCTTTGTTCCAGTTTGCCGGGTTGCCGATACGAATAGCCGTGGCCAGGGTTTCTGGGTGACTAATGGGTTTTCCGGCTAAAAAAGGAGCGGCTCCGGCGGCTTGGAAACCCATCATTTTGGGCAGACGAGTACTTTTACCGATTTCTTGATATTGACAAAATCCCATCCAGTAGGCGCTAATATTGCCGGCATTGCCCACCGGGATACACAACCAATCCGGCGCATCACCGAGGACATCTACGACTTCAAAGGCGGCGGTTTTTTGCCCTTCTAGTCGGTAGGGGTTGACGGAGTTGACGAGGGTCACCGGATAGTGCTCAGACAATTGACGAACGGTGCTGAGGGCGTCATCAAAATTACCCTCGATGGCAATGACTTCTGCCCCATAGATCAACGCTTGACCCAATTTACCTAGGGCCACATAGCCATCGGGAATGACTACAAAGGCCCGTAACCCCGCCCGTCGGGCGTAGGCAGCGGCGGCGGCGGAGGTGTTGCCGGTACTCGCACAAATCACGGCTTTGGCTCCGGCTTCTTTAGCTTTAGAAAGGGCCATGGTCATGCCCCGGTCTTTGAAACTGCCGGTGGGATTTAAGCCATCGTACTTGACCCAAACTCTGACATCACGACCAATTTGAGCGGCGATCGCCGGAGCGGGAATCAGGGGAGTATTGCCTTCGAGGAGTGTCACCACCGGAGTTGTCTCAGAAACCGGAAGGTAGGGACGATAGGTCTCGATTAACCCGCGCCAAGGACAAGCTGTAGACTGGGGGCAAATGGGAAAATTCTGCAAAAGAGTCTTGGTAGTGGCAGGTTCAGAGATCATAGGGTGGTTTCAGCGTTCCGAAAAGACAAGGGCAGTGAAGGCCCAACCTCTATTTTTACCTTATTTTGTTTCAAGCCCACAGATTCTCTGGAACTGGTGACATGGAGTCCAATTATTTCAAAGTCGCGGACGATAATTGACCTGAAAATAAAAACCATCGTTTTGTAAATTAGCACTGCGGTCGGGCAGGGTAATGATGGGAATACCATAGTCAACCCGGAGACTCAAACCCTCAATGCCGATCGCCTGATTCCAAATTAAACCCAGCCCCGGACTCACCAAAACAGTTTGGGAGGGCAACTGAGTCGGATTACCAGCGCTGTTCCAGACGGCTCCGAAATCCAGGAAGGGAGCAATTTCAAAGACCGATTCATTTTTGCCATTGCGGGCCAGGGTAATACGGTCTTCGGCGGAAAAACGAATGCCATTATCGCCAGAGCGGGCATTTTGTCGATAGCCCCGCACCGATTGTCCTCCCCCGATCACAAATAAATAGTCCGGCAATAGGCTATCGGGAGTGAGTTGAACATCGGCCTGGAGGATCAGCAAGTGGTCATTGCCGAGGCGTTGTAGACGTTGAACTTGCCCGACCCAACTAAAAAATTCTCCACTGGGCAACGAGCCGCCATTACTGGTGGCATCAAATAAGCCCGTGCCCAGATTAAAGAGCGAGCGAGCAAACCAAAGCCCATCGGGATCGCGGCTAAGGTAGTCTTGGCTAAATTGGAACACACTAGTACGACTACTGCCCAAGAGTTCCGGTCGTCCTAGCCCCAGGGTGCGTCCATCTTGGTAACGAAAGCCCACAGTCAGGGCAAATTCTTCCTGTAGTGTTCGGATTAGGGGCTGGCGAAAACTAATTTCGTAAACGGGGTTAGTGCCGGTAATATCCAAGACGTCAAAGGGTTTTTGGGTGACTCGAGTCCAGGTCGGTGTTGCCCTTAGGCGTAGCGTCCCTTCCATTGGGTTCAAGGGGATTTCATAGCTAAAATCGGCTAAATCCATGCCGCCGGTGGTGCTGACATAATAGGACCCCGACAGGCGATCGCCAAGACCCGTGACATTATTAACCGCCAGGGAGATGCCACCGCGTTCCGAGCCGAGGCTAATGGGGGAATAATTATCAAAACTTAAATTGAGATCAAAAGTAGAGGCTTCTTTGACTGTCACCGTCAAGATACTCAAGCCAGCTTGCCCAGAATTACTCAAACTACCGCCCACATCCGACAAAAGGTTACTCTGCTGGAGAAGACGCAATTGCGCTTCAATTTGCCCCAGATTGATCGGAGTGGAAACACCCAGGGCAACACGGTCACAAAGATAATTGAGATTGAGCCGTCCTCGTCCAAAAATACGGATTGCACTTAATCCTCCTTCTTCCAAGGTAAGCACCACCACCCCATCGGCGGGAATCTCCGTCACTGGCTTAACGTTGGCTTGGGAGGTAACGTAGCCTTGGTTGAGGTAATGCTGACTAATGGCGCTGGCTAGGCGGGGTAGGAGTGCCTGAAACTCCGTTAGGGATAGATTTTTGCCCCGAACTTCGGTGAGCATCGCCTCAATGGCCGGAAGCGTTTGCAGACTGCTGGGCTCAAATACCGTCCCTCCGCTCAATTGCAAGCTAATCGGTTGGTTTTCTACCGTCAAAGTAAGCCAAGGGACCGGTGTCCTTAGGGAGATCGCCAGAGTATTGCTAAAGGCGGGACAGACCTCGGGGACTAAATCTGCACTGGGCGAGGAGTTTGCTGGAGCATCTGACGCATTAGAACCCGTATTTGCGGGCTTTAAGTCAGGCAACGATTGTGCTAGCAGTGGCGCGCTCCCCAGCCAAACCGTAAACCCCAGCCCACTAAACAAACAAACAAGGAAACTACGCACTCTAAGTCCACTCCCAACATCCCAGGCACAACAATAATTAATCCGTAGTTTAGCTGGATTCTAGATGAATTTCCGATTTTTTCCGAAAATATTGTTTGAAAATTGCAACTTAATGCAAAATACTACTAACCCGATTTCGCCCTTGGGCCTTCGCTTCGTAAAGGGCATTATCGGCCCGCCGTAGAGCATCATCAATACTAAGATCTGACTTGTGATAACTGGTAATACCAATGCTAACGGACAAGTAAATGACATGGTTGCCAATTTTGGGGCAAAGATGAACGACGTGGTGCCGTAGGCGTTCTGCCAAGACCAAGGCTTGATCTAATCCTGTTTCGGGTAGAATGGCAATGAATTCTTCTCCGCCAAAGCGACCAACTTTATCTGTATCCCGTAGGTTTTGCTGGAGAGTTTTGGCAATTAAGACTAAACAGTCATCGCCGCATTGATGTCCATGGGTATCATTAACCTGTTTGAAATGGTCTAGATCGATCACCATCACTGAAAATTGGCTATCGTAGCGTTTAGTACGACAAAATTCTTCTTCACTAAACGTGGCGATCGCCCGACGATTGGCTACCCCAGTCAGGGGGTCTAGCAATGCGATCTCTTCCAGTTGTTGGTAGGCCTGCTTGAGTTCATCCTGGGTTTGTTTCAAGGAAAGATGAGTTTTGACGCGAGCTAATAATTCGGGAGCATAGAAGGGTTTATTGATGTAGTCGATGGCACCGTGATCAAAGGCTTGCAGTAAATGATCCCGTTCATTACTAGCCGTCAAAAAAATAATCGGTAAATTTTCATATTGACTATTTGCCTTGATGTTTTGACAGACCTCAAGTCCATTCATTTCTGGCATCATTAAATCTAATAAAATCAGATCGGGATTCGTCTTATTCAATCGTTCTAATGCTTGCTTTCCACCAGAGGCAAAGGTTGTCATATAACCGGAACGGTCTAATATTTCCACAACCAATTGTAAATTTTTGGGGACATCATCCACCACTAGGATCAAAAATTTTTCTGGCAAAAAAGGTTTCATTCTCGTAACAGCAGAGGCTGGGGTTTTTATTTATATTTTTTCAAAAAAACGTATTAATAAAAATTTTGTGATTTTTTATACTTTTTATACCTTCAGCTTAGCTCAAACTTGCCTCGATCGCCTGTCTAATTTCGGGAAAACGAGCCACAATTGTCGCCAGCGCATCACCATCAAAGGAAGCAATCGCCTGGTCAAGGGTCTGAACATAGTCCAACAAAGATTGACACTGATAGTCGTGACCCCATTCTGCCAATATCTGAGCAAAGTGTCGCAGATCGTGCAAAATCAAGCTATGATGAAGCTCCTCCCAGATTAGCCCAGCTTGGGCTAGTTTTTCGACAAGTTTTGCAAGATTTTTTCTTCTCGTCCCGTCGAGATCAGGCTCAATATCCGGTGGCAGAGAAGGAGAGGCCATTGATTTTAAGGGAAAAATTGGCTTCAGGTCTGCCACCAATTGCCCCCGACTAACGGGCTTAGCCAAGGGGATGTCCTTGATCTGGGGAAGAAGAACGCTAAACGTACTGCCTTGCCCTAGCTCACTGTCTAGCTCAATCTTCCCGCCCATTAATTCGGTTAAACGACGGGTAATGCTAAGTCCAAGACCCGTCCCGCCATACTTTCGGGTACTTTGCCCATCGGATTGGGTAAAAACATCAAAAATGCGTTTCTGGTCTTCGGGAGCAATGCCAATGCCGGTATCAGTAATTTGCAATGTAAGATCAATGCAATCACGAGTAAAAGAGCGCAGAGCATCGACTCGCAGACTTACATTCCCTGTTTCTGTAAATTTTAGGGCATTGCCTACAATATTAAGTAATATTTGCCGCAGTCTGACCCCATCCAACTCGAGTAAAGCGGGAACCTCATCCCCGATCTGGGCGCTAAAGCTCACACCTTTAGTCTGGGCCTCCAGCGAAAAAGTGATCTCAACTTCCTCAATTAATTGATGGATATCAATGATTTCGTAGTTTAGTTCTAGTTTTCCCGCTTCAATTTTGGAGAGGTCTAGAATATCGTTGATTAACGACATTAGGGTTTTGCCGCTAGAACTAATGGCTTTCAAATAGGATTCCGAACGAGCATCCGTCATGCTTTCTTGGAGTAAATCACAAAAGCCCAAAATTGCATTCATTGGTGTGCGAATTTCATGACTAATATTTGCCAGAAATTCGCTTTTACTACGATTGGCAAGCTCTGCTTTTTCTTTGGCTAAGGCAAGTTCTTGAGTCCGTTCTTCGACTCGAAATTCTAGATTTTTTCGTGAATTTTGAATTTCTTGAAACTGATATCGTAGAGTCTGCAGCATTGCTTGGAAATTCTGACCTAAGATAGCAATTTCAGTAATGGGGTTGGCTAGTACTTGAAGAGGCGTATCTCTTTGATTTAGTTTTTGAGGAATATCGGACGAAAATTGAGCCAATCGTAGGATTGGTGCGGCAAATTGACGAGTGACAAAGACCGCGGCGACAAATCCAACAGCAGTAATACTCAACAATAGGATTAGATTTTTAAGCGCGAGATATTGGAGTTGATCAATCTGAGCCCTAGGCGACAAGCGAATCACTAATTTCCAGGGCAAATTTTCGGTGATCGCCATTTCACTGAAATAATAGGATTGTCGCCAACGATTCATCGGGTTCATGGGCTGATCCGGTAGCCAATGCCGCACATTATTTTCTAATTTCCGAACATTTCGCCCTTGTAATGATTGATTGGATATCTTATTAGTACTAGCACCAATAACTTGATTTTTATCATCTAATAAAAGAATTTCAATGTGTTTGGAGAGCGGATTAATTTGTAGGAAATTTTCCACTTGATTAACATTCAAAACAATATAGACAAGTCCTTGGAATTTATCTTGGCTATGGATGGGTACATTAATGCCAATGTAGGGTTTAGATAAATCAGAATCATGATGCACGGCAGAAATAATAGGCAGATAGTCTCGACTATTTTTAGCCGCAACCAACTCTTTATCAGGAATATATTGATTCCGCTTTGCTTTTTTATCAGGGTTATTATAGATATGACTTAAAATTAATCCTTCTTTATCGGTAACATAAACATGCTGATAGGCGGGGAATGCTTCTTTTACAGTTTGAGCCAGATGATTAAGGTGATCATAATTGCCATCAATTAGATGACCGATGGCTCCCATTCCGAGGGACTGGGCTCCAGATAAATGCCTTTCATACCAATAAAGCACACCACTTTGAATCGGCACGGCTAAGACATTCAGCTCTTCTGCCATAGACAGTTCCATATTATAAAACGCTTGTTGACCCTGGATTACCGTAATCAATAGCAAGGGCAAAAAAATAAAACTAGCCAGTAAATTAAAAAAAGTTTGTTCTAGGGAAATGGGATGTTTAGAACCTTGAAATGAAGGGACAATATGGGGCAAAAAATATTCTAAAAGTAAATAGGCGATCAAGGCATTTAAAATACCATTGGTTCCCTGTTTAAAGGCCACCAAAGCGGCCGGCAGAGGTGGCATATCTAGAAAGTTGTGATACAAAAGATAAACCAGAGGAATGCCAATGACAATCCAGAATAAAGCATCGCTTAAGACCAGGTTGCGCTGGTTGCGCTTGAGGAGCGACCCCACCACTAATACCTCTAAAATGAGCACCAAAAAGGCGTAGAGATGATTCCATAAGGCGATCGTTCGGCTGGCCACAACGAGAGTAGTTAAATTTCCCCAAAATAAGCCGTAGCGCGACAGAATAATCAGCGTAGCAATACTGCCAAAAATAAAATCCACACCAAAAAATAACGGGACAACGTAGTAGTTACCCCAATAACCCAGAAAAACTAGCAGTGGGATCAACCACACTGTCTTTGATGCTTGAGTCATTTCCCCCCGTTTGCTGCGCCCTGATTTTTGGTCAATTATTTTGATTATCAGACCCAAGGGGAGACACTAATTCATAAGAGTTCCTTAAGGCTGTACACAGCGCGCTCTTGTTCGGCGGCGGTCATGCCAGGAAACAGAGGCAGAGAAAGGACTTCCTGGGAAACCTGTTCGGTGTGGGGCAAAGAGCCGACGGCATAGCCCAAGTCCTGATAGACCGGCTGACGATGGAGGGGAATGGGGTAGTAGACCATGGAAATTACACCACTATCCAGGAGTTTTTGACGCACCAGATCTCGTTTATTTTCCTGCTGGGAGTCGTCGACGATAATTCTGATGGTGTATTGATTCCAAACATGGGTTCCTCCGGCAAGGGCGGTGGGCAAGATCAAACCCGGCAGGGGCGAGAGTAATTCGCTGTAATACTGCGCTAGTTTTTGGCGGTCCTGGTTCCAGTTATCCAAATAGCGTAATTTGACCTGTAATAGGACGGCTTGAACCGCATCGAGGCGGCTATTGATGCCGATCGCCTCATGGTAGTAGCGTTGCCGACTGCCGTGTTCTTTGAACATCCGCAGATTCTCCGCTAGAGAGGGATCATTAAGGGTCATTGCTCCCCCGTCTCCACAGCCCCCCAAATTTTTGGTCGGAAAAAAGCTAAAGGCTCCCACGTCACCCCAACTGCCGACGGCTTTCCCCTGCCACTGGGCTCCTGTGGCCTGGGCACAATCTTCAATGACAAATAACTGGTGATTTTTGGCGATCGCCATGATGGCCGTCATATCCATGGGTTGGCCAAATAAATGTACCGGCATGATCGCCTTTGTCCGGGGCGTAATAGCCGCGTCAATCAAACGAGAGTCTAGATTAAAGGTCAGAGGGTCAATATCCACAAAAACAGGGGTTGCTCCGGTGGCCGTAATCATTTCCGCCGTGGCAAAAAAGGTAAACGCCGAGGTGATCACCTCATCCCCGCAGCCAATACCCAGCGCTCTGAGGGCTAAATAGAGAGCATCCGTGCCTGAATTACAGCCTACACAATGACCCACGCCCACATAGTCGGCAAATTTTTGTTCAAACTCGCTGACCACCGCTCCGCCAATGTAATAACCCGATCGCAATACAGCCAGGACGGCCGCACTTGCTTCAGCATCTATTTGCTGGTATTGACGACTGAGATCAACGGGAGGGAGCTTATTCACAGGGATTGAAGTAGGGTGATGGCAGTTAGGACTTCATCCTATCAAAACAAATTTTTGGCTCCATGGGAAGCAATACAGCAAAACATTGACCAGAGCCACTAACATATTCCTATTAAAGCCCTCCTTCCACTAGGTAGGTATAACGGCGCAAACTCTGCTCATAATCATCGAGGAGTCGTTGGGATTCTTCTAGGCTGATTTGGTTTTCAAGGAGTGCCTTTTCGGTGTACCGCCGCATTCGTTCCAATAGGTCTTCGGCATCATACTGGACATAGCTTAGGACTTCATTCATGGTATCGCCCTTAACGACAGATTCGATTTGGTAACCATTGGGCGTCATAGCGATGTGAACTACATTGATATCCCCAAAAAGATTATGCAGATTTCCCATAATCTCTTGATAGGCTCCCACCAAAAACATCCCTAAATAATAGGGATTACTTGTCTTTTTATTTTTATTGTCATCACTTGGAGAAGAGGCTTGAAAATCATGCAGTTCTAGATAGGACTTAACATCCCGCAGGTCAATGAAGCGGTCAATTTTACCGTCACTATCGCAGGTTAAATCCGCCAAAATCGCCCGTTGCTGGGGTTTTTCCTTGAGACGATGGATCGGCATAATCGGGAAGAGTTGGTTTAATGACCAGGATTCCGGGGCAGATTGAAAAACCGATAAATTGATATAGTAAATAGATGCCATTAGTTTTTCCATGTCCTGCACATCTTCTGGAATATACTCTTGGTCACGGGTACAATCAAGAATTTTTTGACAACAGGCCCAAAAAATTTGTTCAACTTTAGCCCGCTCCGTCAAACTTAAATAACCCAAATTAAAAAGACTGATGGCTTCTTCTTTAAATTGCAGAGCATCGTGGTAGGTTTCTTGGTAGTTATTGGGGTTAATGGTCTGATAGGATTCCCACAGATTTTGCACAATTAAATGGTCTTTTTTGGTGACAACTTCTGGAGATTTTTGAAAAATATCATTGGTTCCCACAACATCAAAGACCAAAACCGATTGATGGGCAGAAATGGCCCGGCCACTTTCACTAATCAGAGTCGGAACGGTGACATCTGCCTGTTCACAGGCGTCTTGAATTGCCGCCACAATATCATTGGCGTAGTTCTGCATATTATAGTTTTTGGAGGCCGGAAAGTTGGTATTAGAGCCATCGTAATCCACCGCCAAGCCGCCGCCCACATTCAGATACCGCATCTTTGCCCCTAATTTTGCCAATTGCACGTAGAGTTGGCTGGCTTCCCGCAGGGCTTCTTTGATGACGGTAATGTTGGAAATTTGCGACCCCACATGGAAATGTAAAAGTTTGAGACAATCTAGGCGATCGACCGCTTCTAAACGATTAATAACGGTCAATATTTCCGGCACGGTGAGCCCAAACTTAGCTCTATCCCCGTCACTGGTCGGGTTTTTGCCCTCTTGCTTGATGCTGAGTTTAGCTCGAATGCCGAGGATGGGTTTAATGCCCAATTGCTGACTAATGTGGAGAATCCAATCCAGTTCCCGCAGGTGGTCAATCACAATAATGGCCCGGTGTCCCAAGCGTTTGGCCAACAGAGCCGTTTCTAGGTACTCTTTATCCTTGTAACCATTACAAATAATTAAACTCCGGGCTGACTTTTCATTCCGGTCCAGTTGCGGCGGCAGGGAGGCTAGGGCAATCATCAGTTCTGGTTTGGAGCCAGCTTCTAGGCCAAATTGGTAGGGTTTACCAAAGCGAACTAAAGCCTCGACCAAATGCCGTTGCTGATTACATTTGATCGGATAAACTCCTTGATAAATGCCGGGGTACTTGTAACGGGCGATCGCCTTGGCAAAACAACTATTGAGCCGTTCGAGACGGTGAGCCAAAATATCAGAAAAGCGGATGAGGAGAGGCATCCCCAATTTGCGTTTGCGGAGGGACTCGACTAGCTCCAACAAATCCAGGGAGCCTCCCCGATCACCGTGGGGAGAGACGGTAATATGACCGGCGGCATTGATGGAAAAATAAGGGTCGCCCCACCCGGAAATGCGGTATAGTTTTTCGCTATCTTCGATAGACCAGGTGGATGTCAGTTTTTTGGCTTTTTTGCCGTCTTTTTTCTCATCCGGCAAGTAATCTAACCCCATTTTCGATTCCTTGATTAATTGGCTCTTCTAATACTATCTTCAGCCGGGGTATCTGCTTGCATTCACTGAATAGAGCCAAGGAAAAGTTCGCGCGGTTAGTTCTGGTTCGTACTTTCATCGAGCAGGCCTAGGCGGGTAAAGGGCCAAAAACGGACGAAGGCCCGACCGATTAATTTTTCCCTAGGGACAAAACCCCAAAAATGGGAATCGTAGCTATTATTGCGATTATCCCCGAGGACAAGGTATTGATCGGCAGGGACAGTAACCGGGCCAAAGTCGTAATCGGGGGCTTGGGCAATGTAGTCTTCGCTGATCACCTGACCATTGACATACACTTGTTTTTTAGAGACCTTGACCGTATCCCCCGGTAGGCCAATCACCCGTTTAATAAAAGCATCTTTAAAGTTATTTTTTTGCAGAGCTTCCGTCGGATTAAATACGACAATATCACCCCGTTCTGGGCGTTGAAAATGATAACTAATTTTTTCAATAATCAGGCGGTCATTGATCTGTAGGGTCGGTTCCATGGAGGAGGAGGGAATATAACGCGCTTCCGCCACAAAGGTACGGATCCCGAAGGCTAACACCATGGCCGTTGCCACTGTTTTGACAATTTCTAGCCACGGATTTTCCTCTGGAGCCTTTTGAATAGGCGTTGGCTCGTGATCCAAGCGTTGTGTCATAGTCGATTAATACTCAAATATACGGCGATCAATGCCGGGTTGATGGTAACAAAATTTGTTTTTCTAGTTTAACGAATCAACGGTAGTGCGAAGATGGAGAGGACTGCAATCTGACCTGATTTCTATTCTATGACGATGCCATATGCCTACCGGCCAGTCCCGCGCCAAGACCTACAGACCATGGTTGGGCCATGACCCAGACTCACCTCACCGGGTTGCCCTGGCCCTGGGGAGTAATTTGGGCGCATCCCAGGTCACCCTCGAGAGGAGTTTGCAGAGATTAGAACAAACACCAGGGATTAGGGTAGTGACTCGGTCCGCCTGGTATGAAACCCTGCCCATTGGCCCGGCCCAGCCCAATTATCTCAATGGCTGTTGTCTATTAGACACGGCTCTAGAGCCAGAAAAACTCTTGAATGTCCTTCAGGTGATCGAGCAGGAGTTCGGCCGGGTTCGCTTGCAGCCCTGGGGCCCAAGAACCTTAGATTTAGATTTGCTCTTGTACGGTCAAAGGATTTATTCGAGTGCGACCTTGACCATTCCCCATCCCTACCTAGCAGAGCGGGCGTTTGTTGTTGTTCCCTTAGCGGCGATCGCCCCCCATTGGCTCCACCCTGTTTTACAAAAAACGATGGGTGAGTTGGCCCAGGGGCTAGACCAGAGCGGTATTTTACGGGTAATTTGCCCCTAGAATATAAAGTGTTTCCCCGCGAGATAATTCCCATGACTGTTGGCTCCGAACCCGCTCCCCTACTGCACCAGCGTCTTTTTTATCAAGGACGTAAATTTAACTTTGAGGTGAGTCGGCGGCGCCTCCCCCATGGACTAGAAGGTGAATGGGAATGTATCCGACATCCCGGTGGCGCCATGGCCGTGCCCATCACCCCAGATAATCAATTAGTCTTGGTGAAACAATATCGAGTTTCCGTGCAGGGACGTTTATTAGAATTTCCGGCGGGTACAGTGGAACCCGAAGAAGACCCCGCTGAAACGATTAAACGGGAGCTAGAGGAAGAAACTGGCTATCGGGCCCATCGCTGGCTTACTCTGGGGCAATTTCCCCTGGCACCGGGCTATTCCGATGAATATATCTACGCTTACTTGGCTCAGGATTTAGAAAAATTAGCCCATCCTCCCGCCCAAGATGAGGATGAAGATATTGAGGTGGTCTTACTCACCTTTGATGAATTTGAACAGGCAATTATGGCAGGGGAGCCCATCGACGCGAAAACCATTGCCGGTTATTTTTGGATGCGCTATTTATTGCCATGAGTAATCCTTTGATTTTATTTTGGCATCGCCGCGATTTGCGCCTAAGCGACCACCTTGGACTGGCTAAAATCCGTGCTAAAACTGCCAAGGTGATTGGTATTTTTTGTCTTGACCCGGCTATTCTCAAGGCGCCGGACATGGCCCCCGCGCGGGTGGCCTATCTATTGGGGAGTCTGCAAGCCCTGCTACGGCATTACCAGACTCTGGGGGGTCAATTGCTGATTTTTCAAGCGGATCCCACGGTGCTCATTCCTCGCTTGGCCCAAACCCTCGGCGCAAAGCTGGTGGCCTGGAGTTTGGATGTTGAACCCTACGCCCAAGTCCGAGACCAGGCGATCGCCACTACCTTACGAGAGCTGGGCATTGCTGTTCAAACCGAGTGGGATCAACTCCTGCACCATCCTGGAGAAATTTTGTCCCAGGCGGGGCAACCCTACACGGTCTATACTCCCTTTTGGAAAAATTGGAGTCAACAGCCTAAAATGGCGATCGCCACTCCGATTAAATCCTTGACAGGTCTGACGGCAGAAGAATTAGAGCAGATCCAACCCTTGTCACCCATTCCCCTGCCCACCCTTGCAGACCTAGGATTTTGCTGGCCCCACCCCCTGCCCCTCGCTCCCGGTGAAGACCCCGCTGGCGATCGCCTGCAATGGTTTGTGGAAAATGCCATACCCAGCTATCAGCAAGACCGAAATTTTCCGGCATTGGATGGCACCTCTCAACTTAGCGCCGCCCTCAAATTTGGCGTCATCGGCATTCGCACACTTTGGCAGGCAACGATTCAAGCCGGGGAGTATAGCCGCAGTGAGGAAGAACGCGCCAGCATTCAAACCTGGCAACAGGAACTGGCCTGGCGCGAATTTTATCAACATTGTCTCTACTTCTTTCCGAGCCTAGCCCAGGGCCCCTACCGTAAACCCTTTGTGGATTTTCCCTGGGAAGACAATCCTGAGCATTTCCAAGCCTGGTGCCAGGGTAAAACCGGCTATCCGATCATCGATGCCGCCATGGGGCAGTTAAACCAGATAGGGTGGATGCACAACCGCTGTCGCATGATTGTGGCTAGTTTTTTGACTAAGGATCTCATTCTCAATTGGCAACAGGGGGAATTGTATTTTATGCAAACCCTCTACGATGGCGATCTCGCGGCGAATAATGGCGGCTGGCAATGGAGTGCCTCGAGTGGCATGGACCCCAAACCCCTGCGTATTTTTAATCCCATGACCCAGTCCCAAAAGTTTGACCCCGACGGCGACTATATCCGACGCTGGCTACCGGAATTATCTTCCTGCGAAACAAAAGACCTCTTAACGGGCAAGCTATCGGATTACCAACGCCAACGCCTTGGTTACCCTCTGGCGATCGTCGATCATCATCAACAACAACGAGAGTTTAAACAACGATATCAATCTGTCAAGTAAGCTAAGGTGAACGCTGGCCCAGGGCTTGCACCAATTATTTGCTTTAAATAAGTCATGCTGAAACAGAGACACCAAACCATCCCTCTTACTTAATTGCTGATGGCGATCGCAACCTGGGATGGGGCATAACCCCCTTTTTTTCATGTGGACATCGAACAAATTTTGTCAAAGGGAACTGACATGGAAGATGTGACAGTTTTATAGTTGCCCCATTGCCACCAATATCATCGTGCCTTTTGAATCCTCCGAGACTTTATCAGTAATTTGCTTGAATTATGACGATTAATCCCAATGCTATTCTAATTTCCGACCTAGACCGTCAATCGGCCCGCAATACGGCGATCGCCTAGATGAAGAAACTACTCAAGTTGCTTAAATGTCCGGCTTTGTTTGTGGGCATTCTCCTCCTATGGGCGGCCTGTCACCGTGCTTGACCTCGGACTGACCCTTACTGGTTTCGCGGCAATAGCTATTTCAGAATTGGTTGGTACTGGGTCAAAACTGCCCTAGAGCAGAGCTAGCAATTTATTCACTCCGTTTTTTTATATCACCCCGTGACCCTCAAGTGGAATTAGTCTTTTCCCCTGCTCAAATTCAGAAATGGTCAGGTTTGAGAACTTTAGTAGTGGAAGAGAGTTCCCGAGACTTGTGGAACAAGACAACTTATGCTACTCGCTTCTTTACTTAGCTCCTTAAAACCGACTTTTAAGTCTTTCCCTGCTTGCATCCGCAGTTATTGGGAGATTAAAAATTCTCTGCACTGGTATCTTGATGTAGGTTGTGCTGAAGATGATTCCCGAGTTCGTAAAGACCATGCCCCCCGCAGTCTAAGCATTATACGACGTCTTGCCCTTAATCTTCTTCGTAACCATTCCGCTAAAGGCAGTCTTAAAATGAAGCGTTACAGGGCTGGTTTAGACAATAATTTCTTGTTTTCCCTTCTTCTTGAGTCAGGCATATTCTGACTTTTTTGATCCATGCGATTACCCTGCATTCTGGGCTAATGCCCGACCAATTTTTGACCCAAACCGCTATAGTAGAAAAAACTTGTGGGTATTTCGTCAATTTTTAATTTGGGAGACCTAATGGAATTTAACTTCGATTTTTTAGCATCGGAAGAAGATCAAGAAAGCAATACACTGATTCAATATCTACAAAAACAACACCCCGAAACCCTCTCTCGGGTCGCCCAATCCGCCAGTGATGATATCAAAGAAATTATCACTCAGAATGTACAGGGCCTAGTGGGCATGTTGCCGTCTGAAGATTTCCATGTACAAATCAGCACCGACCGGGATGATTTAGCCAACCTCCTCGCCTCAGCCATGATGACGGGCTATTTTCTCGGACAAATGGAACAACGCAAAAATTTAGACGTTCTCATGTCCCACACGGAGTCCCTCAAGCCATCTCCGAAAAAAAACCAAGACTGGCTCTAGTCACCGACATTCTTGAGCCTGGCTGGCCCATAGAATAATCTGATCCATCGCCTCTCGAAGCTGGGTCGGTTTTGTGTGGGCATTATTGACCAAAATACTAAAGGCTAAGCTGTTTTGTCCTGGGGTTGCCAGATAACCCGATAAACCTGCAACGCCGGTTAGGGTTCCCGTTTTTCCCTGCACCTTACCCACGAGGTCGGTGGATAAAAAACGCGATTTGAGGGTTCCCGTGACTCCAGCGATCGCCAAAGATTCCCGATAGGACGGCGTTTTCTGCATTTTTATCAGCACATTCACCAAGGTTTGCGGCGACAATAAATTTTGACGAGATAGACCCGACCCGTCACGCAGATGCTGGGATTGAGGCAGGTTCAGGGCTTGCCATGGATCCTCGGGAAAGGCTTCACTCAGCTTATTGAGCAGGGACTCAGCATACAAATTATTACTCTCTTGATTCACGGTTTTGATCATCTCCCCCAAGGGTGGAGAGGCGATCGCCTGCCATGGGTTTTCAGCGTGAAGGGAGGCATTCGCGGGATTCAACAATAGACTATCCACCTGAATCTCCGCCTTGGTCAGGGTTTGTCGCCATACGTGCAAAAAATAATCCCTAGGCTGGGGAATGGCTAAGGTCGTTAAATCGGGCGGTTGTCCAGGGGCCATGTCGCCAGTGAGCCAAAGCTGGTTTCGGCCCTGGGGTTGGCTAATCTTTAGCTGGTTTTGGGGTTTGGCGACGGTTTTGGTGCGATTAATCACGTACCATTGTTGCCCGGCGATCAGGTCAGACCAGCTTACCTGTAATGGTTGGCCGAGGGATTGGGGGCTGAGGCTCAACTGGACTTGATTTTGATTCAAAATAGCTCGATTTACCCCAGGAGCGTAGCCATAGGTTAGGTCATCCCATTCCCAACTCAACCGCCGATCGCCGGTGGGAGTCAACGGGTCTTCTAAAATCAACTGCTTAATCTGGATGACTCCAGCCTCTCGCAGTTCCCTGGCGATCACCTCAAGGGTTTGGCTTGTCAAACTGGGGTCACCCTGGGCCACTAGCCGCACATGCTCTAGCACCGGGGGCTTGCCTAGGCTATAAAGCGGCGTTTTATATCGATAATCGGGGCCGAAGCTGGCTAGAGCTGCCGCCGTCGTTAATAACTTCAAATTAGAGGCAGGAACAAATAATTTCTCCCCATTGCGACTATAAAGGGGCTGATCTGATTCTAGGGCTTGAAAAACAATGCCCCAATGGGCTGATGCTAGGTCTGGACGTTCTAAATAGGTTTCAATCTTTTTTGAAAATTGCTCAGAGCAGAGGGAGTCTAGGGCTGGGGTTGGGGCTAGACGCAAAGGTAAACGAGGTGTTGCTACAGCAAAATTTGCTCCCAGCAGTTCCACCGTCAGCCACAAGAAACATCCCTTTCTAAGCGTTAACTCAACCATGGCAAGCGTATAATCAAAAAAATCAGTAAAGACGTTGATAGATCAATGTTTGATCTTCACCCAGGAGAATACCCCAATGTTGCCCTTTGGCACCGAAATCCCCCAGGATGCCGCCAATCAATGGCGTTTTCAGTTAGACCAGTTTGTTCAGGGGCATCAAACGGCCCTCGCGGCGATCGCCTGGGGACTACGGCAAGAGTGGCAAGACCCCCAACAATACCTGGGACTAGACCTAGACCCGTCCCCCCATTTTATTCGTTGTACCTACGATGACCTAGAGCGGTTAAATCTCCAGGTTAATCGTCAGATTCAAGAAATTATCGGTATTTTAGGCAATCACAACCCCGAAACCGAAGTCGCAATTCTGGCGATCGCCCAAGGTCAATTTAAACTGATCTATTTTCAGCCAGCCCAAAGCCCTGCCCGTTGTTTTGATCAGTGGCATCACGATCTAGATGCCGTCTTAACGGATATAGAAACCCGACTCAATCACCATTTCCTTCGCCCATGACTGATATTAAAACCCAACTTAACCACGAAATTGCCCCCATGGACTGGGAAACCATCATTCCCCACGTCAAACGAGATGCGGTAATTATCGTAGACCCCAACCTAGATCTGATCGAAGTTGCCACGGCGATCGCCGAAGACCAAGTACAAGCTGTTCAGCATTGGATTGACGAAGCCTTGATTCATAAGCCCAACGAAGCCGACCTCAGCCACTGGAATCATGACCTGCAAAAGCAATTTCAAACCCTGATTGTCCAACCCTTTGTCTTGATTCAAGACACTGCCAACCAGAGTTAGTTAAACAGTACATTACCAAGAACGTCACTTTCAAGCTACAATGAATCTACGAAGCTCACCCTGGCTAGGGTGGGTATTTTACCGTCTTAATGAGGAAAATAGAGTGGCTAAACGTCGTAACTTAAAAAAAGAAAAAGCTGAACGCAATAGAGCCTACGCTCGACAATTTCGCTCTGCTTCTACCAAAGGGCAGAATAAGCGCTATTCCGGTGGACAAAGACGACAATCTCAATCCCAATCGACCGGCGCACAGTAGTTAGTACGAGTTTGCCTTCGTCAACAGCAATGAGACCTTTCCGCAAAATTAAATTGTTTTAAAAACGGTGGACTAAGCTCCGCCGTTTTTGGCATGAAAAAAAGGGAATGGTTTAATCCCCTTTTCCCTAGAGTTTTTTGGACTCGAATGGAGCAAGTTAGAGAAACTGATCCGATCGAACAGAAATACGCTTTCCTTCAGCGTAGCGGCACAAAGAGGATAAAGAGGATTGTAAGTTATTCTTAGAAATCCTAGAATCACTCAGATCGGAGAGTGAACGCCATAATTTTGAGCCGATTTGCTTAATGTAATCGTAGCTATAGCCGGATAGATCAGCTATTTCAGAATAGGATTTATTTTCCCATACCAGCAAAAAAAACCTGGATTTGTGCTTTGCTCAAACTTTGTCCCAAAACTAATTCCACAAACGTTACAGCATCTTCTGCCCTCATGCGTAAGTATATCCTCGGCGATCGCTAGATAAGAAACTTGGTCTAGGTGTCTCTAGAATGGTGCGAAGTCAGAATTTATCCGGAAGAATCCCCCCGTTAAACCCAGGCTTGCTGGTCAATATAAATTCGGTGTAGCAAAAAGCTTACTCGCTAAGACTATGATTGTCAGTCGGTAAAAAGTCGGATCTTCCCAGCCAGCAATCAATGAAACAGGCTCTGTAACCCACCACGACAAAAGCACCCTCTATCGCTAGAGAGTGCTTTCGTTTAATTAAGATTATTCAGTTGTGATTCCAGAAACAGGAATTAACCATGAATCGCAGGAGCGGTTAATGCCACAGGAGCTTGCTCACCAGACGCGAGGTCTAGGGGGAAGTTGTGGGCATTACGTTCGTGCATTACTTCAAAACCGATGTTGGCGCGGTTTAATACATCAGCCCAGGTGCTGATGACGCGACCTTGAGAATCCAAAATGGAT
>JBGSZT010000099.1:0-14171 GCA_041750255.1 Synechocystis sp.
AGCTACTTGTGTCGTAAATTCATCAAGCAGTGCTTCTTCTTCTGGGGGCATCGGTAACATAACTTTCTACCTAAAGGGAACTCTTCCATTCTCTCATAGCCACGCTAGTCTTTGCGTATTATCTCAAGTGGGATGCACCCGGGCAGACTTTAGTGAATGTCAAAATCTGGCAGATGCTAAAACCTTTGTTTATTTAGACCCTCTCTATCGTCCCTTGAGCAAAGCTGCTAATTTCAAATCCTATTCTGCAACGGATTTTAATGACCAATAGCAAAAAAGACTAGCTTTATTTTGCAAACAATTAGGTAGCAAAGGCTCCAGGATAATGTTGAGCAATTCCGACCCTCATAACGGTGATCTCGGTGATGACTTTTTTGATTTTTTATACGCTGATTTTTAGATTAATCGAATTCAAGCCAGCCGTCGCATCAACTCCAATGCTAGCAAAAGAGGCTTAGTCTAGGGACTTATGATTACAGATAATAGCAAAAATTAGAGTAAATTTAAAATAAATATTAGTGACATAATTTCTGTGCATTTTGTATGAATGTCTTGCCAATAAATTGTTTTAAATTAGGGTCTGTTCGATCAATTTGCTTCCTCTCTGATTTTAAGGAAGGAAGCCAGCCATCAACTCCGTAGTAAATAACCTCATCAGGAACTAAATCACCCCAAAAAGTGTAGTCAAAATCGGTAAAGTCTTTTTTAGAACAGATTGCTCGTAGCGAAATTCCCTGAGGTAAAAAGGGGCTTTTAGTATAGATACTATTAATATTGACTAATCCTGTATATAGCCATAGGGGAAGAAAGCATAACAATGTAAGTTTGCCGATGCTTTTTGAAAATACTCCAATAAAAGATGAATGTTTAGATTGAGTTATCAATAAATCTAAATACTTGAAAAAATAAGCCAGTACAGACATGGAAACTAAAATGAATCCAATAGATGCATATCTCATACTCACATAAATTTCCGAACCATATTCTTGAATTTCAGAATAATAGCGACTAGAAATCATGGGCAAGGACCAAGCCAAACAAATACCTAGACCAATAATAAATGTCGCCAGATAAGGATTTATACTATCAAAAAAAATATTGTTGGTAATAATTGACTGATTTTCTGATTCATTTTTATAGTAAAAAACCCGACTCCAGATTAGGCAGGAAAGAAAAAATACTAAGATAATGGCATATAAAATTGGCCGGACTTGGGGTATATCGGCATTATTCACTAATTCCATTCTTGGATTCCCCATGCCCAATAATGTTGAAATAGAAGTTCCTCCCAAAGGCCATTTTATTAATCCACGTATTACTCCTATCAGTGTTAAATTTGATGATATTGACTCCGCTGAGTCAACAGTGTGAGATAGTCTCCAAAGAATAGTGATTACCGGTAAGACGGAGAATCGTAATATTTGACCCAAAATAAAGGGAAATACTCTCTCTGAAATTAGTGATAATTGATGTTTTTTAGAAATAATAACGATTCCAGCAAGGGTAATAAAAAAAGATTGCAGGTAACAGGTTGCATAAAAGACAAAAGCCATTTGCTCTAAAACGCTTAATATTAGAGATATAATAGGCGCTGAATATCGATATAAAAAAGCATTGAGGCTATCAATAGATATTAATAGAGCTCCACAAAATGCCAAACTAAAGGCTAAAGGATAACCGGCAGGAGGCAAGAAAACAGTATGTACAGCAATGAGTCCACTAAAGCCCATAGATATACAAATGCAGAGCCAAATCTCGTTTTTTAGATAGGCAAGTCTTGAAAGTAATAATACCGGGAGTAGAAGTAAGAAAATTTCTGCCAATAATGTTAGCCATGGAAATTGAAATCTTAAACGATTTGTAAGAGTTAACGCTGGATCATGTACTACCAGTTTCATCATATTGTTCCAAACCAAAATACCGTATTTTATCAGACTATGATCTGGTGCAATTCCGTTAAATAACCTTTGAAAATCGTCCCAATTATTTGGCCAATCGCTAGAATCTAATATCAAAAAAAAGATTGCAGGCAATAGACTCACGAACATTGCCATCGAGTAAGTAGTATAGGACTTTAAAGTCTCATATTTTTTAATCATATTTTTTTGTTTTTTACTGACTTTGCTCCATTTGAAAATGGTCTACGATTTATATCATACTATTGTAAAAGTTTTCAACTAAAAATTTTGTAAATTACTGTTTATTTAAAAGCTAGTAAGTTAACTTAAGCGGATGGTTGATTTTTTTAACAAAAGATGATATGAAAAATAGGCTGTTTCACCGTATGCTATCATCACACGGTTTACCTTGCTTAAGATAGCTATATTGTTTGCTTAATCTGATGAATCTGAAAATTGGTTGGCTTTATCCTAAACTCATGAGTACCTACGGTGATCGGGGTAACGTTATTTGTTTACAACGGCGGGCCCAATGGCGTGGGTTTGAGGTAGAGATTATTCCCCTAGACCAACAAGCCGATGCCGCTAGCTTTCGTCATGTGGATGTAATTGTTGGCGGAGGCGCCCAGGATCGCCAACAGGAAATTGTGATGCGAGACCTACAAGGGGAAAAAGCCGAGGCCTTGCGGGCCCAATTAGAAGAAGGAACGCCGGGGGTTTTTACCTGTGGCTCTCCCCAACTTTTGGGACACTACTACGAACCCGCCCAAGGTCAGCGCATTGATGGCTTGGGGCTATTGGATATGGTCAGCAAACATCCTGGCCCAGGGGCCAAGCGTTGCATTGGCAATGTCGTCTTTGAAATTGTGGCGTCTCCCCTAGCGGAGGACCTAAAAAGCCAATGGGGGGAAACTCCTGTCGTGATTGGGTTTGAAAATCATGGCGGGCGTACCTATCTGCAATCGGTCTCTCCCCTAGGAAAGGTAACAAAGGGCTACGGTAATAATGGCGAAGATGGCTATGAAGGCGCTTTTTATCGTCAGGCGATCGCCACTTATTCCCATGGACCCCTCTTGCCCAAAAATCCCTTTTTAGCTGATTGGCTGATCCAAAAAGCCCTAGAGCGCAAATATCAAACCCAAATTAGCCTCAGTCCTTTAGACGACAGTTTAGCCCTGCAAGCCCGTGCCGCCCTGTTAAAACGATTAGAATAGCAGTGAATTATTCCTCCGGCTGAGCACAGTGGCTATGACTGAAACTCGTTTGCGTATTTGTATCCTGGGTGGGGGTTTTGGTGGCCTATACACAGCCCTTCGCCTAAGCCAACTTCCCTGGGAAGCGTCGGCAACCCCAGAAATTATTTTGGTAGACCGCCAAGACCGGTTTCTCTTCGCGCCGTTTCTCTATGAACTGATCACCGATGAAATGCAAACCTGGGAAATGGCTCCGCCCTTTGCAGAACTCCTCAGCGGTACCGGAGTCCGGTTTGTTCAAGGGGAGGTGACGGGGGTAGACCTCAATCAAAAACAAGTCATACTTGACCAGGCTGAGCCCTTGGCCTACGACTATTTGGCGATCGCCATGGGGGGAAATACCCCAGTTCCCAATATTCCAGGGGTCAAAGACCATGCCCTCGGATTTCGCACGTTAGCGGATGCCTACGCCGTCAAAGACCGTTTACAACAGCTCGAAAAATCGTCCCTTGAGAAAATCCGCGTTGCTGTTGTGGGTGGCGGGTACAGTGGGGTAGAACTGGCTTGTAAACTTGGCGATCGCTTGGGAGAGCGCGGACGTATTCGCATTATTGAGCGCGGAGACACCATTTTGGCAACGTCACCGGAATCCAACCGTGAAGCCGCCCAAGTCAGCTTATCGGAGAAAGGAATTTGGCTCGACTTCAACACAGAAGTCACATCCCTTGATGCCCAGGAAATCACTCTACGCTACAAAGAGCAGAATGATACGATTCCCGTGGATTTGGTGCTTTGGACCGTGGGCACGGAAATTTCACCGTTTATCAAGCAATTGGCCCTGCCCCATAACCCTCGGGGGTTACTGACGATCAATCCCCATCTCCAGGTCTTAGATCATGCCACTATTTTTGCCCTAGGGGATGTGGCCGACTGTCGAGATGCCACGGGTCAAGTCGTGCCCGCCACGGCTCAGGTCGCCTTTCAACAAGCTGATTATTGCGCCTGGAATATTTGGGCGCAAATTACCCACAGACCGCTATTAGAATTTCGTTACCAGGCCTTGGGAGAAATGTTGTCCTTGGGTACGGATACCGCCGCCCTCAGTGGCATGGGCCTTAAGCTCAGTGGCCCGGCCGCCGTTATTGCCCGTCGTCTCGTCTATCTCTATCGCTTTCCGACCTGGCAACATCAACTCACCGTGGGATTCAATTGGCTGGCTCAGCCTCTCTTAGCCTGGCTTAAGGGCTAAATGCTCCAAATTCCTTGATATTACTTCCTGACACCGGACTTTTTAGAGTTATGATAATTACTGCTCTGAGCGAAACACTCCAGTATCGACCCGCCTCTGACCTCCCTCGAGTCATTTTTTTTGATGCCATGGGCACTCTCTTTGGCTTGAAGAGCAGTGTGGGTGATGTCTATGCGGCGATCGCCGCCCAGCACGGGGTCACCGCCGAACCCAAATCCTTGACTCAGGCGTTTTTTGAAACCTTTAAAAACGCGCCTCCCCTGGCCTTTGGCGAAAACGAACCCGAAAAATTAAATCGGCTTGAATTTCAATGGTGGTATAGCCTCGCCGCTCAATCCTTTATTAAGGTAGGATTATTGGCACAATTTGGCAATTTTGAAGCCTTTTTCCGCGAACTCTACCAACACTTCGCCACCGCAACTCCCTGGGTCCTCTACCCCGATGTCCTACCCACCTTGACCCATTGGCGGGCGCAGAATGTCACCCTCGGCATTATTTCTAACTTTGATAGTCGTTTGAACTCCGTGATCGAAGCGTTGGGCTTAGGCAAATATTTTGCCTCGGTGAGTTGCTCGTCTCGCTCTCCTGTGGCTAAGCCCCATCGTCAAATTTTTCAGCAGGCCCTGACCCTCCATGGCGTCAGTTCCCTAGAGGCTTGGCACATTGGCGATAGTCCCCAGGAAGATTACTTTGGAGCCCAAACCGCTGGTCTCCATGCCTTTTTGATTCAGAGAGCGGCTTAGGCTTGACAATGGGGACAAAAATGACTCGATCGCCCGCCGAGTTTAATCCGTTCAATACTCGTCCCACACTGGCGACAGGGTTCTCCTTTGCGACCATAAACCCAGGACTGCCCCCCATAGTTGCCATTGATACCCGTAGGGTCAAGAAAATCACTAAAGCTAGTCCCCCCAGCGGTGATCGCCGTTTCTAGCACCTGAATAATAGTTTTATGGAGAACATCGTACTGTGTATCAGTTAAGCTCGACCCTAGGGTGGTGGGCAAAATACCGGCTAAAAATAGAACCTCATCGGCGTAAATATTCCCGAGACCGGCCAACAAGGATTGGTCTAACAGAGCCGTTTTAAGGGGACGTTGGCTACGGGTTAATTTAGTGCCTAAATACGCGGGCGTAAACTCTGGAGAAAAGGGTTCCGGCCCCAGGCGCGTTAAGCCCGTAATAATGGCTTCCGGTGCCTGCTGGGGTGGCACATACCAAATACGGCCAAAGGTACGAATATCGACAAAGCGGAGATCATAGCCCGATTCACAATAAAAACAAAGACGAGTATGCGGAGATCGCCCCTCGTCGTGGGGAAGCCAGAGCAATTGCCCCGTCATACGCAGATGGACTCCCAGAATTCCAGCGGTCGCCTCCGCCCTAGTGAGATGAGCTAATAAATATTTACCCCGGCGTTGCCAATGGGAAAACGCGACTCCCGCCAAAGCAAATTCAAATAAATCAAGGGAAGGGGGACAGGATAATGTGCGCGGATGCAATACCTCTCCCCCCTGGAGAATTTGCCCATGGGTTAAACGATTTAGACCCCGGCAAACCGTCTCAACTTCTGGTAATTCTGGCACTCAGTTAATCTAAGGATCTAGGCTTTGGCCGGAGCGGCTTGCACGAGTTCGAGTTCGCGCTCTGCAAAGTTATTGGTATTTACCCCAGAAGGACTACCGCTAAAACCAGTGTAGTTAACGCGCTCAAAGCGAACGATGACAGGGTAAAGAATGCCACTTTTTTCGACGCTTGCTACCGTACCGACATCGCCATACCAGTAGGATTCGGGGCGCTTGATTCTAACCTTGTCTCCACGTTTAATGGTCATAAATTTGTCCTGAATTAATAAGTCTGTTTTTTGAAAAGATTGCCACGCTTGCCCATTCCTGAAGAATCTGGAGCGAGGTATTCATTGTACTTAACGCCAAATTTTAGCAGTTTTTATGATGCCTCCCTCACCTAGCCCGAAGGGCTATTACAAATCTTTACCAAACCAGGGGTTGAAAATAAAAATACAAATCTACTTTTGAGCTTGAATGACCTGCAAACTGCCCCCCGCATAGAGCTGTTTTTGGCAGGACTTAAACCGAAACTGCCCTAGCAACGCCACGAGGTCAGACCGCACCAACTGCCAGGCGGTTTCCGTCTCAAATAAGCCCATAAAGAGTGCCAGGGGCGGCCAATAGAGCCAATTTGTCGGGGCATGGAGGTCGATAAAAACAAAGGTGCCGGCGGGTTTTAGGACTCGATAGACTTCCCCTAAAATCTGGACCAGTTGCTCTGGGGTCATTTCATGGAGAGCCACGCTGGTATGAACTAGGTCAAAACTCTCATCGGCGAAGGGGAGCTCCTCCGCTAATCCTTGGACATAGCTAGCCTGGGGCACCCGCGCTTTCGCCAGAGCCAGAGCGACGGGGGAGGCATCTAAGCCCGTTACCTGGGCAGACGTTTTCACCAAAAACTGAGTGGCTTGCCCACCCCCGCAGCACAAATCGAGGATAGTTTGTTCCGGGGTGAGGGTTAATCCCTGGAGGGGTAATTGATGGAAACGTTGTTCGCCTCCCACCATCAGGGTCGCTAGGCTAGAAACAGTGGCGTAGAGCCAGGGATATTGATAACTCCATGTTCTAAAGATCGTGGCCATAGGGGACAGACGTTATTCAGGTTGATTTTTTTCGATGATGCCGCCACCCAAGAGGCGATCGCCATCGTAGAGCACGGCCGCTTGACCGGGGGTAATACCAAACTGAGGCTCATCAAAGACTAATTTAATCCGCTGAGATTCCATAGGAATTACTGTGACCGGGACAGCCGACGAGCGATAGCGCACTTGCACTTCACAGCGTAGGGGGGTTTGAGGTTCTGGGATCGAGATCCAGTTGAGACGAGTGACGCCACATTCCCCACTGCCAGCACTCTGGCGATCGCCAACAATAACGCGATTCATAACCGGATCGAGCTGAACCACATACAACGGATCGGGGGCGGCGATGCCAAGACCCTTGCGTTGGCCAATGGTGTAGTGGTGAATGCCTTCGTGTTGTCCGAGGACGTTGCCCGACAGGTCAACAATATCCCCATTTTTCGGGGCGATGTATTTATCCAGAAAATCCTTCATCGAGCCATGGGCTTCAATCAAACAAAGGTCTTGACTATCGGGTTTTTCGGCGGTGCTCAAACCAAACTCCTGGGCAATCTGCCGAGTTTGCGTTTTAGTTTGTTCTCCTAACGGGAATAGGGTCGCCGCCAGGATATCCTGCTCTAGATCATAAAGAAAATAAGACTGATCCTTTTGGCGATCAATCGCCCGCAATAGCTGATAACGTCCTACGCTTTCGTCATAGCGAATACGGGCATAGTGACCGGTGGCGATCTGGTCAATACCGAGGGTTGCCTGGGCGTAGTGCAACATGGGGCCAAACTTGACGGCCTTATTGCATTGGGAACAGGGCAAGGGAGTCACCCCTTCGCCATAGCCCGACACCAAATAATCGACAATATAGGTCTGAAATAGGTCACGGCTATCGACAATTTCGTGGGGAACGCCGAGTTGTTCACAAATCAAGGCCGCATCCACCATCCCCTCAGAACAACATTGTCCCTTGCCCTTCATGAGCCAGAGAGTTACGCCAATGACCTCATACCCTTGGCGATGGAGCAGAGCGGCAGCCACTGAGCTATCCACCCCACCCGATAGACCGACAACCACTTTTTTGACCATGGTTAAATTCTTTATTTGCGGCAAACCGCCAGAGAAAATGCTTAATTCTAGGCTAACACCCAGACTCAAATTCGGGGCTGGATCAAACTGATTTTTTGAAAAAACCGGGAATTAGGTCAGAGACAAGACCCTGACCCCAGTTGTTAGCCAACTATTCCCCTAGTAAAAATTGGGTTGATGACGAATTAGGTTCAAATATTCTTCTCGGGTTTTTTGATCTTCTTGGAAAGACCCCAACATGGCGCTGGTCACGGTCCAGGAGCCAGGTTTTTGAACCCCCCGCATTACCATGCACATATGGGTGGCTTCCATCACCACCGCAACACCCTGGGGTTCCAAGATTTCTTGGACGGCTTCGGCAATCTGACGGGTCAGCCGTTCTTGAACTTGCAAACGACGGGAATACATTTCTACGATCCGCGCTAATTTGCTCAGTCCCACAACTTTTTGGTTGGGAATATAGGCAACGTGGGCTTTGCCCATAAAGGGCAACATATGGTGTTCACAGAGACTAAAAAAAGTAATGTCTCGCACCAGCACCATTTCATTGTGACCTTCGTCAAAAATCGCACCGTTGAGCAGGGTTTCGAGGGATTCGTTATAGCCCTGGGTCAAAAATAGCATAGCCTCGGCGACCCGTTTGGGGGTTTTGAGCAGACCTTCCCGTTCGGGGTCTTCGCCAACGGATTCGAGCATCACCCTCACCGCATCCATCATTTTATCTTTGCTAATTTCTACGGATTCGGGATGGAGTTGCGCTTGTTTACCGTTGTGGGTGTTGCGGTCCGGGAGCGACGAAATCCGCTGTCCCAGGGGGGAAGAATTATCAAGAGAGTCGTTACCGTTAGTCATGCCGTTGCGATTGTCTGAAAGATCGGAGGAAGAGACGGTGGTCATAAATAAAAGGTGATAGCTGGATTGAACAGTTAGAGAGTTCCGGCACTGGGCAATAGGAGCAATTCTTCAATGACGGCGGCAGTCGGGAGCAGGGCGGTCTGCAAAATAGTCTGGGCGACGATGTCTGGGGTTAACATTTGACTGCGGTCAAAATCTGCCTGAACGGTGGCGGTATCCCAGATGGGAGTGTTTACCGCTCCGGGAAAAACCGTAGACACACGAATACCGTGGCTCCGTTCTTCTAGGGACAGCACTTGGGCGAAGGTTGCTAGGGCTGATTTGCTAATGCAGTAGGCTCCCCAGTCAGGAAAGGCTTGTTTTGCCGCAATAGATGCCACATTGATGATAGTCCCTCTCTTTTGTTGCCGCATACTCGGTAACACTGCCATTGTAACCTGAAACACACTGGTCACATTCAGGTCTAGTACCATTTGCCAGTCGACCAACGGAGTATCTTTGAGGGAGTTGGTGTAGCCAATGCCAGCATTGTTGACCAAGATATCAATGGGGCCGAATTCGTTGGCGATCGCCGTTATTTGGGCGTTGATTTGCGCGAGTTCCTTAAGATCAACTACATAGGCTTGGGCCTGCCCTCCCGTTTGTTGAATTTCAGCGGTGACGGCTTGGAGTTTTTCAGACGAGCGGCCCAATAGGGCGACAGCACACCCCGCCTCCGCAAAGGCGATCGCCGTTGCTCGGCCAATGCCGCTACTGGCACCGGTAATTAGGGCTCGCTGGTTCGCTAGGGAAAAATTCATGGGTCTTTATTTTTGCCGCTAACGGGCGTAATTTTAGGCAAGGGTCTAGAAATCTTAAAAATAAGTAAAGATCTGTAACAGAAAGCCTTGGCTATTATAGCACTGCTGATTTGCTAGGGCTTGAATCCTAATTTCCTAGGAATTGACCCATGGCTCGAAATTTTTGATACCTTAGTTCTTTTCGCTGTGGGGGGGTAAGTTCTGAGAGGGAATCCAAATTATCTAGCAGGGCCTGTTTCAGTCGTTGGGCAGTAGCCAGGGGGTTGGTGTGGGCCGCGCCGGAGGGTTCGGGCACAATTTGATCAATAATCTCAAGTTCCTTTAGGTCTTTGGAGGTAATTTTGAGGGCAACGGCGGCCTGGGGCGACTTTTTGGCATCTTTCCAGAGGATGGCGGCACAGGCTTCGGGGGTGGCCACGGTATAAACAGAATGTTCTAGCATCAAAACCCGATCGCCAACACCAATGCCCAGGGCTCCGCCAGATCCACCTTCGCCAATGACAGTGCAAACAATCGGCACATCAAAACTGAACATTTGCCGGAGATTGTAGGCGATCGCCTCTCCTTGCCCTAATTTTTCGGCATCCACTCCAGCCCAGGCGCCGGGGGTATCAATAAAGGTAATAATCGGCATGCCAAATTGGTCAGCGTGTTCCATCAGACGTAGGGCTTTGCGGTAGCCATTGGGGGCGGGCATCCCGAAGTTTCGCACCACATTATCTTTGGTATCGCGGCCTTTTTGGTGCCCCATGATCACCACGGGGCGACCGTCTAGGCGAGCCACTCCACCGACGAGGGCCGGGTCATCGTAACCACCCCGATCGCCGTGCATTTCAAACCAATCATCGGTGATCGCCTGGATATAGTCGAGGGTACTGGGGCGGCGGGGATGGCGGGCTAGTTGTAGACGTTGGGAGGGGTTGAGGTTGCCAAAAATTTCTTGGCGCAACTGGTCAGCGCGGGCTTCGAGTTGGGCCAATTGGTCGGAGACATCTACATTTTCTTCCTGGGCTAAATCTCGGATTTGATGGATTTTTTCTTCTAGCTCGTAGAGGGGTTTTTCAAAATCTAATAAAAAAACTCGGCGATCGCTTTTGCTCATTACGGATCAAAAAATAAAAGACAGAATATTACATTGGCGTTAATTTATACATTTTACGCTCCGCAGGGCTAACGCAAGGCCCCGACGAAATAGGCAAAGCTGGTAATCAGGGTGATGACCACAGAAACGTTAAAGGCATTAATCGTTGCGGGACTAACGGTGGCTTCCTCGCGTTCGTCCGGGGTTTTGGCTCGCCGAAGTCGTTGGTTTTGAATAGTGAAATAAATCAGTTGGGATAGGATTAACGCTCCCAAGGGCAGAAAAACCCAACGACTGCTCAAAAGTAATCCAGCGCCACTGGCAATAGTTAATATTGACCCTGCGAGCAAGAAATGACTGACTAAGCGGTCTTCTTTGACGGGACTAAGGGCGTCTAATACCGTATCTATAAAATAAGATTCCCGGGCGGCTTGAAGGGTGAAAAAGCCTCCAATAATCCAAAAGGCACCGAATAAACGCAGGAGTATCTGCAAGATTAAAATTGAATTGGCAGTCATTGACAAAAACTATGGGGATTAATTGCGTCTCAAAGCGTATGGCATTGCCCCTGAAAACGCAAAAGATGATCGCAAAGGACGATCGCCACCATCGCTTCCACCATGGGAACAGCCCGGGGCAAGACGCAGGGGTCATGGCGGCCCTTGGCGGCCAGGGTCGTTTCTTCACCGCTATTACTCACGGTTTGTTGTTCTTTGCCGATGGTGGCCGTGGGCTTAAAAGCAACCCGCAAGGTAATGATTTCTCCATTGCTAATACCGCCCTGGATGCCCCCGGAGCGGTTGGTGCGGGTGCGCCACTGGCCCTGGGGGTCTTGATAAAATTCATCGTTATGTTCACTGCCGGTTAAGAGCGTCCCGGCAAAACCGGAGCCAATTTCAACGCCCTTACTCGCTGGGAGAGACATCACGGCTTTGGCTAAATCCGCTTCTAATTTGTCAAAAACCGGCTCTCCTAATCCCTTGGGCACATTGCGCACGATACATTCCACCACCCCGCCAATGGAGTCTTTTTCCCGGCGGATCTGATCAATACGGTCGATCATTTTTTCGGCGCAAACGGCGTCGGGACAGCGGACAATATTACTCTCGACCTGCTCTAGGGTAACGCTGGTAGGATCAATCTCCGCCTCTAGGTCTTGGATGCGTTTGACATAGCCAATGATTTCAACACCATTAAATTGGGCCAGGATTTTTTTGGCGATCGCCCCGGCAGCAACCCGGCCGATAGTTTCCCGAGCAGAGGAGCGGCCGCCCCCTTGCCAATTGCGAATGCCATATTTTACATCGTAGGTGGCATCGGCGTGGGACGGTCGATATTTGACCGCCATTTCATCGTAGTCCTGGGAACGGGCATCTTTATTTCTGACCAGGATGGCGATGGGCGTGCCCAGGGTTTTGCCCTGAAATACCCCCGATAAAATTTCACAGGTGTCGCTTTCTTGGCGCGGGGTGGTAATCCGACTCTGGCCGGGGCGACGACGGTCTAGGTCTGCTTGAATATCAGCTTCGACGATCGCCAATCGGGGTGGACACCCATCGATAATGACCCCAACCCCACCGCCGTGGGATTCCCCAAAGGTCGTTATTCTGAACAAATCCCCGAATGTGTTGCCCATAGCTCGCTTCTTTTTGCTGACAAGTTCTTTATTCTAAACGTTTGGGGAATCAAAAAAATCCCCAGTTGGGGCAACTAGGGAGAAAAACTTTAGTTTTATCAAAGCGATAAACAAATTAGACGATTACTCCGCTTCTAACTCGGCACTGGCACGGGCAGATTCTTCAAAAAAGAGGCAATAAACATAGCCAGCGGCGATCGCCCCGGCAATCGGCGCTAGCCAAAAGAGCCAGACTTGCCCTAAAAGCTCTACATTGCCGTTAATCGCTACAATCAAGGCAGGGCCAGTACTCCGAGCCGGATTAACTGACGTATTGGTGATAGGAATACTGATTAAGTGAATCAGAGTTAGGCACAAACCAATGGCCGCCCCCGCAAATCCAGCGGGCGCTTGGGCGGAGGTTGTACCCAGAATAACAATTAGGAAAATAAAAGTTAAAACAAACTCGGTCACCAAGGCAGAAACCAGACCATAGCCCCCCGGAGAATGGGTGCCAAAGCCGTTAGTCGCTAAGGGATTACTGCCAGAAACATCGATGGCACCTTTCATAATCCAAAGGACTAGGGCCGCAAAAATAGCCCCGGCAACTTGGGAAACAATATAAGGGAGTAGCTCAGAACTAGGAAACCGTTTTCCCATCCAGAGCCCGAAGGATACGGCTGGATTAAAATGCCCACCGGAAAACTGACCGAAGGTATAGGCTCCGGTAAAAACCGTTAAACCAAAGGCGAGGGCAACGCCTAAAAATCCGATACCCAATTGGTTATTATCCCCCGCTGGAACTGCCGCCGCAAACACAGCACTTCCACAGCCCCCTAGGACAAGCCAAAAGGTACCAATAAATTCTGCAATGTATTTTTTCATGGTTGTTAAGGACGCAAAAAGAGGACCTCTAAATTTACCTTCCTTAGGATACTGGAGAGATCAGCTATAGGCACTATATTCACAGAAATTTCTCACAATCTCGACTCGTGGCTACTATTTTTGACATTTTTGGATAGAGCTATAGCCACCTTTTCTGGCACTTCTTGCAAATGATCATAGCCCCAACTAAAGTTGCCAACCCCCATGGATAATGAACGCAATTCGATGATAAAGGTTTGCATTTCCATTTGGGGAAGATAGGCTGAAATCTGATCCCAGGCGTTCCAATCCTGCCTAGATTCGTAGCCCAAGATTTGCCCGCGATGGCCACTGATCAGTTGCAACACCTTAGATGTGTATTCAGAGGGGACGGATACCGTTACGGTCAAAATAGGTTCTAACAACGTAGGAAGACAGGAGGGCATCCCTTCAGTCATGGCGATGCGGGCCGCTTGCCGAAAGGCTTGCTCCGAGCTATCGACGCTGTGGTAAGAACCATCGGTCAGGGTGACGGCAATATCCACCACCGGAAATCCCAGGGGTCCCTGCTCCAAAAATTCACGAACCCCCATTTCTACCCCTGGAATGTATTGCTTGGGAACCGCGCCTCCGACAATAGTTTCTTGAAAGCGGAATCCGCCACCCCGCTTTAGGGGAGTGATTTCTAGGTAAACATCTCCAAAGGCTCCGTGACCACCACTCTGGTGTTTATAGCGTCCATGGCTTTTACCTGGAGTTTGGACTAACCGGGTAGAAAACGGCAGTCCGTGCAAGGCACTAACTGCCGTAAAGTCAATGAAAAAGTAATGCACATTGACCCTATGATTTTCGAGCAGTTGAGCCAATTCCGCCAGAGCATGTATGAACAA
>JBGSZT010000100.1:0-5646 GCA_041750255.1 Synechocystis sp.
AGCTACTTGTGTCGTAAATTCATCAAGCAGTGCTTCTTCTTCTGGGGGCATCGGTAACATAACTTTCTACCTAAAGGGAACTCTTCCATTCTCTCATAGCCACGCTAGTCTTTGCGTATTATCTCAAGTGGGATGCACCCAGTTTGCTTCCTCTCCCCGCATGAGGAAAGGAAGATTTTTTAGTTACAGACCCGCACTAGCAACCAATTGGGTGAGGGCAGTATTAACCTGGAGTTGGTTACTATCCGTTTGCCCAAAGCCTGCTAGCCAATTGCGACCAAAGGTTTCTGCTGTGCTTCCAGAGTAGGCTTGCCTTTCTGCAGGAATGTCAATGGAATTGGAGAAAAGATCGGCACTAAATATTTTGTTTTTGATGGCAATAATGTCATCATTTTGTGCGCCGAGGGCTACTTCTAGGGCAAAACTAGCCAGGGACAGTTGTTGGGAATCAATAAGAGGAACCCAAAAGTTGAGACCGCCTTGATCTGCTGGGCGGTTGAACAAAAATTGATAGACTTGGCTGACTTTTTGTGTGGTATTCAGACCGCCCAATATACGGTTAGCTTCGGCAGAACTGCCAAAACTATTGACAATGGCGTTGTAGGCTCCAGGTTCACTGCCAGTTAGGCCATCGCCTAGGCGCGGAGCGTAGCTAACTCCCGCATTGCCCAGGACACTATTCCAATAGCTAAGACCACTGGGGTCAGCTGGGCGACCATAGTAGGCCACGTAGGCCACCTGAGCTAGCCCACCGGCTAACCGCAAGGGCGTGGGAATACTGGTCTGGAAAATTTCATAATCGGGAGTTTGGCCTAGCCCTCCGGTTGGCTCCCCATCTCGTCCTCGCCAAACAATGGCATGACCATATTTATTCGGGGAAATTTGGGCATCAATGTCATCAACATTATTATTGGTGATTTGAATGGTTTCGTAACCGTTATAATAATAAATCTCGAAATCGTTGCCATCAAATCCTTCCCAAACGACCCCATTTTCTGCTATTTTCGGATTGCGGTCAATGCGGTTATTGTTGGTGAGATTAAAAACTCTTGAGCCATTATAGAAATAGATCTCTGAGCTGGTACTGTTACTAGAACCTTCTTGCCAAACAACATTATTGCCATCTATGTCATTGCCATAATTATAGTAATTACTTGGGAGGACAGTTGTTTGGAAACCATTGTAGATAGATAACTTACCAGATCCATTCCAAATAATATTATTACCGGAAATCTTGGGATACCCAACATTAAGATTATTTGTTAATTGAATAGTCTCTTGACCGTTGTAGAGAAAAAGCTCAGCAATTGAGTAGTTTGCCCAAACGACTTTATTACCTGAAATATCCGCTCCATAACCAGTCTTGAAAGTCCCTGGCATAGTCTGGGTTAGGTTAATAGTTGTGTTGCCATTGTAAAGAAAAATTTGTGTATAATTATAACCAGAACTACTACTTTGCCAAACAATATTATTTCCATCAATTTGTGAGAAGCTACTACTTCCGTCACTATTTAAGAGCTTACTGGTGGAATTGCCGTCGTAGAGAGAGATGCCCCCACTACTTTCCCAGATGACATTATTACCAGAGATCTTAGGGTTTCTACCTGTGTTATTGGAGAGAAGCTTAGTTGTCACTCCATCGTAAAAATAAATACCTTCTTCTCCTTTCCAAACAACATTATTCCCGGATACGACTGGCGTAGTATCATCAGTGCTATTGTTGGTGATTTTATTGATGGTATTCTGCTCGATCACCGTTAATTGACCAGCCAACCACACAAAGGCTTGATCATCTTCCGATTGCAAACGATTCAATTCCGCCGCAGAAATGGGTTCGCCTAACACTAACTTGGCAAAATATTCCCCCTCATCTCCTGGGGTATCATCACTGCCATTAAACTGACTATCTAGATAATGACCATACTCCTCCAAAAAAACAGAGGTAATAAGAGCCTGATCGCCACTCGTCAACAACTCCTGGGACAAATAAAGCGTATTTAGGCTAGCGGCATAGGCTCCCCGCGCCCCATTAATTTGCTCAGAGGCAATCACTTCTAGGGCCGGTAACTGCAAAAACTCAGCCCGTTGCCAAGCCTGGCGCAGGGCCGTGGTTTCGAGGTCTGCCCCAAAAACCTGCCCAAGTAAAATATCTGAATTCGCCAAATTAGCGAATTGTTGCAAATCAACCAACGCTGAACTTAGAATTGCTTGCCAAGAATAAACAGTCATAGAAAACTCTGCTAAAAATAATAGGTGTAGCCCTGGAATATCGCCCTTTGGGGTCAACCCCAAAATTGCCAATATAGAATCACTCCACTGGTGGGGAGTAAAGCCGATGGAAAATCCATCGCCGGGTATGGTCTGCCTAGGCAGTGAAAAAAATAATGTAATGTCTCGTTGTTACGTCAAGAAGTCATATTGGCTCGTACTATTAGGTTGTCCGTGCCAACCTTATTAAAGCATAGAAAACCGGAGAAATTCAACAAAAATAATCACAACTTACTAGTGATCTGGGTCACAGCCAAAAAACCGATAACTTGCTAAGTGAAGGGTTCATCCCACCTTGGTTACCCTCACCCTAAATCCCTCTCCCAACATGGGAGAGGGACTTTGATCCGGCTCCCCTTCGCCTATTCTGGGAAAAGGGGTTGGGGGATGAGGGTCAAGTTGCAAAACTGAGATGCACCCAAGCGATAACTTGCTAGGGTAACCCGATAAATGGCAGGATCAAGAAAAATTTTAGAGAAGACCGATGAAAAAGGCGATCGCCATCTTTGTTTTGTGAACAGGACGAGCATGGATTTTTAATTACAGTGAGCAAAAAGCCCCACAATCTACCGATATACAAGATTTTCTTACGATCACGCTACTTTTGGGTGATATACGAAAAATTTCTGTATAGTTTATAGCCAAGCTTCTGCCAAGTCGCTACAATGTAGATACTCTGTATACACGCTTCTTCAAAAGAGCAAATTGCAGTGATCCAACTAAACGAAAGCTGAGGTTCAATTTATGGTTGGGACAGTGGCAAGGTGGGGAAATAGTTTAGCCATTAGACTTCCCAAACACTTAGTAAAAGAAATCCATCTCACCGAAGGTGTAGAGGTCGATCTTGTGGCGATCGATGGTAGTCTCGTTATCAAACCCAGAACCCGAAAGCGTTACTCTTTGGAGGATTTGATTTCTGCCATCACGCCAGAAAATCTGCATACTGAGGTAGAGAGTGGAATGTCGGTGGGGAATGAATCTTGGTAGCACCAACAAATCGCTATACTCCAGATCGGGGAGATATTGTCTACCTAGATTTTGATCCAACCAAAGGTCATGAACAAAGAGGGCATCGACCTTCTTTTGTTCTTTCACCGCGTAGTTACAACGCCAAAAGTTCTCTAGCCCTGTTTATGCCCATCACTAAACAGCAAAAAGGATATCCCTTTGAAGTTGTTTTGCCACCTGAGTTGCAGACTCAAGGAGTGATTCTTGCCGATCAAATCAAGTGTCTGGACTGGAAAGCCCGTGGTGTTCAGTTTGTTGAATCTGTTCAAGCAAGTGTTCTTGAGGAAGTACAAGCAAAGATAGAGCCACTGCTTCTGTAGCGACTAAGCAATCAGTTTTAGTCGCCAGCCGCTCAACTGGTATGGGTTTGAAAGTTTAGTTAGGATGCAAAAATAAAGTATTTCTAAAGACTGGAGATTATTGTGTACGGAGCAGATCCAAAAGACAAGCATCCAATGAAGGGATTCCCGCAGATTTGCTTTATTCAGAACACTGTGTCGAATCCTAATATTCTCATTGGAGATTACACCTATTACGATGATCCAGAAGATTCGGAAAACTTTGAGCGTAACGTTTTATATCATTTCCCCTTCATTGGCGATCGCCTAATTATCGGCAAGTTTTGTGCTTTGGCAAGGGATGTGAAGTTCATCATGAATGGGGCAAACCACAAAATGGATGGATTTTCAACCTATCCGTTTGAGATTTTTGGTAATGGCTGGGAAGAAATAAACCCACAACCGGAAGAGCTACCCTACAAAGGCGATACGATTATTGGCAATGATGTATGGATCGGCTATGAAGCGGTGATCATGCCAGGAGTACAGGTAGGAGACGGCGCTATTATTGCGGCAAAGTCAGTCGTAGTCAACAAGGTTTTACCCTATACGATTGTCGGTGGCAACCCAGCGAAGTGTATTCGCCAGCGCTTTGAGGATAATGTAATTCAAGCATTACTTGAAGTCGCTTGGTGGAATTGGGATATTGAGAAAATTACGCGCAATCTGGAGAAGATTGTAGCCGCAGACATTGAAGCTCTGATCAATTGTTAATAGCGGCACAGTCGAATAATTCTGTTGGAGCGGAGATATTGAAAGACTAGCAAAAAAGAAAGGTAAAAAGTGAATGGCAAGTCGCTGGAGCCAACTAAAGCAGGATGAAAGATAAGAATTTAAAATCTCCCTTTGGCCGTGCACCTTTGCCATTGTTATTGATAGTTGATCGTTAATTTATTTAGGCGATTCACCGACCATACTGTATTGCAAGTACTATTTGTTCTGTTTAAAACCATACAAATTAACCTGAGTTCGGGATAAGCAAAACTCTTACATAGTCAAAGAAAAAAGGAGACAGGTAAAGTGGGATAGATATTAATTAACCCTTTCTGTCTCCCACTATGTCTAGTTTAGAAGCATTATTCTGCGATGTAGATGATTTTTGTCAACAATTTGAGCCGAAATGGCAATCGGAGTTATTGGCAACAGGGATTAAAACTCGTAAACGCGCTCAAGGACTATGTTTGAGTGAGAAAATGACTTTGTTAATTGCGTTCCATCAACACCACTATCGAAACTTTAAGCATTTTTACTTAGACCATGTGTGTTCTTATTGGGGTGAATATTTCCCAGGATTGCCAAGTTATCAACGTTTTGTAGAATATATGCCCTCAACTTTGCTGCCCTTATGTGTTTATCTCAAGCATTGTTTTGGAAAATGTACAGGCATTAGTTTTATGGATGCTACAAGTGTGAAAGTTTGCCATAACCGTCGTATCTTTAGGCATAAAGTATTTGATAATATGGCGGCAAGAGGCAAAACTTCTGTAGATTGGTTTTTTGGATTTAAGCTACATTTAGTTGTTAATGAAATTGGCGAATTATTAAATGTGCAAATTACGCCTGGCAACATTGATGACCGCGTCCCAGTGCCTGATTTAGTCGAATCTCTGTTCGGCAAAGTTTTTGCTGACCGAGGCTATGTTTCTAAATCATTAGCTCAAAAACTATGGTCAGATTTTGGCATTCAATTTTTTGCCAAACCCCGTCGTAATATGAAAAATTCTCTGATGCGTTTAACAGATAAGTTATTATCGCGTAAACGTTTTATTATTGAGACAATTATTGACCAGCTCAAAAATATTTCTCAAATTGAACATTCTCGTCATCGTAGTCCTGTCAATTTTGGCGTTAACGGGTGCATCCCAGTTAAGATAGTACTTTGAGACTCAAAACGGGGGATCGATTGAGATAAGCGCAACGGAGACGCAAAATACGAGGAACATTCTCTCGATTCCAACGGGCACCAGAAAGCTTTACCCGAGCTCCAACTTGCTTGATTTTAGACTCTACATCTCCTGAACCGATAGGAATA
>JBGSZT010000101.1:0-14185 GCA_041750255.1 Synechocystis sp.
TCAGAACTAGAACAGGTAGCCTAAAGCCCTGGTTCCCTTACCATCTCGTACTTCCGTTCAGCTTTTTCCAGGGGTTGAGCAATTTTCCCATGCTGTTTTCTCGCTCCTCTATTCAAAATTAGTCCAAACTCCAGCTCAAAATAAAAACATTCTTAAATTCTCGGTGATAAATCTATAGGTCTCTGAATCATCGTGTCCTTGAGGTCTAGCACTCATGACGGCTGATATATTGCGTTCCTTTTGGTCTGTGGTCACAGGAATCCCTTCTGAAAAGGCTTTAAGTCTGTCGGATGATTCCCTGGCCACTCATCTTCTAGACTGCATTAACAGGCAATACACCCTTAGCGTTGAAGAACAAGCTACTGTCCTAGATTATTTGAGTTCTCGAAAATTGCTAATTCGGGAGGTGCTTCAAACGTCGGGGGGTTGAGGAAATAGCCGTCGTCAATTTACCTGTAGTTTAATGACTTTAACTAATCAAACCTTCTTCAAATAAGGGTTTTGGACTTAATGACCAAAATTTTTCCGTTGCTAAAACTAAGTCAGATACATTTTTTTAAGCCACCATACCTATATGGGCAGCAACGATATACCAAGTGTCGCCCGCAGAGACATCCCAAACTCGCGTGAAACGAAAGTCACCATTTGCAGGACTACTATTACAACTATCAGACAACTGCATTAGGACTGAAACGATCAGCACCTCTCTATGGATTTAAATATACTTCCCAGAAGGTTTCAACTCATCTATCTCAATCAAGCATAATTTTTGAAAGTTCAATTTACTTCCCCAGAAATGAATCTTATTTTGTCAGCAAAAGCCTCGCAGAAACTTAAGAAGCAATGATGTTCATTAGTAAATTTTGTCCCTGACATTAATACATGAAGAGTTGACTGGTTAGTATTAGTTAAAAGATCGATTTTTATTATTGCCAATGAGAGAACCCTATATACATATATTTCTTCCTATAGAAGTGGATTCAATGGAATTATTCAGAAAATTACTTCGACTGACCAGGATAGTTTCAATTCTGATGAGATTCAATATGTTAAATTCCACAATAGAAGCGTTATCGGCTTTATTAGCAACATGAAAAATATAATTAGTCATTTAGATAAATACTATCCAAGTGACAATGAAAAATACGAGGAACTAGTCAATTAAACTCCCTTTAAATATTTATCTCAGCGTTGCCTTGCTGAAGTTCATTTCTAGTAATGAGTGAATTGTCTGCGAAGAATTTGACGGGCTGGTGTCAAGATAAAATCCTGAGTTTAGAGTTTTGTGCCAGAATTTAGGTGACGCTTGTTTTTGTAAACCCGGAAATGAATGATAGACGCTAGCCTCGAAAAACTATTGTTTACGCCGGCTACGCCCGATTTAGACGCTGTTCCGTTGATTTTTGCTTTTCCCAATGACTATACCGTCGGTATCACCAGTTTAGGCTACCAAACTGTCTGGGCAAGTCTGGCGAGCCGTTCTGATTTGGCCGTAAGTCGTTTGTTTCTTGATCGCCAGGAATCCTTACCCCGATCGCCAAAATTGGTGGGGTTTTCCTTTTCCTGGGAACTAGACTACGTTAATATTTTGACCCTACTGGAACGCTTGGGTATTCCCCTGCTAGCGGAAGAACGAGACGAGTCCCATCCCTTGATTTTTGGCGGCGGCCCGGTCTTAACCGCCAATCCTGAACCCTTTGCCCCGTTTTTTGACTTGGTTTTGTTGGGGGATGGCGAGGTGATGCTCACGCCCTTTATTGATGCTTACCGCGAGGTAAGAGGGGCTCCCCGTTTGACCCAGCTACGGCGGCTGACCCAGGTGCCCGGGGTCTATGGACCTCAGTTTTATCAGGTAACCTACGACGATAATCAAGGGGCGATCGCCAAAATCACCCCCACAGACAGCGAGATTCCCGCCGTAGTCAAAAAACAAACCCATCGCGGTAATACCCTGCTGGCCTCCACCGTTGTCACCGAAAAGGCGGCCTGGGAAAATATTTTTATGGTGGAAGTGGTAAGAAGTTGCCCGGAAATGTGCCGCTTTTGTCTAGCCAGTTATTTAACCTTACCCTTTCGCACGGCGGATCTAGAGCAATCCTTGATTCCGGCGATCGCCAAGGGATTAACCGTGACTAACCGTTTGGGACTCTTGGGCGCATCGGTGACCCAGCATCCAGAATTTGAAAATCTTTTAGATTATTTGGCTCAACCGAAGTACGACCAGGTACGTCTCAGCTTGGCCTCGGTGCGAACCAATACGGTGACGCAAAAATTGGCGGAAACCTTAACAAAACGCGATACCAAATCTATTACCATTGCCATCGAAAGCGGCTCGGAAAACTTGCGTCAAATTATCAATAAAAAACTCAGCAATGATGAAATTCTGCAAGCGGCGATCAATGCCAAAGCAGGTGGTTTAAAAAGTCTTAAATTCTATGGCATGGCCGGCGTTCCCGGAGAAACTCCAGCGGATATTGATGCCACCGTTGCTTTGTTAAACCAGATCAAAAAAAACGTGCCAGGATTACGGCTCACTTTCGGCTGTAGCACTTTTGTGCCCAAGTCCCACACCCCGTTTCAGTGGTTTGGGGTCAATGTCGCCGCTGAAAAACGCTTAAAATCGTTGCAAAAACAACTCCGTCCCCAGGGCATTGATTTTCGTCCCGAAAGTTATCAATGGTCGGTGATTCAAGCCCTCATTTCTAGAGGCGATCGCCGTTTAGCCCCTTTACTATTATTGACCCGCCATTATGGTGATACCCTGGGCAGTTTCAAGCGAGCTTTTAAGGAACTCAAAGGAACCCTGCCGCCCCTCGATTTCTATGTCCACCAGGATTGGCCCACCACCCAAATTCTGCCCTGGCAACACCTAGAAGGTCCCTTGCCCCAAAGTACCCTCGAAAAACATTTAGAAGAGGCAAAACAATATTTCTGATCACGACAACTTTGTAGCCCAGTCTACCGAAGCCCATCTACAAATTAGGTATGGTCAAAAAATCTTGACTGAATAGGGTAGAAAGATTTTCATGCGTATAGAGCAATTGCAGGCCTTTTTGGCCGTCGCAGAAAGTGGAAATTTTGGCCAGGCGGCTCGACAATTTGGCATTACCCAATCAACCATTAGCCGACAAATCCAGTCCCTAGAGACCTCCCTCGGTTTGCCCTTATTTCATCGCACAGCCCAAGCAAAATTAACCATCGCCGGGGAGAAATTCTTTCCCCATGCCCGTCGTATTTGCCAAGAATGGGCGATCGCCAGTGAAGAGATTGCCGATCTACTAGCTGGCAAACAGCCGGAACTTTGCATCGCCGGGGTTCACTCCGTCTGTGCCCATTATTTACCGGCGGTTCTGCAACAATTTTGCCAAGATTTTCCCCAGGTGCAATTGCGAGTGACAGCCCTCGGCAGTGACCGAGCGCTCAAAGTCCTGCGGGATGGTCTGGTGGATGTGGCGGTGGTGATGAATAATCGCTATTTGACCACGAATACCGAAGTGGTGGTGGAAAAACTCTACGAAGAAAAAATAGAAGTTCTCCTGTCCGCCCATCATCCCCTAACGCACTATGAGCAAATTCCTTGGCAGGACGTTTTAGCCTATCCGCAGGTTGTGTTCAAAGATGGCTATGGGATGCAACGATTAGTGCAAGATTGGTTTAGCCAACAAAATGCCGAGCTAAAGGTGGTGATGGAACTCAATACCCTGGACGCCTTTCGGGGCGTGGTACGCCATGGAGAAATGCTGGCCCTCCTGCCCCAAACTGCTCTGATGGAAGCGCGCCAAGACCCGACCCTCGCCGTGCGTCCCTTGGCTCCCTTGCTAGGCTCTAGCCAAGACCTCCGCCGTGAAATTGTCCTAGTTACCACGGGCGATCGCCTAAAAATCCCTCCCATTGCCCATTTTTGTCGCCTAGTACGAGAGTTGAATGTTAACTTTTTAAGGACTAACTTTGTCTCGAAGCTTGAAACTCAGGGTTTAGTTGCAAATTGCAGTAGGCGGGCGTAGGTCGCCTCCTCAGAATTTTGGGGAATGGAGGTCAAGGTTTCCGCCTCCAATTTCACTAAGGTTGCTTTGAGTAAATCGGCTCCCGACACCGCCAGGCGATCGCCCGTGAACATGTCTAAGAGCTAGAAAGCTTCGGTATTCCCAAGGGCTGGCTTGATTAAGTATGAATATTGCTAAGGGGAGATTGTTTCCCAGTGCCTAGACTCAGGCGATCGCCGCTGAAGAGGCAGAAATGCTAGGTGCCCTAGAAATAAATCCAGATGACGAAATTGATTGATTTTTTAATCACGCATTACAAGAGCGCAGGATTTTCATGAGTCATGGGGTGCAGAGGCGAGCTTTAGGACATCAGCGCTCAATCCCGTCAGACTCATAACCTCCGTCAAGGATAATCCCCTTTCGAGTAGTTTTTGAGCAACCTCCAGCTTTCCTTCTAATTTGCCTTCTAGCTTGCCTTTAAGAAGACCCTGTTGCTCTCCTTTAAGAAGACCCTGTTTTTCTCCTTCTAACTTGCCTTTGAGAAGGCCTCGTTGTTCTCCTTCCTGCAAAATTTCTTGATAAACGGCGGATTCTTTCATGATTTCGCTCCGTAATATACTCCTAATCAATTCCGGCTTAACCAACAATCCCCCAAAGATAGCGGCGGCGGTGGTCAAGTTGGCTTTCACTCTTCTGTCTTCAATTGTATCTAGGGCTAGGGCAACTTCCCGCAATCGTTCTGTGGCATCTTGGCTTTGGGTCAAGACCGCAAGGGGTAAAATAACCCCGGACTGTTCAAAAAAGGCTCTGGTGATTCTTCCCAGAGGCGAATGACGCGATAGCGATGACTGGTTTCTCCCAATTGAAAATTATCTTGGTAGACCAAGGCAGACCCGGTTTTCTTTAGGTAAATGACCACTTGGTACATGGCTTTGTAGGGGAAACGTCGATGTACCCGCACCCGATAGTCCAACATCCGAAAGCCCATGGTCTCATCCGGTTCGGTCTGAAATTCTAGGTGCAGAACCATGTCGTCGGACTGTTCCAGAATTAGGGAATCAGCCCGAATGGGCTCCAAGGAGAGTTCCTTCGGACTGAGTGTTGTCAGGGAGAGGGATTTCCCCAATAGCCAAGTGGCGTAGTCTTCGGAGAAGTTTTCTGCTAGAAATTTACAGATATTGTCAAACATCCCAGAACCTTATCATTAAATCTAGTTCTGGGTTCAAGGCGATCTCGATAGAGATCTGCTACGCGGTGCGCCAATGCCTAACCCTTGCTTTATTTGCTCACCGTTTAGCGGATATTGTTAATCAGCTTGTCATATTCTGCATGAGTACCAATCCAAAACCATAAAATACCATTTTTTACTTCGATTCCTAATGCTCTATATCCTCTTCCCACAAGAACTGACCAGTATTGACCAACTTTTTTGAAATGTAGAGACGGATGTGATGAATACAGTTTTTAACATCCTCGCAAATGTTCGATAGTTCAAAGGTAATAGGCACAGGTCACAGACTTTTTCTTTTCCTTAGCGTCTCTTTTTTCCCTTTTTCTGTCCTGAACCCTATCTCATCTAAGAATTGACTGATAATCCCTTTTGCAGAGCAAGGATGACAGCCTGGGTGCGATCGCGCACGTCCAGTTTTTGGAGAATGGTGTGGACATGGACTCGCACAGTACCGGGGGCAATGAAAAGGGTCTTGGCAATTTCTTGGTTGCTTTGACCTTTAACCATCAAGGCTAAAATTTCGTGTTCACGCTTGGTCAATGTCGCCAGTTCGTTGGTGTCAGTAGGGGAATGAATATTGTTCCCAGAGGGGTCGCTCTCAAGGGAGTGGGTTTGGAATGTCGCCTGAATTTCCTGCGACGCAATGGCATCCCACCAAGTAGCTCCGGCGGCAAGGGAACGGATGGCCAGCACCAAGGATTCGGCGGGAATCCCTTTGACGCAGTAGCCTTGGGCCTTCGCTTCTATCAAGCGGGCGATTAGGGCGGGTTTGTTATGGGACGTCAGGGCTAAGACCGGGAGGTGGGGATGGTGTTGTTTAATTTGCTGACAGGCTTCAATGCCCCCAATGCCGGGTAGGCCAATATCTAAAATAACCAGGTCAAAAGTCCGTTGATTGACTAGGGCGATCGCCGTTTCCCCGTCCTCCGCTTCAGCGGTAACCTCCAGGGTGGATTCCTGTTTGAGGCGAGTTAATAGCCCCAGACGAAATAACTCATCGTCTTCAACTAAGAGAATGGAGATCGGCTTAGGAATCATAAAGGATCAAAGGCACGCATCATCAAGGCATTGTCCTGGACTTGGGACTGGGCCGGTAGGCGGAAAGCAAATATTGCCCCCCGAGTCGGGTGGGCTTGGGCCCAAATGGTACCGCCATGGGCTTCAATAATCTGACGGCTTAGGTAAAGCCCCAGTCCTGTGCCTTTAGCTTGGCGGTTACTATCCCCTTGATAAAAACAATCAAATAGGTGAGGGATTTCACCACTGGCAATGCCCTGTCCCTGGTCAGTTACTTGCACTATACAATCATTTCCTTGGCGTTGAATAATCACTTCAACCAGGGTATTTCTTAGGGAATGATGGATGGCATTGGCGATTAGGTTACTCAATACCCGCCGTAATTGCAGAATATCCGCCGTTACCCAACAGGGCTGGCGAAAGTCAGATTCTCCTTGGTGCAGACGAATATGCACCTGCCGGGAAGTTGCCAAGGCGGTGAGTTGCATAATGGTTTCTTCTGCCAGGGCAACAACATCTACTTCTGTTAGGCGAAGGCGCAATCCTTCGCTGTCGTTGCGGTAAACATCCATCAGGGTTTCGACTAATTGCAGGGTGGTGCGGTGACTACGGGCCATAATGGCGATCGCCCGGTGCTGGGCCGAGGTGATAGGGCCAAAATGTTCAGCATCTAGGGCATTAAGGGTTTCGATCGCGCCTAGCAAGGGGGTTTTAAGGTCGTGGGTTAAAGTTGAAACAAAATCTTCCCGCATCCGGGCCAATTGGTCTCGGGCAATGATTTGCGCTTGCTGGTGGATGATTTCCTTTTCGTAAAACTGGAGGCGGTCGCTCATCCATCCTGTCACCACCAGGGCCATTACTGCAATGGTACGGTTAGCGATGGTAACGGATGTAATCGGCTCTAACCCCGGAATAAACAAATTTAATAGGGTCAAGACAATGGCGATGGTCGTTACCCAGCGGGTAGCCCGGCGTCCCAACTTGCGACTGGCCAATAGCACTGCACCGATGTATAAATAGCCAAAAACATAGGGCGGGGGCGTGCTGTATTCCAAGCAAATTACCATCACGAATAGGGCCACAATTAGCCAAAATGTCTTTTGCCAGTCGGATTGTAGGGAAAAGATGGGCATGGGAACTGATCAAAATGACTAAACTTTTCGCATTGATGATTTTGCTCACCGTTGTTCAATTGTCAACCATTTTTAATCAGGGAAGGGAATGGTCATTGGGAAATATACCAAATGATATAGATATTTAAAGAATTCCTAAACGATAGAGATAAAACCGTTTAGATAAAGGCGTATATTTTTGCCATAAACCTGCTTCTATACCTTGTACTTTTTGGGAGACAAGCATCAGAATAGAGATATCCAAGATTCTGTTTTGCCTAGGGAGAATTCCGATGGAAGCCCACATATTAACCTCCCATATCTACTTTAATAGCGTCCATTTGGGTAAGCCCATACAACGGATTGACTTGCCCAAGGAATGTCATTTTCTAGGCCTAATCAGAGACCAAAAACTTCTCTATTTCCATGAAAACCCAACGGTTAAAGAAGGAGATTTACTACTGGTGATCGCCATTAACCCCTACGCTTCCGATGTTTTAAATAACATTTTAGAGCTTAGATGCTTTAAGAAAAATTTTGTCACTTAAGCACAAAAAACTCTTTGGTAAGTAGGAGAGATGAATAAAATATAAGATAGATATAGCTAAAACCCTTGTGGTGACTCAAAGCGAGTGAAAGCTATTGTAAGTTTAATTACCTCCTCCTACTTAGTGGCTTTATTTTGGTGATCGGGTAAATTTTTGTTCCTTTGATTTTTATTGCTTTATGCTACAAGGTTTTTTTCAAATCGGTTTGATATTGGTGATTTTCGTCATTATCTCCCCCCTGCTGGGGCGCTACATGGCCCAAGTATTCCTGGGGGAAAAGACCTGGCTTGATCGAATAATTTCCCCGCTGGAACGGATCATCTTTGCTAGTTCTGGTCTCCTCAATAGTCAGTCCATGGGGGGCGCTCAATATGTACGGGCTGTGCTGGTCAGTAACTTGATCATGATCGTGATGGTTTACCTGATTTTGATGTTCCAAGGCCTATTACCCCTCAATTCCACCGGCTTATCTGCTCCCAGTTGGGACTTGGCGCTACACACGGCCATTTCCTTTACCACCAACACCAACCAGCAACATTACTCCGGCGAAACCACTTATAGCTATTTCAGCCAAGTGGGGGCATTGGGGTTTTTGATGTTCACCTCGGCCGCGACGGGGATTGCAGTGGCGATCGCCTTTATTCGTGGTCTAACGGGGCGACCTTTGGGGAATTTTTACACTGATTTGATCGTGTCCATTACCCGGATTTTGTTACCCATTTCCATTGTCGGGGCGATCGCCCTGCTCATTGCGGGAGTCCCCGAAACCTTGGCAGGGCCAGCCCAGGTCACCACCCTAGAAGGGGCTACCCAGTTCATTGCCCGTGGCCCTGTGGCCCACTTTGAAATCATTAAACAGCTCGGGGAAAACGGCGGCGGATTTTTTGGGATCAATTCCGCTCATCCCTTTGAAAACCCTAATAATTTCAGCAATCTGGTTGAAACGGTAATTATGTTGGTCATTCCGGGGGGGCTAATTCTCACCTATGGGCACATGATTGGCAATCCCAAACAGGGCTGGCTAATTTTCTGGATGGTATTCATCATCTATGGGGCGTTCATCGTCATTGTCGCCGTGGGGGAGTACCAGAGTAACCCTTTAGTTAATCAGGTGCTAGGTAGCTCACAACCCAACTTAGAAGGAAAAGAAACCCGTTTTGGCCCTTTTCTCACCGCCCTTTGGGCCGTTACCACCACAGGAACAATGTGTGGTGCTATCAACGGCTTACACGACTCCCTGATGCCACCCGGAGGCTTTGTCACCCTTTCCAATCTATTTTTACAAATTGTCTGGGGTGGCCAAGGGACAGGCACTGCCTATCTGTTCATCTTTTTAATCCTCACTGTATTTCTGACGGGGTTAATGGTGGGGCGTACCCCCGAATTTTTGGGTCGCAAGATTGAAAAACGTGAAATTGTCCTAGCCAGCTTGATTTTGCTCGTCCATCCCATTGTTATCCTCATCCCCGCCGCCATCACCCTGGCTTTTCCCGAGACCCTCTCCGGGATTAGTAACCCAGGCTTCCACGGCATTTCCCAGGTGGTTTATGAGTACGCATCCGCCGCTGCCAATAACGGTTCTGGTTTTGAAGGCCTAGGGGACGACACCCTCTGGTGGAACCTCAGCGCTAGTGTCTCCCTCTTGGCTGGTCGCTATGTGCCCATTGTGGCCTTAGTGCTTTTAGCAGACGGTATGGCCCGCAAACAGCCGGTTCCTGAAACTGACGGGACTCTCCGCACCGACACCCCCTTATTTACCGGGGTGACAGCGGGTTCCATTTTGATTCTGGGGGCATTGACTTTTCTGCCGGTCTTAGTACTCGGCCCCGTGGCCAGCGCCTTCAATTTCTAGGTAACGACCAACCTGTCAATGGCGAAATCCATGAACAGTAAACCTTTTATTTATCGCTCAGACCGATGACACAATCTATCCTTCCCCTCAAACAACCCGGCGGGCCACGTCAGCAACGGAAACATACTCCCAAAGCGAATATGGCTGATCTTTATCAGCGGGCTTTGGTGTCTGCCTTTCTTAAGCTTGACCCCCGGGTGATGGTTAAAAACCCAGTCATGTTTATTGTTTGGGTTGGCACCTTGGTTACAGCAATATTGACCCTCAATCCCAATCTATTTGGAACGGATCAAAGTGAGGGGGCGGCCCTTTATAACGGCTTGATCACGCTGATTTTATTTTTCACTGTACTATTTGCTAACTTCGCCGAGGCCGTGGCGGAAGGACGGGGGAAAGCCCAGGCCGATGCCCTAAAATCCACTCGCTCTGATACGGTGGCTCGACGCATACAGCCTAATGGTGCCATCAAAGAAGTCAGTTCCACTAGCCTACGGCGCGGCGATCGCATCAAGGTAATTGCTGGAGATATTATTCCCACCGATGGGGAAGTGATGGAGGGGGTCGCCTCGGTGGATGAGTCGGCCATTACCGGTGAATCCGCCCCCGTATTGAAGGAACCGGGATCAGATGTGGCCAGTTCCGTTACCGGGGGAACCCGCATTATCTCCGACGAGCTAATCCTACAAGTTACTTCCGATCCGGGTAAAGGCTTCATCGACCGCATGATAGCCCTGGTGGAAGGGGCCGAGCGAACCAAAACGCCTAATGAGATTGCCCTAACAGTTTTACTTGCTGTTTTAACTTTGGTCTTTTTGATTGTGGTGGCCACATTGCCCCCGATCGCCAACTATGCCAAAAGTCCTGTGGGTATAACTATTCTGGTGGCCTTACTGGTGGCATTAATTCCCACTACTATCGGTGGATTGCTCAGTGCAATCGGCATTGCGGGAATGGATCGCGTAGCCCAATTTAATGTTATTGCCACGTCGGGGCGAGCGGTGGAAGCTTGCGGGGATATTAACACCCTTATTCTAGACAAAACCGGCACCATCACTTTGGGAAATCGTTTAGCGGAGGAGTTTATTCCCATCAACGGTTACAGTCAGGCGGATGTGGCAACGATCGCCCTAGCGGCTAGTTTATTTGACACGACCCCAGAAGGTAAATCAATTGTACGCCTAGCGGAAAAAATGGGGGCAACGGTTGATTTTGATAAAAACAAGGCGGAAGGAGTGGACTTTTCTGCGCGTACCCGCATGAGTGGCACTGACTTAGGCGATGGGAGCGAGATCAGAAAAGGGGCAGTAGATGCCATCAAAGGATTTGTTCGTTCCCGGGGCGGCAAAGCTACCACAGCACTGGATACAGCCTTTGAAAGGGTTTCTAGACTGGGAGGCACCCCCCTAGCGGTTTGCCGAAATAATGATATCTACGGGGTAATTTATCTCAAAGATATTATCAAACCTGGTATCCGAGAACGGTTTGACCAACTGCGTCGCATGGGAGTCCGTACCGTCATGCTGACGGGGGATAACCGCATTACGGCTTCAGTCATTGCCGAGGAAGCAGGGGTAGATGACTTTGTGGCGGAAGCGACCCCCGAAGATAAAATTCAGGTCATCCAAACTGAGCAATCCCAAGGAAAACTGGTGGCTATGACTGGGGATGGTACCAATGATGCTCCAGCCCTAGCCCAAGCCAATGTGGGGGTGGCTATGAACTCCGGCACCCAGGCGGCCAAGGAAGCAGCAAACATGGTGGATCTTGATTCTGACCCTACCAAACTAATTGACTTGATTACCATTGGCAAACAACTTTTGATTACCCGGGGTGCATTGACTACCTTTTCCCTAGCCAATGATATTGCTAAATACTTTGCCATTATTCCAGCAATGTTTGGGGCAGCGGGCATCGAAGCACTCAATATTATGGCTCTCAGTAGTCACCGCACGGCGGTGCTTTCCGCTTTGATTTACAATGCTTTGATCATTCCTGCCTTAATTCCCTTGGCCCTCAAAGGAATTGAGTTTCGTCCGCTCACGGCTAATCAATTGCTCCGACGTAATATCCTCATCTACGGTCTTGGAGGCATCATCGCACCATTCATTGCTATCAAGGTGATTGATGTGGGGCTGTCGGCGGTGACACGGTTTTAAGCCCATTAAATAGAGGCTTCTGAATCATTCACAACTCAATCAACAACATTTACAAAATCTGTTTCCCATGAGATATAAACCACCTAAGTTTTCCCGCATCATTCTCCTTGGCCTTGTCCTCAATACGGCGATCGTCCCTATGGTTTATGCCGCAACTGATAAGGTAATGCCTCGAGGTACAGCCTTCGCCCTGGGTCTGCTCGGTCTCTTGGTTCTGGCTCTGGCCATTTACTTGGTCATGGTCATTGTGCAACCTGAAAAGTTTTAGTTTCCAAAATTCTATTGTCTGAAAAATTCCCAAAATTCGACTCCTTAAACCTAAGATTTTTACCACTTTTTCAACCCATGCAAGACCTAATTTTTAGCATCCGCAGTATCGCAACTCTTTGGATTTTGACCGCTTTTCTCTATCCTCTGTTAATTTTTTTCATTGGCCAAACGGCTTTTCCGTTCCAAGCTAACGGCAGTCTATTAACCAATCCCCAAGGCAACGTGGTTGGTTCAGCCTTGATTGGTCAAACTTTTACGGCGGATAAATATTTCTGGAGTCGCCCTAGCACCATTGACTATAGCGAAGGTAAAGAGGCTGACCCTACAGGGCTCTCCGGTGGTAGTAACCTAGCGCCATACAACCCTGAACTGCTAAAGCGGATTGAAGGAGAAGCTCAACGTCTAAAGTCCTTCGGCGTTGAACCCACCGCCGATCTGCTCTATTCCTCCGGTTCTGGCCTTGATCCCCACATTTCTCCCGCTGCGGCCGCAGTCCAAGTGGAGCGAGTTGCCCGAGTCCGGGGGCTGCCGGTAAACAAAGTGCAATCGCTAATTGTTCAAAATACAGAGGGGCGCTTCCTGGGGATTTTTGGTGATCCTGGCATCAATGTCCTGACGCTGAATATGGCCCTCGATAATGTTTAAAATCTAAAGTTTTCAAATCTATGTATCCCATTTCCCAGGCAGGTTCTTCTCCCCGGCGAGGTAAACACAAAGTTTTTATCGGTATGGCCCCGGGAGTAGGTAAAACCTATCGCATGTTGGAAGAAGCTCAACAGCTTAAGCAAGAGGGAATCGATGTTGTGATCGGGCTTCTAGAAACCCACGGTAGAGCAGATACGGTGGAGAAGGCGATTGGGCTAGAAAAAATTCCCCTAAAAAGCATAAGCCGGCAGGGGCGTACTTTGACTGAAATGGACACCGATGGAGTGATTGAACGCAGACCCCAGTTAGTGCTCATAGATGAATTAGCCCATACCAATATTCCGACTTCTCAACGAGAGAAACGTTATCAAGATGTGGAGGTAATCCTAGACGCAGGCATTGATGTCTACTCCACCATTAATATCCAGCATTTAGAAAGCTTAAACGACTTAGTCTATAAAATCTCCGGCGTTGTAGTCCGGGAACGGGTTCCTGATCGCCTGCTAGATGAAGCGGATGAAGTGGTGGTGATAGATGTCACTCCGGAAACCCTACAAGAGCGACTTAAGGAGGGAAAAATCTATGCTCCGGAAAAAATTGAGCAGGCTTTACAAAACTTTTTTCACCGTCAAAACTTGATCCCCCTGAGGGAATTGGCCCTACGGGAAGTTGCCGATAACATTAAGGAAAATGGTCGAGAAAGTCATTCTGATAATTATTGCAACATCCAAGAGCGAATTCTAATTTGTATTTCAACCTACCCTAACTCCATTCAGTTACTACGGCGGGGAGCACGCATTGCCAATCAAATGCATGGTCGGTTTTACGTTCTTTTTGTTTCCCATCCCCATCAATTTCTTTCTAAAAGTGAGACACTTCATATTGAGACGTGTAAACGCCTTTGCGAGGAATTTGAAGGAGAGTTTTTGCGGGTAGAATCAGACAATGTCGTCTCTGTTATTCTTGCCGTTGCTGCGGAACAACATATTACACAAATTGTTTTGGGAGAAACTCGTCGCTCCCGCTGGACCCTGATGATTAAAGGCTCAATTGTTCAGCGGTTAATGCAGGTTTTGCCCCAAGTTGATCTACATATCATCGCCAATAATCCTACTAAAAAGCCCTAGTACTTAGCAGATTTGTGAAAAGCACTGGTGGTGATTTGTTGTAGTGAAAAAGGCTTAACGGTTTGCTAGGTGGGCATTCTAATCATGTATGAAGTACTAAATATACTGGAGTTTGGACTAATTTTGAATAGAGGAGCGAGAAAACAGCATGGGAAAATTGCTCAACCCCTGGAAAAAGCTGAACGGAAGTACGAGATGGTAAGGGAACCAGGGCTTTAGGCTACCTGTTCTAGTTCTGATTTCA
>JBGSZT010000102.1:0-28333 GCA_041750255.1 Synechocystis sp.
GCCAGATCACGACATATTTGCTCGATTTCTGGGGTATGTCGATGTTTAGCGACACTATAGGCCCCTAATGACCCCTCTGCTTCCGCTAGCAATGTATTGATTTTAGGGTCCCGTCCACCCCCGGAGGTTCCTGATTTAGCATCAATAATGGCGGTTTCTGGGTCAATTAGACCCTGTTTGAGCAGAGGAGAAAGGGCTAATAAACTCGCCGTGGGATAGCAACCGGGACAACCGATAAGCTGGGCTGATTTAATCTTGTCTCGATAGAGTTCGGGTAAACCATAAACCGATTTCGCCGCTAGTTTGGTATCGGTGCGGTCTTTTTTGTACCATTCAGTATAGGTGTTTAAGTCCCTAAATCGGTAATCTGCTGATAAATCCAGCACTTTGCAACCTTTTTCGCGCAAGACTGGGGCCATCTCGCAGGCTAAGCCGTTGGGGAGTCCCAAAAAAACCACCTGACAACGGGCGGCGATCACCTCTAGGTCGATGGGTTCAACTTTTAGATTCAGAGCATGGGTCAAATGGGGATAGATTTCGGAGTAGGCCTTGCCCGCACTGCTATGACCCCCAAGGTAAACTAGCTCAACTTGGGGATGCTCCAACAACAGCCGCACCAGTTGAATCCCGCCATAGCCTGAGGCTCCGATGATACCGACGGGTACACGTTCATTCCCCATAATTCTTTTTACCTTCGAGTTTGCAAAACGTCACTGTTGCTGAATTTTAGAGCCAAAGTTGAAAATTGAACCAGAAGATTTTGTCAAAAAGAAAGGAAGCCATGACGTTGCCGCCTTTTTTTCTAACCTAGAACATTAATCAAACTGTTTTGAAAAGCTTGCTGTCCGGTTCATAGCTCCAACTCCAGCCGTCAGGGTCTTTGGTTTGGCTCCATTTGCTAAAATCTGGGGAGTCCTTGCGGCGGGCAATGGTGCTGGAGGTGGTATCCAAACGTTTGGCTAGCTCGGATTGAATCAGCTCAAGGGTTGGCGGGGAGGTTTCCTCCGGGGACAAAGACGGCGGCTCAACCAACGGCACCTGTTTTCGTTCTTCTTTAATTTCCGCCAAACTGGAAAAGGGAGTGGTGTTAGGGGATGACTCGGCGGGTTCAGTGGCGATGCCAAGGGCACGCTTCGCGCACGCCTCGGGTTGGGGGGCAGAAAGTTCAACCGGCAAAGTTGTGGCGGCACTGAGTTGGGGAGAACTATTATCCACTTCCGCGTCCTCCGGTTCACTGTCATCAAAAATAGTGCCCAGGGTTGAGGAGGTGATGAAATAATAGATAGGCATTCCCTGAACGGTGCGTTGATAGGCCCCGTACTCTGCGACCTTATCGTTGAGGTAGCGTTGGGCGGCACGGCCTTGGGCGATGCCTTGATTAATCAAATCATTCTTAGTAACCATGCCTTGATTGGTGCGAACCAATTGGTTGAATATCGGGTCAATGCGGGTGCATTTTTTTTGCCATTGGTAGGTATCCCACGCCGTCCAGGCCATGATTAATACCCCGATCACCAGAATAATGCGCCAAGCTTTGTAGAGTAGCACCATGGCGGTGGCGAGGGGAAGAATGAGGACTAAAAGACCCTTAGGATTACTTTCTAGAACTTTTCCGGTCATAGGTAACTAATAAATAAATGGGCAATGGCGGCTGAACCCATTGAGATTAAGGAGAGATACTCACTTGAAATATCTCGGCGCGGCTCATTTTCCAAGTATATAGTTTCCTCGGCGCAGACTCGCAACATTGCCCTAAAAACAAGGGCTACGCTAAAAACAAAGAGAGCTTTTTTTACCAACGGCGGGTCAGATCAATGCCATAGATTAGTATCCCGATCACACTAGCCAGCAGGAGAACGAGGATGATGGCTCCAGGCATAAAGGTCAGAATCCCCAGACCCCGCAGGAGATAAACAACGAGGGTGAGCGCGATCAAAAGACCCGGGAAATTTCTCCGGCGCAAATAAGGCGAGCGTTGAAGTTTGCTAGATTTAGATTTGACCATCACCGACGAGGCTTATATTTATAGATTAGGGCTTTAAACCCCGGTATCTTTTGAGTATAGATGAGTTCTAAAAACATTATGTTAAATTTAAGCGGTAAAACTGCCTTTGTCACCGGAATCGCCAATAATCGCTCCATTGCCTGGGGCATTGCCCAACAGCTTCACCAAGCTGGAGCAGAGCTAGCGGTTAATTATTTACCCGATGAAAAGAATCGCTTTGAGAAAAAAGTACGGGAGTTGGTCGAACCTCTGAACCCGTCCCTGATTTTGCCCTGTGATGTGCAAAACGATTCGCAAATTCAAGACTGTTTTACGGCGATCGCCGAGAAATGGGAAAAACTAGATATTTTGATTCATTGCCTGGCCTTTGCCGACAAAGAAGGCCTCACCGGCAACTTTACTGATATTTCCCGTGAGGCTTTTCAGCGGGCGCTAGAAATCAGTACTTATTCCCTGGGACGTTTGGCTCAGTCGGCTAAACCCTTGATGAAACAGGGTGGCAGTATCATTACCTTGACCTACCTGGGGGGGGTGAAGGTGATCCCCAACTATAACTTGATGGGAATTGCCAAATCGGGCCTAGAAATGACGGTTCGTTACCTGGCCGCCGAGTTAGGTCCTGAGAATATCCGCGTCAATGGCATTTCCGCTGGGCCAATTCGTACCCTCGCCTCCTCTGGGGTGGGCGGTATTTTAGAGATGATCCATCATGTGGAAGAAAAAGCACCGTTGCGACGCACCGTGACCCCCCTCGAAGTCGGTAATACCGCCGCCTTTTTAGCCAGTGACTTGGCCAGCGGCATCACCGGGCAAATCATTTATGTCGATGCGGGTTATGAAATCATGGGGATGTAGACGGCTCTGCCATGGATAGTGAAACTAACTTCGTCGAACAATTTGAGCGGGGCAAAATCGCCTTTGATAATGGTCAATACCGCCAAAGCATTACGGACTTTGAAGCGGCGGCAAAACTCACGCCCCTCGGCTCTCGCAGTGGCGGTGAGGTACAACTTTGGTTGGTGATGGCCTACCAAGCCGCCGGTCAACTGCCGGAGGCTAAAACTCTCTGTCGCAAATTGACTCGCCATCCCCAGGCCGATTGCCGTAAGCAAAGCAAGCAGGTGTTGTTTATCCTAGAAGCCCCTAGCCTGGCCCGGCCCAAGGAGTGGATGACAGAAATCCCCGATCTGAGTCAAGCCGATGCCCAAGGTCCCAGCTATGTGCAAAGCCTGCCGAGCAAGAAAATCAAGCCTCCCCCCTCTCCCATTTATTTTGAAGACCCAGCGGGCATGAATACCGAGGATAATGGCTTTCTTGGGCTGGCGATCGCCGTTTTTGTCTTAATTGCGATAGCGATAATAGGCGGCACAGGCGCCTTCCGATGAGACCATGGGGGCGCCCAGGGGATGCTCCGGCGTACAGGTTGTGCCAAAGGCCGGGCAGTGGGAGGGAACTTTTTTGCCCTGGAGAATTTCGCCACTAATACAGTCCGTTGAGCTGGGCGCTAGGGGATGCTCTTGCCAGAGGTCGGCAAATTGTACCTGGGCCGACCAGGGTTCATAATCCGCGCTCAACTCCAGTCCACTCTGGGGAATCTCTCCCAGGCCCCGCCAGGGTCTATCTACCACCCGAAAGACTTCCTGCATCAACTGCTGGGCCGGCAGATTGCCGCTACGGTTGACAAAGCGTTGGTAGTGATTTCCGCAGGTTGCCTCGGCGCGTTCTAATTGGCGGACGCAGGCATAAATCCCCTGGAGGATATCCACCGGCTCAAATCCGGTTACGATGACCGGCACTTGGTAGCGCTCGGCGATCGCCTGGTAGTCGTCAAATCCCATCACGGTGCAGACATGGCCCGCCGCCAAAAATCCCTGAACCCGAGAGTCGGCAGCCGCTAAAATTGCCTCCATGGCCGGGGGCACCAACACATGGGCACAGAGGATGAAAAAATTAGTAATGCCCCGCTGTTTGGCCTGATAAACCGCCATGGCCGTCCCTGGAGCCGTTGTTTCAAAGCCGACGGCAAAAAAAACCACCGCTTTTTGAGGATTGGCGATCGCCAACTGGAGCGCATCCAGGGGAGAATAGACCATGCGCACGTCGCCGCCCTGGGCCTTGACTGTCAATAAATCTTCTGTGCTTCCCGGCACCCGGAGCATATCCCCAAAGGAACAAAAAATTAGCTCAGGCTGACGGGCCAGCCGGAGGGCTTGGTCGATAATCTCGATGGGAGTCACACAGACGGGACACCCCGGGCCATGGATCAGCGTGAGTTCTGCGGGCAATAGCGTATCAAGCCCATATTTAACGATGGCATGGGTCTGGCCACCACAGATTTCCATAATGGTCCAGGGTCGGCTAACCTCAGCGGCGATCGCCTGACGATACTTTTGCACGAGCTCAGCATCCCGATATTCATCAACAAATTTCATGGCAAAAAAGGGTGAGCGGACATCACATCTTTTTTTACCTTAGCCTACGAAAAATGTCCTAGAATCTTAACTTCCGGCTCCAATAACAACGAAAATTGGGCGCTGACCTGGGCTTGAACATGGTGAATCAAATTGAAAATATCCTGGGCCTTGGCATTCCCCGCATTCAAAATAAAATTGGCATGGCGGTGGGAAACCTCTGCTCCGCCAATGCGATAGCCCTTTAAGCCCAGGGTTTCTATCAGACGGGCGGCGTACTGGGGCGTGGGATTACGAAAAACACTGCCGCAACTAGGTTTATCGTAGGGTTGGGAATTCTTGCGCTGGTGGAGATTTCGGGTCGTCTGAGCCATGATTGCTTCGCGTTCACAGCCCGTTTTGAGTTGAAAGGTCGCATCAATCACCAAACGGCGATCGCCTTGGAGGGAAGACGTCCGATAGCCAAAGCCCAACTCCTGGGCCGATAAAATCTGCAATTCTCCATCGGGCGATAGAACGGTCGCGCGGACCAAGGCATCGGAGGTGGATTGGTTATGGGCTCCCGCATTCATGACAACTGCGCCCCCGATGGTGCCCGGAATTCCCACCGCCCATTCCAGCCCTTGCCAGCCTCGTTTGGCCGCTTGCCAAGCAATTTTGGCGATCGGCTCCCCGGCCGCCACCGTAATCCGCCCCTGCTCTAGCTCAAAATGACTCCCCCGCAGGTAACGAGTACTGACTACTAAGCCAGAAATCCCATGGTCACTAACTAGTAAATTAGATCCTGCCCCTAGGAGCGTTAGGGGCAAATCCTGACCCTGGAGCCATTCAAAGGCGGTGAATAATTCGTCCCGTGTCCGCGGAGATGTGTACCATTCTGCTAGCCCTCCGACGCGATAGGTGGTGAAGTCGGCCAAGGAAATATGGGACTGAATCAGAGTCGAGATGGAACGGGGTGCAGTGGAGAGCATCATAAAAAACTCGAAGGTGAACAGGAGAATGACATCAATAAAATAGAGGAGGAGGAATCTCAACGGAGGTTAGCCCCATTGACTGAGGAAAGCAAGCCGGGTTCCCCGCCTAGGCACAGGCGGCCATCACGTGGGCAATGTGTTGATTGAGGTTGCCAGCGCCCAAAAACAGAGCAATATCCCCGGAGGATAAAATCTTTGGTAAAAATTGGCTAAGTTCACCCAATGAGGGCTGATAAATGACCCTCGGATGATGTTGACTGACGGCTCGAGCCAGGTCCTCCCCCTGGAGATTATGGGGATTACTTTCTCCCGCACTATAAATATCCGTCAAAATAACTAAATCCGCATCCCGAAACGACTGGGCAAATTCGGCTAAAAAGGTATGGGTTCGACTGTAGCGATGGGGTTGAAAAATTGCCACCACCCGTTCATGTTTACCGTGGTCTACCTTCTGACGGGCGGCGGCGAGGGTCGCCAATAATTCACTGGGATGATGGGCATAATCATCAATGAAGGTGATGCCATTGCAATAACCTTTGCATTCAAAGCGGCGTTTGGCTCCCCCAAAACTGGCGATCGCCTGGGCAATCACCTCAAACTCAATATCCAATAAGCGCGCCACCGCCACCGCGGCCAGCGAGTTACTGACATTGTGACGACCCGGTAGGCTCACCAGAATCGTGCCCAAACAATGCCCCCGTTCCCAAACCTCGACTTGAGTCCCCTGGGCTTGGGGCGTGATCGCCTTGGCATGGTAATCAGCATCTTGGTCAGGGTTCAGACTATAGGAAATGGCTGGAGCAAGACGAGTCCGCACCACCTCACAATCCACACAGCCGATCAGGGTTTGACAGTGAGATTCAAAACTATAAAAAATATCAACCACCGCCTCCAGGTCGGCGTAATGGTCGGGATGATCGAGCTCAATATTGGTGACAACGCCAATTTGGGGATGATGTTTGCACAGGGAGCCATCGGATTCATCTACTTCAGCGACTAAATAGTTGCTGTGGCCCAACCGAGCATTGCCCTCCCAAGCATCGACTTCACCGCCAATGATGATGGTCGGGTCTAACCCCGCCTGGAGCAAAATATAGCCAATCAAACTACTGGTGGTGGTTTTACCGTGGGTTCCCGCGACTCCAATGCTGTGGTATTGCTCGATCAGCGCCGCCAAAATATCCGAACGATGGAAGATGGGGCATTTCTTGGCGATCGCCCCTTGATACTCTGTATTTTGATGACCAATCGCGGTGGAGCAGACCACCTGGGGGAGCACTGGAGACTGATAGTGTCCGTTGCCATTTTGATGGGAGGAATCCCCGAGGGTGATCGATTCGGGCAAGGTCGCCGTCCCCCCAACTCCTAGGGGTAACTTGGCATAGCTGTGAACCTGCACCGATTGAAAAAAATCTAAATTCTTGGCATCTTGCTGATTAAAAACATGAGCACCCACCAGTTTTAGCCGCTCGGTAATGTGGCTTGAGCGGATATCGGAACCAGAAACTAAAAATTGGCGCTTCGCCAAGACATAGGCTAAAGCAGACATACCAATCCCCCCAATTCCGATAAAGTGGAAGGGACGACCACTAAAATCAACTGTATTCACAGTATTACTCCTCACACGCCACACTAAAACAATGGTCTATATATTCACGGTTAACCGCAGACGATAGGCGTTATCATACCAAAAACGATCATAAAAAAGTAAAAAAGTCTGAAATGCACTACTATGGCTCACTTTCCCGTTAAATGCCAAAGGGCATGATCCGTAAATTGGCAGGCGACCTACCAACGAACCAATTCCCCTTAGAATTCCTGCGAGCTAGAAAGCTCAGTAAAAATGACGTCTGAACCGATGATAACCCTAGAAAATGTGTCTAAGTGGTATGAAGATTTCCAAGTCTTGAAGAATTGTAGTACCCAAGTCAAAGAAGGCGAAGTCGTGGTTATTTGCGGCCCGTCGGGGTCAGGAAAATCGACGCTAATAAAATGTATTAACGGGCTAGAAAGTTTTGAGCAGGGTAAAATCCTAGTCGATCAGATTTCCGTGGGAGATGCCAAAAAACATTTACCTAAACTGCGCTCACGGGTTGGTATGGTCTTCCAACATTTTGAGTTATTTCCCCATTTATCGGTACTGGAAAATTTAACCCTCGGTCCCATTAAGGTTCTCAAGCGTCCCAAGCAAGAGGCGATCGCCAATGCGGAGAAATTATTAACTAGAGTCGGCTTAGGTTCGCAAATTAGCAAATACCCCGCCCAATTATCCGGGGGGCAAAAACAACGGGTGGCGATCGCCAGGGCCTTGGCCATGAATCCCTTGGTGATGTTGTTTGATGAACCCACCTCAGCCCTAGACCCGGAAATGGTGAGTGAAGTCCTTGATGTGATTGTAGGATTGGCCCAGGAGGGCATGACCATGGTAGTAGTCACCCACGAAATGGGCTTTGCCAAAGAGGTGGCCCATCGGGTTATTTTTATGGACCAGGGTCAGATCGAAGAAGATAGAAACAAGCAGGACTTTTTTGATCATCCTGAATCCCCTAGAGCCCAAAAATTCCTCTCTAAAATTCTGAGAGCCTGACCCCAAACTTTATTTTTTCAGCAAATTAACGGCTTCTAATTCCTGGAGTTGAAAGGTGACCAGTTTATCCCAATTTCCATTTTCAAAAAGTACCGCCGCTTTGCCATCGCTAAGGCGTTGCACGAGGCCCTCGAAGCGATAATAGGTATCATCACTATTAATCACACGCACGGTTGTACCGGGTAAAATCATCGCTTTCTCCTGGGATTTTGAACTGGGTTGATTTTACTTAATTTTAGGCTTCTCTGCTAGTGTGCCGTGGCTAAAGCCCAGATCCTCCAGCAGGGTATAGAGTACTGGCACCACCAATAAACTCAGCAAAAGGGACGTTGTCAAGCCCCCAATAATGGCGATCGCCATCGGCTGTCGTAGTTCGGCCCCCGCCCCTAGCCCCAGGGCCAGGGGAAGCATCCCTAAAATCGTGGAGGCGGTAGTCATCAAAATCGGACGAAACCGCACTCGCCCCGTTTCTAGGAGGGCTTCTTGGCGATCGTAGCCCTGTTCCCGCAGTTGGTTGGCATAATCGACTAATAAAACAGCATTTTTATTTAGTAATCCTAGTAAAAAAATCAAGCCCATCAAGGAAATGATGCCAAATTCGCTCTGGGTTACCAGTAGCCCTAGCATGGCTCCCACGATCGCCAGGGGTAGGGATAAAAGAATGACCAATGGTTCTAAGAGTCGCTTAAATAATCCCAAAAAAATAGCCGCCATCATCCCCAAGGACAAAAGTATAGCCAGACCAAATTCAGTAAATACCGGCCCTAATCGCGCCGATTCTCCCTGTAATTTCAGGTTGATCGTCGGGGGAATCACCCCAGTGGCGATCGCCATTACCCGTTGAGTTAGATCACCCAGGGCCTGGTCGGGAGCCAAATTTGCACTCAAATAAACGGCTCGTTGTCCTTGAAAATGTTCAATTTCTGCTCCAGAGGCTTGATTTCCGCTTAATGTGACTTGAATTAAACCCGGCACTGTCATTAGCTTCGTTTTAAGGGTCTCCGCCGTGGTTTTCAATTGTTCTAGATCCGTTCCCATCAATGCCAGCTTGATCGGCGTATCATCCCCCGTTTGCACAAAGGGAATATTTTCCACCCGAGTTGTCACCTTGGGCAAGGTCGGTAAGGCTCCCCGCACTTGGGTTTGCACGGCTTGGGTTGTGACCTGGCGATCACCCTTGAGCTTGACGTAAATATTGCCCTTGAGGGGATTCCCCTGCACCCCCGCAATGGTAAATACCGAAGCAACCTGGGCATTTTCCAATAAAATCGGCTCTAGCTTTTCGGCCAGACGACGACTCCGGCGCAACAAAAAGCTCTCAGGGGAAGCCGCCAGGTCATTCATCCAGCTAAAGGCCCCAGTTTTTTCATTTTCGAAACTGCCATTAGAGGGCGGAGATAGAGTCGTTGCAATCCGTTGCGGTTGAGCCGACTGAAAAACAACATTAAATTCTCCCCGGTCTAGCACAGGGATTAAGCCCTGGGGAATGAAGGGAATAATGGCTAGCCCTAGCACCAAACTACCCACGGCGATCGCCATTACCCAGCGACGATGCCCCAAGGCCCAATGCAAAAGTTTTTCATAACCGTTCGTTAAGCGTTCCAATCCCTGCAAAAAAACAGAGAATCTACTCTCTTTTTGAGGACGTAACCAAAAAATAGCTAAGACCGGAGACAACGTGCGAGCCACTAATAACGAAAAAAGCACAGCGGCGGAGACGGTCAGAGCAAAGGGTCTAAAAAATTGCCCTAGGGTACCGCTCAAAAAAGCAATGGGCAAAAACACCACCACAATCGAAAAGGTCGTGGCGGTGACGGATAGCCCAATTTCGTCCGTCGCCAAGCGGGCGGCCTCTTTGGGGGGTTTTCCAGCTTGGATATGGCGGGCAATATTTTCCACATCCACAATGGCATCATCCACCACAATGCCGATGACTAGAGCTAGGGCCAGCAGGGTCAATGTCTCTAGATTGAGACCAAACATCGCCAAAATAATCGCCGTTCCCAGCAATGACAGAGGAATGGCGATCGCGCTTATCAGGGTGGCTCGCCAACTCCGTAAAAAGGGAAAAATAACCAAAATAGCCAAGATAATGGCCCCAAACAAGGCTTCTAGGGTGGCCGTTGTCGCTTCTTGGATAAAATCAGCTTGGGTTTCAGCTTGAATCAGCTGAATCTGCGGCAAGGCTTGCTGCTGCTCTGCCATTAACCGTTCCACTGCCTGAACTAAATCCAGAGTATTGGCTCCCGCGTCTTTAATCACCTGCAACGCCAAAACATCCTGACTGTTATGGCGAGTGAGGGTGGGTGGGTTGACGCCCGGCAGTGAATTTGAGTCTATGCGAAAGTCGCCATCGCCGAGGAGATTCACCCGCAACACACCGGGGATTTGCTCAAGGGGAGGCAAGAGTTTCCTTTGAATGAGGGTCTGTAATTGTTCTAGGGAGAGGGGATTCTCACCCTCGGCGTTGGTAACGGCGTAGGTCACCGCCACCGATTCATTCAGATCAAAGGGCAAGGTTTTAACCCTAACTTCATTCCCGAACCTGACGGGTTTAAGGGCGGTTTCCACCACCTGGGTCGCTTGAGCTAGATTACTGCCATCATTAAAGGCGATGCTAATCACCGCTTGCCCTGGATAGCTTGAAGAATACAGCGTTGTTTGAGGCAAATTCTTTAGCGGCGCCTCTAGGAGATTCGTCAAGGATTGTTCTGTCTCCTGGGCGCTGGCCAGGGGAGCCGTTGCTTGCACAATCACCACCGGAAAGGCAACATCGGGAAAAAGTGCGTATTTGAGCGAACTAAAAGCCAGAATCCCTGCTACGAGGATTCCCAACCAAAAACTAATGGTTAGCCGAGGATGGGCGATCGCCCATTGAGACAAGTTCCACCGTTCACGCAGAAATAAAGCCATAGTAGTTAAAAAATGAGCAAATTTTATAAAGAATTAATAATTGCTAGGCAATTCCTAGGCTTTGCTCAAACGCGGTCAATACCACGTCTGCTACATCTTGAATACGGTAACGACAGGCCATGGTTTCGGTGGAATTAAAACTACCATTTTCCCAATATTTATTACTCCCGGCTCCCCCTCCACAAAGCCCAAAATAATCACAGGTTTGGCGACAGCGTTCTACCCCCGACTGCATATCTTGATAGATTTGTTGGAATTTTTCAGTGTTACAAATGGACTCAAAACTATCCGTTAGCACATTCCCAAAAATAAAATCTCCGTAGGGTTCTGTTTTGACCGACAACAGTTCCGGGTCAAAGGTAGAAAAATTGCCTTGATAATCAATACTAACAATGGTAAAGGGATGATTCATTTCTGTATTTTCTAACCGCTGTTCTGTGTAAATCAAACTACACAAACATTCAAACTCCCGAATGCGGAACTCCGCCTCACTCTGGCTTGTTAACTGCCAAATCTTTTCTAAAAACGCTCGATAACGATCTCTAGTTCCCAGCTTTGCCAAGGAGGAATGACGATTAACTCCCTCGGTTTCTTCCATATTAAAGCCTACATCCCGCAGGTTATTTTCTCGGAAAAAATCAAACATTTTCTCCGGATAATCTAAGGAATCCTCTGTTAAAACTGCGATAATATTATGAAAAATATTGTTTTTTTGTAAATACTCAATCCCCCGCATCGTGCCCTGATGACTGCCTAAGCCGGTGCGGGTTTTGCGGTGGGCATCATGGAGAAATGCCGGGCCATCTAGACTTACTCCGACATGAACCGCGTGTTGCTTAAAAAAATCACACCAGTCCTGGTTAATTAATAGGCCATTGGTTTGAAAAGAATGGGTAAAGGCAATGGTTTGATGGTTGTAACGCTCACTGGCTTGGTTGATGCGCTCAAAGGCCTGGCGATAAAATTCTAATGATGCGGCCAAGGGTTCTCCGGCGTGCCAACAGATTGTAAACTCGTTTTGGGTGAAGGGACTCTCGAAAATGGCCTTAAAAATCGGGTCGATTAATTCCAAATCCAGGGTCTGTTTCAAATGGCGATCGGGTAAGTAGCAGTAGTCGCAATCTAAATTACAGTAGGAGGTGGGCTGTAAAATAATGAGCGTCGTGGGGCCAAAACGAGAAGGGTCTAGGGACATCATCACACTATCTGTCTGATTGGAAGTCTCAATTTTATCGCAAAATTTTTATAGCATAGGAGCGTCTGTTTTAGCCAGAGAATGCTCAATCGCCAAGAAAGTTGGACTTCTCTTGCTCGGGGCTTGATAGCTCAACAAGCAGAACTTTTCGGGCTGATTAGCGATTTAAATCAGAATCGTGGCGAAAAGCTATTTACAACATGATTGACCAGGGTCTATGCTTATCTCCATAGAATAATGTTTTATCTATGGAATTGGCTCGCAATCATCAAGACCAGCGTTTTGCTGTAGGGATTAACTGACAATGCAAATAACTAACAAGATTCGATTTAATAATTTACGGGGCGATATTTTTGGCGGGGTGACGGCGGCGGTGGTGTCACTGCCCCTGGCCCTGGCGTTTGGCGTGGCATCTGGGGTGGGAGCCATTGGTGGACTCTACGGGGCTATCTGTGTTGGCTTTTTTGCGGCACTGTTTGGAGGAACGCCTACCCTCATTTCTGAGCCAACGGGGCCGATGACGGTGGTGATGACGGCGATCGTGGCTTCAATGACGGCGGCTAATCCTGATCAGGGATTGGCGATGTCCTTTACCGTTGTCATGTTGGCGGGGGTATTTCAAATTATTTTTGGTGTTTTTAAGCTCGGAAAATATATTACGCTCATGCCCTACAGCGTTATTTCCGGCTTTATGTCGGGAATTGGGGTAATTTTAATTATTTTACAGATTGCGCCCTTCCTCGGACAGTCTCCCCCTCCGGGCGGGGTATTGGGGACAGTTAGAGCTATTCCTGAGTTGCTCAGCAAGATGAATTCTACTGAGGTGATGTTGGGAGCAATCACCCTTGCAATTATTTTCCTGATGCCAAAAAAATGGAAACGGGTCGTTCCGCCTCAATTAGTAGCCTTGGTGATTGGAACTATTATTTCTCTAACTCTGTTTCAAGGGATCGAAATCCGCCGTATTGGCGATATTCCCATGGGTTTACCACCCTTACAAGTGCCGACCTTTAGTGCCGGGCAAATCACTAAAATGTTGGTGGATGGGGTGATGTTGGGGATGTTGGGCTGTATTGATACGTTATTAACGGCGGTTGTAGCCGATAGCCTAACCCGGACGGAACATAAGTCAAATAAGGAACTGATTGGTCAAGGCATTGCCAATATTGTTTCTGGTCTCGCCGGGGGTCTGCCAGGGGCAGGAGCCACGATGGGAACGGTAGTTAATATCCAAACCGGGGCGACGTCTGCGTTATCTGGATTGACTCGAGCTTTGGTTTTACTGGTTGTTGTTTTGGGAGCGGCAAACTTGACCGAGCCCATTCCCATGGCGGTCTTAGCGGGGATTGCCCTCAAGGTCGGGATTGATATTTTAGATTGGAGTTTCCTCAAGCGCTCCTACCAGGTATCTGTTAAGGGCTCTTTGATCATGTTCGGTGTGCTATTTCTCACGGTCTTTGTGGACTTGATCGTGGCAGTGGGGGTTGGTGTTTTTATTGCCAATATTCTTACGATCGAACGTCTCAGTGAGATGCAATCGGGAGGTGTGAAGTTAATTACTGATACCGATGATGATGTGCGTTTAACCCCAGAACAGAAGGATTTGCTAGACCAGGGTATGGGCCGGGTTCTACTCTTTTATCTCAGTGGCCCGATGATTTTTGGGCTTTCTAAGGCGATCGCCAGGGAACATAATGCCATTAAAGAAGGTGATGCTTTGGTGATGGATTTGACCGATGTGCCACTCCTGGGAGTCACGGCTTCGCTGGCGATCGAAAATGCCATCCGCGACGCCCATGACAAAGGACTACAAATCTATATAGTCGGCGCCAGTGAAAAAATCGAAAAACGACTCCATAAGCTGGGCTTGTTTGAATTCATCACCGCCGAGCATATTATGGATGAGCGGACAGATGCCCTTCGCCATGCGGTAAACGTGATCAATCAAAAAACGTTCCTAGTCTGATACTGCAACCCACCTTCCGCACACGCTACAGGAAGTGTAGCAATATAATATAGATGCGCAGTAGATGAAGTGTATACAACAACTATTACGCTACCCAAAGCATAGTTCAAATTAACTACCTTATTGATGGTGGCAACCTGCGAAATGTGGGCTGCAAGCTCAAGGGGCTCACCCAGTCACACCGATGATTATTTTTTGTTCCTCAATAAGAACTGATTTTTATCTAAGCAGAACGGGGGGTGATTATTCTCCTCTTTAAAATTGCTCTTGAATCTGATATTCACTAACTCAAAGAAGTCGGCGTCTATTATTATCATGGAGAAACTAAGGAGATTTCAGCTTTGGAAGAGTGATTAAACAAGTCGATGTCACCGCTATCCGTTGGCTGAGGACAATACTACCATCATTCTGATTTTTTTGATTAGTTGTTTTTTGTAGAGGTTTAATTTCCATGCCTTTGTCTTCTCCGACCCCGATCGCCCTATGGGTCAATGGCGATCGCCTAACCTGTCCCGAGCATACTTCCTTACCCCAGTTTTTGCTAGACCAAGAATTAAATCCCCGTCTGATTGCCGTTGAGTATAACGGCGAAATTCTCCATCGGCAGTATTGGCAAGATACCCTACTTCAAGATGGCGATCGCCTAGAAATTGTCACCATTGTCGGGGGAGGCTAACCGGCAAGAATCCGATGGTCAATCCTTGTCCATGCGACGAATCTGAAAACAACACCATTCTTTGCGCTTCCAGAGGGCAGCAATATCCCAACCATTTTGTTCTAGACTATCGGCGATCGCCTGGGTCTGTTCGAGGAGAATACCGCTCAGGATAGCCCAGCCCTTGGGTTTTATAATTGCAGTAAATTGGGGCAAAAGCTCTAGAATAATTTCCGCCAAAATATTACAGACAATACCATCGACCCCTTGCGGCACCAAGGCTTTTAATTCCGCTACGCTTCCTTGGTTGATCACCAAATAATCGGGATGAATACGATTGAGATGACGATTATGGCGAGCCGCTTCCACCGCTTGAGGGTCATTATCGACCGCATAGACTTTTTGAACACCAAGCAAAACGGCGCCAATGGAAAGAATGCCAGAACCAGAGCCAATGTCTGCGATGACTTGGTCATTTCCCTCCATACTGAGCCGCATTTCTAGGGATTCTAAGCAGAGTTGGGTGGTGGGATGGGTGCCGGTGCCAAAGGCAAGCCCTGGATCCAGACGTAACACCAGACGCTCGATGTCCTTTGGCGGGGTTAACCAGGCGGGATAGACTACCAGGCGATCACCAATTTCCGTCGGTTGCCAATATTGTTTCCAGGTACTCGACCAATCTTCATCTTCAATTAGTTTCCAATGCAGAGAAGGATGCGGTAAACCCGCAATCAAGGCATCCTGCTGCAACCAGAGGGCAAGGGCCGCCAGATCAAGCAATTGGGTTTTGGACTGGAGGACGTAGGCACGGATTAAAAGAGATGTTCCTTTCACCTCCGTGGCTGTTCCCGAACAGCCAAAGCGGTCTAGCCGCCACAATACCAATTCTTCAAGATTGGCATGGCATAGAATTTGAATTTCCCACCAGCTATTAGCCATTATTTTTCAGGGGATAATCCCAGCTAGCAAGGAAAAAACCTCCGTCTTGGCTGGCTTTCTCCCCGCTATGTCCTGGTTTTGATTGACCGCTTATCTCACTGACGATAAAAAAATCAAAGTTTAACGGTGTAAGCATCACGAATACCTGGAACTTTGATGATTTCCGCCAATAACCCCTCCGGTAGGGGGTCGTCTAGGCTTAACGTCATCACTGCATCGCCTCGGACAATTTTACGCCCGACTTGCATACTGGCAATATTGACATTAAAACTCCCCAACAGAGAACCAATTTTGCCGATAATACCCGGCATATCCCGGTGGAGGGTAAATAACATATAGTTGCTAGGCGGAACATTGATGGGGAAGTTATCCACATCCGTAATCCGAATTTCGCCATTGCTCAGTAATGCACCCGTGGCAGAATGTTCTCCCATCGAGCCAATCGCCTTCAGGTGCAAAGAGCCAGAATAATCACGAATCGAAGCATCCCGGGTTTCAATGACGCGAATGCCCCGTTCCTTGGCTTCAATGGCCGCATTGACATAATTGACCCGCTCCCGCAGAGCTTGGGACAACAACCCTTTCACCGAAGCAATCACAATAGGTTGACTGGCATTATCCGCCAATTCCCCTTGTAAGCGCACGGTTAACTGCTCGATACGCCCCCCGGCTAATTGGCCCACCAAGGTTCCCAGGGTTTCTGCCAATTGTAGGTAAGGACGCAGTTTTTCCATGATATCGGGGGTAAGCCCAGGGATATTCACCGCCGAGCGAGCGGGTAATCCCAGCAATACATCCCGAATTTGTTCGGCCACATCGATGGAAACATTGACTTGGGCCTCGGCGGTGGAAGCGCCCAGGTGAGGCGTCAAAATCACATTGCCAAATTCCCGTAGGCGTGATTCTCCCAGGGGTTCTTCGTTGAAAACATCCAGGGCCGCACCACCAATTTTATTGGCTTCAAGGGCATCCGCTAAGGCGACTTCATCAATAATTCCCCCGCGAGAACAATTGATAATCCTGACCGTTGGCTTCATTTTTGCTAAGGTTTCAGCATTGATTAAATTGGCCGTCTCCGTTGTCTTGGGCACATGGAGGGTAATGAAATCAGATTCAGCAAACAAAAGATCTAAATCTACAAGCGTACAACCCAACTGGTCGGCCCGTTCTTTGGAAATAAAGGGGTCGTAGGCCAAAATTTTCATGCCCATGGCCTTGGCCACCGTTGCTACATGGGAGCCGATTTTACCTAGACCCACAACTCCCAAGGTTTTTTTGTAAACTTCTGTGCCCATAAACCGTTTTCGGTCCCATTGCTTGGCTTTGACCGATTGGTTGGCATCGGGGATATGGCGGGCGAGGGACATCATCATGGCCAAGGCATGTTCTGCCGCCGCAATGGTGTTACCTTCTGGAGAATTGACCACCACGATACCGTGACGGGTAGCCGCCGCCACATCAATATTATCGACCCCGACTCCGGCACGGCCGATGATTTTGAGTTTAGTCCCTGCTTCGATAATGGCTTGAGTTACCTTCGTTCCCGAACGCAACATCATGGCATCATAATCGGGAATGATGGCAATAAGTTCGGATTCAGGTAAACCAGTCTTGATATCCACCTGAGCGACTTGTTGAAGAATAGCAATACCCACTTGATCGATGGGGTCAGAGACGAGAATTTTTGCCATAGTAATTTATGTAATCCATTTTCAGGAGGCTTGAAGGCCAGCTACCGTAAGCTATTCTAACGGGAATCGGCTCTGGCTCAGTCTTTTTTTCGGGGATTAGAGCTATTTTTGATGGGTTGAATATCGTTTTCAGAGGCTATGACGCAAAAAATTATCTCCCCTTCTTCTGTTCCAGCGTATCGGTTGCATCATCTTCCTCCGCCGGGCAAGGCGCCCTACGGCTATCGCAAAACCAAAGAGCGCTACCAGCTAGACCGCAGTACAGCACCAGTGGTCAAGGATTTCTTTGAACGGTTTCTGCGTCTAGGCTCGTTACGGGGGGCGGTGCGATTTCTAGAAAAACGCTACGGCAAGAAAATTTCCGTCTCAACGGCACGACGCTGGCTAAGCCACCCCGTCTATCGAGGAGATTTACTGTATGGGGATAAAACTATTATTTCTGATACCCATAGCGCCCTTATTTCCCGTGAAGATGCCGCCCAGGTAGACCGACTCCTGCGGAGCCATGGCCAACACGCCTCTAAAACCGCCAGTGCGCCCCGCTCGTTGGCGGGCTTAGTGGTTTGTCAAGCGTGCCAATCGCCGTTGATTATTAATCGAGTCACTCAGCCTCGTTCTCAGCATGATTATTTATATCTACGTCCCCAGCTCTGTCCTCGACAGTCCAAATGCTCTGGTTTAGACTATCACCAAGTCCTACGGCAAATTATCGAGCAGGTCTGTGAGCAGTTTCCCCAAAAAGTTGCAGAGGCGAAATTACCCAGCTTAACGGCGATCAAAACCGCAATTACAGCTCAAATCGAGCAAAAGCAAGCCATTATTCTGAAGCTCTCGGAGCTAGAAACTGAGGGCATTTTAGACCAAGCCAGCCGAGAATTGCGAGACTATCATCTCCAGGGAGAGATTGCCCAACTACGCCAGCAAATTGAAGAACTGCCCCCCGATGACTTAAAACGAATTTCGGATGCTGTCACTCTGCCCCAATTTTGGCTAGACCTCTCAGAGGAAGAACGCCGTTTTTATTTTCGAGAATTTATCCAACAGATTCAAGTTCAACGCCATGGTCAAGCTTGGCAGATCGAGATTCATTTTGTTTTTTAACCTATTTTGAGTGTTGACAGTCACGGTCTCTGGGCTGGATGTGACATTTGATCAATAAAGCTCTCCAATGCCGCTTCCATTTTGGCCGACAGGGTGATTTGTCCTGAACGCAGGTGAAGGTCGTATTGGGGAAAGGGAATTTCAATCTTACGTTGATGCAAAATGGCATAAATACTGAAGTAGAGGTCACTTTTTAGTGAAAATTGTTTTTCCGGCTCCGCCGTCCAGACTAATAATTCAAACTGCAATGCACTCTCCCCAAAGCCTTTGAAGAATACCTGGGGCTGGAGTGTCGTCAGCACCTTGGCTTGGATCAGAGCGGCATCGATGAGAGCAGTTCTGACTTCATTGGGATCAGAGCCGTAGGCAACATCAACGGAGAGATGGAGACGAGAAATGGCATTGCCATGGCTCCAATTAATTACTTCATTTTCAACAAAATGGGAATTGGGGACAATAATAGAAACCCTGTCCAAAGTGCGAATTTCGGTACTGCGAGCTCCGATTTTTTCCACTGTCCCATTCAGGGTTCCCACTTCAACAAAATCACCGACTTCAATCGGTCGTTCAAAGATTAAAATTAAGCCGCTACCAAAGTTTTTGGCAATATTTTGTAAGCCGATACCAACACCAATCCCCAGGGCACTGGCCAAAATAGCCAAGGAGCTAAGGTCAAGTCCCCAAATCTGCAAAAGCACTAGCGCCCCAAGGAAAATCAAGCTGTATTGGGCAATAACGGCGATCGCCTCTTGGGCACCGCGATTGAGTCCGGCCAAACCTAGAACCCGACGGCGGAGGAGATTGGTCGTCAACCGAGATAGGAGGACTAAACCAAACAACATGACCGTTAAAATCAACAAATCGGTGACGGAATAGGCCTTTTTATCGAGGGTTAGGATAGGTGCAGAAAAACTAGATAAAAGAATGTTTCTAATTTGATAACTTAAGGCGCGGGAAACGGGGTAGAGATTGGCAATATACAAAATTGCGACCATGCCAGTCGAAAAACGGGCGATCGCCAATAGTAGCGAAAACAGTAAATCGAGTCCTTTGGGGATTGAGTCTTGGTTACCTAGGGATAATTTCGTTTTGACAAAGATCAATAGATCCCGCTGTAGCCAGCCTAAAACAAAGAAAATGGTGATCGTCCCCAAGATAATCGCACCCGAAAGAATCGTAATGGTTTTGAGATAACTTTGACTTCGTTCTTTTTGGGCCTGTTGGGCGGCGGTCTGGATTTCTTCCACCCAACGCTCCGCTTGTTTCTGCGGAGTTGTTCCCGGTAGAGCATCCCGCTCGGTGACCGTCAATAAATAACGATCATTAATAAATAGGGCGGGGAATTGGTTGCGTTGCTCTACTGTTACCTTGAGCGGAACATCAGACTGGACAATCTCCTGGAGCTGATAGTTTACAAAATCCGCCCGCTCTTGGGCCCCAAATTGGCCAGAGTCACTGACTAGAAAAATCGGCTGTCCATCCAAAATAACTTCGGCACTATTCACAGTTTGGGCCCTGGCAGGGATAACGCAGAATGCCATGGCGAGTAGAGCTAGGATTAACGTCCGATAAAAAGAGCGTAACCATCGAGATGGGGGAGAAAATTGACGCATAAAAAATGTTTTGCCTAAATTTTCTAACACTTTATGAGAGCTGAGCGGTCAGGGAATTTGTCTCGAAATGGAGGAAACACCGTCCTCCCGGCCGAGGTCTGCCAAAATACGCCCACAGAGAAATAGGGCTCTGGGGACATGGAAACAGCCTTTCCATTTGCCGCCTTTGAGGGGGAGTAATATCTCTCCCCGGCGATCGAGGTAACCAAACCATTCTCCATAGTCAGGATCGGCAAAATGACTCCAGGTATAGTCATGTAAACGCTCAAACCACCGCCAGCAATCTAGCCGCCCCGTCAATTGATAGGCCATGACCAGAGCAACAAGGGTTTCGAGGTGTACCCACCATAGTTTTTGGTTCCATTCCAATTGCTGAGGGGGGTAACCCTGACGGTCTAAAAAGTAATAAATACCGCCAAACTCCTTATCCCAGGCGTAGTCTAGGGTTGAGAGGACAATATCGACGGCTTGGTTGATCAAAGTTTGATTCCCTTGACGTTGGGCAATATCCATCACAAACCACATCGCTTCGATGCCATGCCCCGGATTGATTAAGCGCCCCTCAAAACAATCGACAAATTCCCCGGCGGGTGACACCGCTTCCCGCAACAGCATCAGCTCGGGGTCAAGAAAATCCGTCATCACCTCCTTAACGGTCGCTTCTAACACCTGTTCGAGGCGATTATCACTCAACAGCCATTCCATTTCCAGGGAAAGATTGGCGAGGATCATCGGCACTGCCAGGGATTTTAGCGGCCGCGTCCCCGGATAGGCTTTGTTGAATTGACCCTTGGGATTAGTTTGGCGACGCAAAACATTTTCGTAGGCTTGCAGGGCGATCGCCGATGAGTCGGTAGAATGACTGGCCAAGGCGTACTGACTAAAGCCCATGGCGGCAAAGCAATCGGAAAAAATATTGTAGGGCTGTACCAAGGGTTTTCCGTCATGACTGAGGGCAAAATACCAATCTCCCTGGGGATTGCGGCCATGGGTTGCCAAGAAATCTGCTCCGTGTTGGGCAATCTCCAACCACTCTGCCCTAGGCTCTAGGTGATTGTAGAGCATCGAAAATAACCAGACCTGGCGATTTTGTAACCAAATAAATTTATCAGTATCAAAGACCTGACCACGCTGGTCTAAACAGGTAAAATAGCCCCCCTGCTCCCGGTCGAGGGCATGGGTTTGCCAAAAGGGAAGAATATTATTTAGCAGTTCATTATGATAATGCTGGGCTAAGGTCGTTAGGGTGTTGGGGGAAGGATGAACCATGGCAAAAAGCAAGTCAATTTTTCCCTAATTATCCGGCATATCTACTCATTCATATTGCGGTAGGTCGCCACCGAGGAGGGCGAAATACTATTGAGATAGCGGAAAATCCAATATTTAAAAACCGTATCTAAAATTACAGGAAAGGTCGCAATGAAGAGAAAGTCGAAGTCTCGATTGGCCGGCAAGCCAAAATGTCGGGCGATACTTTCCAAAATAACTTCCCAACCGTGGGGTGAATGAAAGCCCACAAACATATCGGTGAATAGGATAATTAAAAAAGCCTTGGCAGAATCACTCAATCCATAGACAATTTCATCGATGAATTCCTTGAGGACTTCAATTTCCTGTTGGCTTGTGACCAAAACCAGTGCGAAAGACCCCAAGGAAAAAATATCGGCAAAGATATTGGCGATCGCATTAGTGCCTTGGCGACGATAATTGTTAGATATTTCCGTAGCTTTTTCCTTTAGTTTTTCATCCACTTCTTCGGGAGATAGTGGGTCTCTAAATCCTAACAAAGATTGAAAATGAAGAGAATTTTCAAAGTGTTGTAGCTCATCAAAAGCTTCTGTTTCCATGGTTTGATTAATAAAAACAATTTCTCCGTGATTCTGAAAATAAGACTCTACCAAGGGTGTCAGAAAAAAAGTTTTGGTTAGTTGATGTACCAACAAGGGGATGATAATCAACATCAATAAAAATTTAATAGAAAGGGCCGTTTTATAGCGAGATTTCCGGTATTGATTCAGTACTTTCCGCTCACTTTCCCCCGATTGAGGGTCCATATCCTGTTTGAGACGATTAATCGTTCGTAAAAAAGAACGGGGAATAACACCGGTTTTGCGCGAAGCACTTTCCAGATTTTGCGAGGCTTTGTCCTGACGGATATACCGGAAGCTATCTTTTTGTAGTTGACGCGCGTTACGTTTTTTTTCTTTATTATTGGTCTGATCTAGGCTATCGTTTTCAGAAAAATTAAGAACTATTTTGGCAATGGAGCCCTGGCGGTCATAGCGGTCTAGAATAGCATCAACAAATTGTAATTTTTCTATAATATACTCAAAGGTATCGGCATCGTTGAAGGGTTCGCTACCATTTTCTAGGAGTGTAAATTGACGGCTTTTTTTGAAGTTTTTTAATTCTTTTTCAATGCGTTCTAGCAAACGATTAACTTCCGTGGCGAAATAAGCGACAACGCTGGTGCCATAGTCACTATTTTCAGCGGTCACCTTATGGCCTTGAAAGTACTGGTCTTCAATTTCTTTAATTTGAACTGCAGACCGAAAGGCATTGTCTAGGGCTCGGTCAAAATTGCCCCGTAACCACTGGCTTGCCTGGTTCCACACAGTAAATTTAAACATTAAGATAAGGTAGTTTTGGGGTAGACCAGGGATGACTTGGGCTAGACCGATAACAATAAAAATCTTAGCAAACTTGATTCGGGAGGAACGGTATTGGGACGATCAATTTGGATTCAAGGTAAAGCCAAAAGTGGAAAAACCCAACATTTGCTGGCGGAATTTAGGCGATGGCATCTAGCACGAGACCAAGCTGATGTTTCTGCCGGCATAACCCAACCCACCACTCTTGTTTTAGCGGCTAATGGCAATAATTGTCGTGATCTGATTGACCGCCTGACCCAGGATGTGGGCGGACAATTCCCCCTCCACTGTAAAACACCCCTGGGCTTTATGCGTGAAGAGGTGGTGTTATTTTGGCCGTTGTTGGTTGAACAGATGCCGTCCCTCTATCCATTGCCCCTATCATTGCGTCCAGAAACGGAACAGGCCTTGGCGATCACCCTCTGGGATCACCATTTTCCAGCCCAGGAGTCAGAACGAACCTTTAGCCAACAATCGCGCCTGGTGCGGGATACCCTAGACCTGTTGCAATTAGCCGGGGCGGTGGGGCGTTCCCTCGATACGGTGGCGGAGCTCTTGCACCGAGAATTACCGGAGCACCGCTGGCAAGGAGTCACCCCAGACCAACGTCAGGCATTTTTACTGCATTGGCGGCAATGGTGTTGGCAACACGGACTTTTGACCTATGGCTTAATGCTGGAATTTTATGGTCAATATCTCCTGCTCAATCCGGTTTACCAAGCCTCGCTCCAAAAACGTTATTCTGCTCTATTTGTGGATGATCTCGATGATTATCCGGCGATCGCCGGGGATTTATTTCGGCAATTGCGCTCCCATCTGAAGCTGAGTGTTTTCACCTTTAATCCTGACGGTGCACCGCGTTTGGGTCTCAATGCTGACCCAGATTCCTTTGCTGATTTGGCAGAGTGGGGTGAGTTCCTCGCCTTAGATAATGCGGCCGGACTAGCCAGTTCCCTAGAAACTACCCTGATTGACTTCGTGCGAAACGATGGAGAGCCGGGCTTACTGCCGCTGTCGATCCAATCGATCCAGACCCTGTCCCGAGCCAGTCTACTGCGAGAAACCGCCGATTTTATTATTGATGCCGTTGGTCAAGGCAAGGTGGCTCCCCAGGAAATTGCCATTATTGCGCCCGGCTTAGATGAAATTGCCCGCTATAGCCTATTGGAAATTTTGAGTGCGGCTCAAATTCCCATGGCTCCCCTGAATGAACAACGTCCCCTGCATAGCTCTCCTTTGATTCGCACTCTTTTAACACTCCTAGCTCTACTGTATCCAGGGTTAGGGCATCGCCTTTTTCGGGATGATGTGGCGGAAATGTTAGTGATGTTAAGTCAATCTCCCTGGCCGGAGGAGGGTGAAGGAATCCGTCTACAATCGGCGATCGACCCTGTCAGAGCTGGGCTTTTGGCCGATACGTGCTATGTGGGCAATCCAGACCAGCCCCAGCTATTACCTGCCACTCGTTATGCCCGCTGGGATCGTTTTGGCTATCGGGCCACCCAGGCCTATCAAAGCATTTATGACTGGATTGAAACCACGAAGCAAAAAGCCCTGCAACTGCCCCCCCTAGAACTACTCCATCGTGCGATCAAAGAATTATTACCGGCCCAATTTCGACTGACCTACGCCCAACTCTCGGAGCTCCAGGCCCTATTGGAAACCACTCAGCATTTTTGGGAAGTACAAGATCGTCTCCATGGCGATCGCCCGATAGAAACGCCAAAACTCGTGGGAGAGTTGATCGACCTCCTGTATCAGGGCATTGTCAGCGCCAATCCCCGCCCCCATCGCTACTTTGACCGCCCTCCTCAACAAATCATGTTGACCACAATTTATCAATACCGATGTCTGAGGACACAGCACCGCTGGCAAATTTGGCTAGATGCTGGAGATGCGCTGTGGGAAAAGGGAGGAGCCTCCCAACTTTACGCCGCTCCCTTGTTTCAACGGCGGCGGTTTCCTGGGCTATGGACAGAAGAGGAGGAATTAAAGGCAAATCAGGCTCGATTTGAGCGCATTATCCGCGACTTACTCGGACGAGCCAGCGAGCGCTTAATTCTTTGCCATAGTGATTTTGGTGTGCGGGGCACCGAGCAAAGCGGCGCCTTGTTGGCACTGGTTCAGCGTTCCCAAGAAGTCTTGACTCCCCTCGGATAGAAAATCGATAATTTTGATATAATGAGAAGCCCCTTTTCTGCCTAACCCCTGCGGGTTCCGCCCCCAAATTTATGCTCAGAGCCGGAATCGTCGGATTGCCCAACGTGGGTAAATCCACCCTCTTCAATGCCCTCGTTGCCAACGCTAAAGCCGAGGCGGCTAACTTTCCCTTTTGTACGATTGAGCCGAATGTCGGGGTGGTATCCGTGCCAGATGAGCGCTTGGCAGTATTAGCCAAGATTTCCCAGTCACAAAAAATTGTTCCCACTCGGGTTGAGTTTGTAGACATTGCCGGACTGGTAAAAGGAGCGAGTCAGGGAGAAGGCTTGGGAAATCAATTTTTAGCCAATATTCGAGAAGTGGATGCCATTGTCCAGGTGGTGCGCTGTTTTGATGACGATGACATTATCCATGTTTCCGGTTCAGTCGATCCAGTCCGAGACATTGAAGTAATTAACCTTGAATTAGTATTGGCAGACTTGACCCAGGTAGAACGCCGCCTAGACCGTAGCCGCAAGCAAGCCAAGGGCAATAAAGAATTTCAAGCAGAAGTCCAGGTCTTAGAAAAATTAGTCCCCGCCTTGAATGAGGGTATTCCCGCTCGTCAATTGGATTTGAGTGAAGAAGAAGACGCCATTATCAAACCTCTGGGGCTGTTGACCCGCAAACCGATTATCTATGCCACCAATGTTGCGGAGGAAGACCTAGCCAAGGGCAATGCTTGGGTTGAGCAGGTTCGCCCCCTCGCCGCCCAGGATAATGCCAAGGTTGTAGTCATTTCTGCCCAGGTAGAATCAGAATTAGTGGAACTCCCCGAAGAAGAACGCACGGATTATTTGGCCTCCCTGGGAGTGGAGGACGGGGGATTAAAGTCCTTGGTGAAAGCCACCTATGAACTTCTTGGGCTACGAACCTATATGACCACGGGCCCCCAGGAAACCCGAGCTTGGACAATTCAAGCCGGCATGAAAGCGCCCCAGGCCGCCGGCGTGATCCATACGGATTTTGAACGGGGATTTATCCGCGCCGAAACCGTTGCCTTCAATGACTTAGTCACCTGTGGGAGTCAGCAAGCCGCCAAGGAAAAGGGCTTAGTCCGCAGTGAAGGCAAGGATTATGTCGTCCAAGAAGGCGATATTATGCTCTTTCGTTTTAATGTTTAATACTTCAATCCTATTCATCTACTCGCGTTTTATTAGCAAACTTTATGGGAGAAACTATTACTCTGCTGTCCCGACGGGAAATCGAAAAAATGCGCCGAGCAGGGCGGTTGGCGGCTAAATTGTTAAACCACTTGGAACCCATGGTGCAACCAGGGATTACCACCCAAGAGCTTAATGATGAGGCTGAACGCTGGACAAAAGCCCATGGTGCGGTCAGTGCGCCCTTGGGGTATACAGGGACGGTGGCTCCTTTTCCCCGCTCAATCTGTACCAGTGTCAATGAGGTGATTTGTCATGGCATTCCTAGCCCCCATCGTGTCCTAGAAGACGGGGATATTATCAATATTGATGTCACGCCCATTTTGGATGGTTATCATGGCGATACGTCCCGTACTTTTTTTGTGGGTACGCCCTCGCCCATTGCCAAGGAATTGGTGACGGTCACGGAGGAATGCTTGCGCCTGGGCATTGCCGCCGTCAAGCCTGGAGGACGCATTGGTGACATTGGAGCGGCGATCCAGCACTATGCCGAAGGCAATGGTTTTTCGGTGGTGCGAGATTTTGTTGGCCATGGCGTTAGCCACATTTTTCATACGACTCCCCAGGTTCCCCACTATGGCATCAAGGGCAAAGGCACCAAGTTGCGACCGGGAATGGTTTTTACCATTGAACCGATGATCAATGAAGGCACCTACGAAGCCATGATGTTACCCGACGGATGGACGGCGGTAACCAAGGATGGTAAGTTATCGGCCCAATTTGAACATACGATCGCCGTTACCCAGTTTGGGGTTGAAATTTTGACCTTACCCGATGATTAGCGCAGTCTTTCTTACTATCGGCACGGGGGACTTTAACACCGTGGTGAATTTTTACCAACAGTGGCTCCAGCAAGCCCCTAGACCGTTTCAGCCAGATCACTATGCCGAATTTCGTTTGCCTGGACTCAAATTAGGGATTTTTGCGCCCCAAGCATCCCATCAGGGGGAATTTAACCAATCCGCCGGCAGTGGCTTTAGTTTGTGCTGTGAAGTGGATGACCTAGAAGCGGTGATCGCCGACTTGGCCCGAATAGGCTATCCTGTTTCAGCGGGGATTCAAACCAGCTCCCACGGGCGAGAGATTTACGCCTACGACCCAGCGGGGAATCGGCTAATTTTGCACCAGGGGCTAAAAACTTAACTTGAGGGCATTCACCGGCACTTCGTCCCAAGAGTCTACGGTGTGGAGTTGGGCGGACCAGCCTTCTTGTTTTTGTTGACTGCTGAGATTGGTCTGCCAGCTTTGGTGACAATCCTGGGCGGCCGCTTCATTTTGGCAGGCGATGCAAGCATAGATAATGCCCATAGGATCGCGTTGTTCATTGACCCAAATTTTTGCCATGATTCAAAAATAGTACACATACCATGTTATTGCTTCAATTTAGCACTTCCCATTATTGTCGTAAAGCTCGCCTCGCCCTAGGGTTTAAGGGTATTGCTTACCAGGTGGAAAATCTGACTCCAGGCTTACATCGTCTGAAACTCAAACCCCTAACCGGATTGAGCACGGTGCCGGTTTTATTGCCCCACGCCCCGGATCCATCGACGGCGATCGCCGATTCAACTTATATTTTTCGCTATTTAGAGCAATACCAACCCAATCCACCCTTATTTTTAGCTAACCCAGACCAGCAAACCCGAGCCGAGTTATTAGAGGATTGGTTAGACGAGAGTATTGGCACAGCAACCCGCTTTGTTTATTACCACTTTAGAGCCGGCGCGGGCAAAGCCCTTGACCCCTCCTGGGCCAGCCAACTGGTGATTTCCGTCGTTCGCGCCCAGTATGGCATTAATGAGGCAACGGTCAAATTAGCCGGCGATCGCCTAAAATTAGCCTTTCAAGTCTTAGCACCTTGGCAAACCCAGCCCTACCTCTGTGGCGATCGTCTGAGTGTTGCCGACCTGACCGCCGCCGCTCTGCTTAGTCCCTTGGCCTTAATCCCTGACTATCGCACCGCCTATCCCTGGCTTTTTGAACGCATTAAGGAAATCCATCAGCAATGCCAGGAACCCCTGCCGCCAGGATTAGGGTGAGGAAATTGGCGTTGCTTAATTCAGGTATGAATGCGAACCTTGCACATATCCAGAAGGTAGTTTGAATCAAGAGACCTCTTCAAAAATAAGGAAATTTGGCAGGCTAACCGACATCCAGCCTTCACAGGTTGGATTTTAGACATACTGAACCCGTAATCGCACTATTCCACAAATACAGCCAATAACCAACTCGTACATCCGTGAACGCATCCGAAACTCTTCCTTGGCAATACG
>JBGSZT010000103.1:0-5541 GCA_041750255.1 Synechocystis sp.
TGGCTGGCCAAAAATTCTCATCTTCATCCATTCTGGAAATACGAGAGGTTGGCAAGCCGATTTTCTCGAACCATAGGTTGGCCGCCTCGTCGTCGTCCTTGTACACGGTAACCGACAATCGGGCTGGATCGATCCCCAGCCATTTTTTGTCCGTCAAGAATTCCCAGGCCCAGCGAATTGCTTCTTCTTTGAAGTAGTCGCCAAAGCTAAAATTCCCCAACATTTCAAAAAAGGTATGGTGGCGAGCGGTTCGCCCAACATTTTCAATGTCATTGGTACGGATACATTTTTGAGAAGTAGTGGCCCGGGGAAACTCTGCGCTTTTTTGCCCCAAAAAAATCGGCTTGAAGGGTAACATGCCGGCAATAGTCAGTAGCACCGTGGGATCATCAGGAATCAAGGAGGCGCTGGCTAAAATTTGATGCTGGCGATCGGCAAAAAAGGTTAAAAAGGTTTGGCGAATGTCGTTACCGCTAAGCGCAGGGGGCTGATGGGTCATGGTTAAGGAACGGGTTTCTCACTACGGTCTTCTATTTTCGCATTTCAGGAGAGGGATTGATTGAAGTTGGCGATTGTCCGATCTCAATCACAATCATGAGCCACGTCTAGTCCACGTTAACGCGGATCATGGCTAAAATTATGGAGAAAGAACCGCTATGAATGGTTATGGCTTATGAGTCTTGGTAGTGTTCAGTATTTAGCTGACGAAAATGGAGAAACGATTGCCGCCGTCGTTCCCATTGCTTTGTGGCGAGACATTGAAGCGGAAAGGGAAACCGCTTATCTATTACAGAATGAAACGATGAAGCAACGCTTGTTAGCGGCCAAAAATCGGCGATCTGGTCTGACGTTGGAGGAAGTGAGTGAGAAACTTGGAATTTGAGCAAGCTGCCTTTGAGGATTTGGCTTGGTGGGTTGATCGTGACCGTAAGCAGGCATTAAAAATCATCAAACTTATTCAGGCAACGCAACGTGATCCCTCTCAAACATTTTTTGGAAATAATATTAACATTATCTTTATGTTTTCAGGATTCTTTTATTTTCGCATTTCAGGGAAGGGGATTGATTTCAACAAGGATGTTGACGTTTAGAAGTTGGCGATCGCCTCATTAATTGCAATCCGCTTCGGGTTGCTCAGGGATAAGTCTGCCGGTGGCTGACAGTCGAAGACACGATCAATCTAGGCCTTTGATTCTGAGCCTTTAACTGGTGATCGTCACACTAATACATTAATTAGAATGCCAGGGGAAATTGCTGATGCCAACTATCTATTGAGTAGCTCAACGAGTTTCAATCGGAACAGCAATTAAGATTTGTGCCTGACCTAGTTGTAAAACCTGCAATCGTGATAGCTTGGGATCACAATCATCTTTTTGAGAACGAACTGACTGCAACTACCAATCCAGAGTTTGAAACTAAGTTACCGACTAGGATTATACTAATGCCAACAGAAAAGCTATGCTGAAAACAATAATTTTAACCTCTATTTCAGTGTTATTTTTCCAGTCCACCGCTTCTGGTATCCCAATACCAGGCGGGCCAAATATGGGAGATGTATTCAACGGAAATTCAAGTTCTCCAACTAATGCCCAATTTGGAGCTTCCCCATCAGTTTGCAACGATCCACAAATTTCTCAAATTGAAAAGTCGTCAGGGACTACAGCGCGTGTATTCGAGCCGGCCGCTTCTGGATCTAAACAAGGTCGATTTGGAAGATGGCTAGAAACAAATGGATATGTTAACCACACGGGGGTATGTGCTGGAACTGGATATTTAGTTATGTTCATTTACAATAGCAAGATTTCCAATGCTAATAGAGTTGCGAACGAATATTTTGCCAGCAACTCATCCCCTCAAAATAAACCTCCAGATAGTCGGACTACAGATGAAGAGTGGAAACGTAGATGCGATTACGAGAAAAAAAATCATATTGAGTGGTGTGGAACTTGGTCTCAACAACGAGGAAATTTTGATGGCAACCCCGGTTGTACTCCTTTGGGTGTGGAAAATATGTATAAAAATTGCATTGCTAGTAATCCCGATGATAGTAGAACTACTATCCAAGGTAGAGTAATACAAGATGATAGAATACCCGCAAGAGGCTCATTTAGACCAGTTGATGGTAGCAACTATGGTTATGCGAAAACTCCAACAACAAACAACGGAAATTCAAGAACCAATAACAGAGAACAAACTAGAGGAACCCGGGATAGTAATCCAACCAGCCAACTTAAGATTGCAAATACTGCACAAAGTACAGGAGCTAAGGGCTATTTCCTTTTAGGAACAGCCAAAAGTGGAGAATGTGTCTACTCTGGAAAGAGGCTTTTTAACACCGGCAGAGGATCGGAAACGATTTATGTTTGCATCGGCAACCATCGTGCCGGCGAAATTATAAGTGGAGAAATTTATCCGATAGGAAGTCAATCTCCTTACTTCACATACATAGAAGGATTTTTTAAAAATAATACCTTCTACGTCACAAGATTGAACAATGTACTTCTGCGAAATAAAGATATTCCCCTCAAAAAATTTCCACGATAAATGCTGTTTTACACTTTATCATCCAGACTACAATGGGATGATAAAGCTCTCGCTTACATTGCTTTGTATCCACGGGAAAGATTATAAATCGATTGAATTGAAGGGACTTCGTCCCCTTAATGATCCCCTAAAAGTTTGATTGATAGACTTGGGCTATAGTACTCCACAAGCATTATCTAGAATGAACAATGCAAACGTGTTATCTTACAGCTAGAACTGTATTTGCCACAGACTCTGAGGGCTTTTCTGGCTGCTTCAGCTTTGCTGTTTCCCCAAGCTGCACCCCAGTCTTTCTTTTTGCTTTCGGCCACAGCGCCGCAGGCATTGTGGTACCAAGTAGCCACTTGGCAGCTATTTTTTCGAGAACTTTTTTTGCGACAATACCTCAAAGCATTAACCTCTGCATCTGCTTGATTTCCAAAACCATAAGAAAAACCGTAAGCACCGGTTTTAATGTCAATGGCGATGGCACCATAACTAGAAGCTTGACTTCCTGGATTTGAGGGATTGGGATCTGACGTTTCCAAATCTCTCAAAGTACACTGGTAAAGACACTCTGCGGGATAGGATGATGGGGAATCGTGAAAACATTGCCCGCTGCACACCGGATCGGCTTGTACGTTGTCAGCTTGCTGCCAAATTAAGGCAAATACCAGAAAGATACGCAAAATTGTTCGAACGGTTAATCTAAACATTACTTGACTCCGTGAGATAGATAGTTAAGTAGGTCATTCTCGACACACAAAGCACTCTAATCAGCTAAGGTGATATCCAAGCAAAGAAGTACCGTTCACAAGCCCCCTAGATTCCCCAATACTGGGGGACTTGCTTGTATAAACTTTGTGGGCAATCACCTAAACCCATTAAGGAGCGCTACAAGATATTTATAAAAACCCGCAAGATAGGCATCAAAGCTTTGTCTAGATAAACTTTTGTTTATAGTCCTTAATCATAATAGAGATTACTTCCTTCAGTGGGGTTAGAATACTCTCCAAATTAATCATAAATTCCCCATAGCGCCTTATTCTGCGTCGGATATCACGTCGCATTTTATGGACTCTAAAGACAGAGCCAACTGCGAAGCGAATGTTTGGCTGAGAGAGGCATATTGACAAGCCCCTACCAAGTCACTACGGTCTATTACAGCGGATTGCGTATTGGTCTGGTACGCTCAACAGAGGTAAAACGCCTACTTCACCGTTGGTTTACTCTCCCACAGGGATGTCGCAACCGCTGTAAGGGGTTTAATGTCGGCTCCTACGTTGGTCATTACCAGAGCGTATTATCTTGATTATCACAGATGTTGTATTGGATTTTTTTCCTACCGACATGGTCAGGTATTGTCAAAACAAAATGAATCCGCGAGGAGGGAATCGTGGAGTTCTAGACCCCCATTACGTCACTTATGAGCAGTTTGACCTCTATGTCTTTAAAAAAAATATTGATTCGGGAAAGTCCCTTTCTCTGAGGCCTACAATCTTACTGATCAAGCAATTTTATTCGGTGGAAACGCCGTAATCTCTTCTCGTCTCATTATGGTATGAAATATACATTTTTGAGAGGGTGTAAAAAAAAACAAAATTGAAAATGTTCTTACCATCCAACGACCAAGTACTGATTTCTTTAATCGCTTTTCATTGCTGGCTATTTCTATTTGATGTAGATCTGGGATGTTCGCACGAGATCCTTACTTGTTGAGCACTACCTTAGATTTATATGATTATATTTCTTACTTTAAGGTTCTTGCTTGCAAACAAATATACCACGAGGGGTGATGCAAATATCATGATAATTAAGATAGACAATCTTAACAAATTTAGCAGGATATATTACTCCAAACATATCTACTTCAACATCATCTTTATCACATTCATTTGCACGTGAAACTTTAAATTTAGCATTGTGTGACATATCAATACAGAATATGTGTTCACCAGTTCCTACCCATGTCTTTGTGCCCTTGCTGGCTTCGGCATATAAGTATGCATTTGAGAAACCTGAGGTTACTTTGTACATGTTTACGCACGAGTTTGATTGGATATTAACCCAACCTTCAGTATACCAAATACTTTTTTCTTTATAAGCATTAACTATGTCAATAGAAGCGTTAGTTTTATTGCAAACCTGATTGTATTTTTTTTCTGCATTTGCCGCTGGTATAATGGCCAAAGGAGCTAGAAACACCGCCGCAGTAAAAAGTGATAAAATATTGAATAACTTCACGGTTTTTCTGGTTTTCATTCAATTAATTTCTCCTACAAAGATTTGATTTGTTTTTTTATTAATAACACCTAACAACTGAAGACCAACGACTCCACAGCTTAAACTCAGCAACAAACTCAAAAATGGACTGAACAAGCTACTAGAAACAGTTGGCGGGTTTAACTGATGATTATACTGAAATTTTGGGTATAAGTGAGAGGAGGAAACTAAACTTACATTAGCGTTCACTTGCTTTAAGTCACTGCAAGGGTTTCGGTCACATCTACATTAGACCTCTTGCAAAATGAACTACCCCGCTGCTTGCAGCGGGGTATCTAGATGGGAAAAAGGGTAAGCTGATGAATACGGGCCTTCTCTTTTTCATCTCCTTGTTCTCGAATATAGCGTTTGACGATTTCAGTATTTACACCATCACCCACCGTGCCAATATAACCCCCATCACTCCAAAACTCCCCTCCCCACAATTGTCTCCGAAGTTCCGGAAAACGTTTAAACATTTCTGGCACTAATACTTTTAAGAATCTGCATCACTCTGGAGGGAGCATATTTGGGAGCAGCACCCACAAATAAATGCACGTGGTCGCCATCTGTTCCCATTTCCTCCATCTCAAACCAATAACGCTGTCCAATTTCATGGAAAATTTGCTTGAGATAATCGCAACGTTCCTCGACCCTTAAAAGTCCTCGACGATACTTGACGCAAAACACCATATCATAGCGAATTTGATACACGCAATGACTAGCCCGTTTGAGTTCCATTACAGGATTGCAATA
>JBGSZT010000104.1:0-25748 GCA_041750255.1 Synechocystis sp.
TGTTGTAGGGTAGTGGTCATGGTTTTATGATTCCTGTATGTATTTGTCAAGGTGCGGATGACTGACACCTTTAATAGTAGTCTTTCTCCCCAGTCTTGTAAAGCTTTGTAACGTTTATTAATAATCGCGTTACTTATGACATTTATAAGCTCTGCTTATGCTTGAGCATTCACCGAGATAGAACAAATAATTTAAGATGGGAATACCGCATACTCTTTGGGAAAAGAACTTATCGATACAATTTTTGGCAATCTCCAGGGACTCAAGTCTAGCCAAGTCAAGCAATTGCAGCGTCTTTATCATCAGCGTTTGCCAGGGAATGAGCTAATTACCCTTGATCTGGCCCAACGGCTAGGAGCTATTTGTACTGAAATTAATCAACCCATTTCTGTTTATATAAACCGTCGGGGTCAAATTATACGGGTCGGAGTTGGTACACCACGACAAACACAGATTCCCCCTCTAGAACTCCCCCGCTATGGAGCCGAGCGGCTTTCCGGGATTCGCTGTATTACAACAGACCTATCTTTGTCATCTCCACCGGAATCTAGCCTGACGGCAATGGTCTTGCAACGTTTGGATGCTTTGGTGGTTTTGAATATCACCGCGTCTGGATTTGTCAAACGAGGTGGAGGGGTAACTGGATTCGTAGATTCAGCCTATCTTGCCTATCTATTACCTCAAAAACCCTCCACGGATACAGTAGAAAGTACTTCCTACTGGGAAGTATTTGGGCCATGGCCCCTGGAGCGTGTCAGCCAAGAAAATCTCTTTGATTTGGTTGAAAATCTTGAGGCAGAATTTAGTCGAGAATTCATTGCTCGTCAAGTCAATGCAGAGCAAGACCGCGTCATTTTAGTCGGATTACAAACCGACCAGATGTCTGACTTAGTGTTTGAGGAAGGCTTGGCCGAATTAGAGCGACTGGTTGATACCGCAGGGGGGATTGTGCTAGACACCATTCGCCAAAAACGCTCTAGACCGCATCCACAGACGGTCATTGGTTCTGGTAAGGTGGATGAAATTGCCCTTAAGGTACAAACTACCGGCGCAACCTTAGTGGTGTTTGACCGAGATTTATCCGCCTCTCAGATTCGGAATTTAGAGATACGCTTGGGAGTACGAGCGGTTGACCGAACGGAAGTTATTCTCGATATTTTTGCTCAACGGGCTCAGTCGGGAGCTGGTAAATTGCAGGTGGAGTTAGCCCAATTAGAGTATATGATGCCGCGCTTAACGGGGCGAGGACGGACGATGTCTCGCCTAGGGGGTGGGATTGGCACAAGGGGGCCAGGGGAGACTAAATTAGAGACCGAACGACGTACTATTCAAAAACGCATTACGAAACTACAACAAGAGGTGAATCATCTTCAAGGTCATCGTTCACGATTACGCAACCAGCGACAGAAGCAGTCGGTTCCCAGTGTGGCGATTATGGGCTATACCAATGCGGGCAAGTCAACGTTAATTAATGCGCTCACCAATGCGGATGTTTATATTGCCGATCAGCTTTTTGCGACCCTTGACCCCACAACTCGGCGTTTATCCATTCCTGACCCTCAAAATCAAGAGTCCCATTTGATTCTACTGACGGATACGGTGGGGTTTATCCATGAACTTCCCCCGTCCTTGGTGGATGCCTTTCGGGCAACCTTAGAAGAAGTAACTGAAGCCGATGTTTTATTACAATTGGTGGACTTATCCCATTCTGCCTGGAAACGTCAATTGGAGTCTGTGGCAACTATTTTGGAAAATATGCCCATTAGTACGGGACCCATGTTGATTGCCTTTAATAAAATCGACGAAGTGACGAGTGAAGCCTTAGCAGAAGCCCAGCGCTGTTATCCTTCCGCCGTCTTTATTTCGGCGAGTAAGCGTTTGGGACTAGAAACCCTTAAACAGCATTTGTTACGACTCGTTGTATCTTCATGAATGCTTCTATGATTGGGGATCGAGTTTATTAGGAATACCTTCACAACGGCCGGGGATAGTATTGCGGGTTGCTTCTCCTCCCCACGCACAACAATAGTAGCGTTGCTCCTCACTCAGGTTTTTAACCCCAGTAAAATCAGCTTTTTCGACGACGGCTCCAGTATATTCGCCAGTTTCATAATTGGCAGTATGATGCCGACTGCGCGGGGAGGTCGTATCAACAGAGCCATAAAAGAGTCGAGTTCCCTTCAAGTCTGCTTCTTGTAATATTGCTTCATAGAGGACAGCTCTAGACAAGTTTGCCTTGGCTAGATCACTTCCGATTAAATTGGCACGAATTAAATAAATATCGCTCAGGTCTACCCACCGCAAATCTTGACCCGATAGCTCGGCCGAAACCAGCATGACATTGAGATGAATGACTCTAATCCCATGGAGCCGGTCTTCTTGATAGCCTCCTAGTCCATCAAAAATTGGGCGACCCAGATAGTAATCCCGCTTAAGGGGGGTCAGAAGACGTGATTGAGAGAGAAATCGTAGAATTTTGGCTTTTCCACCGGCATCAACACTGGCTAAAATTGCGGCAGTTCGCCCTTCTGCAAAGGCTCGCTCCTGAGGCCAATCCTCTAACATTCCTTGCTCATTTAGGGCTAAGTCGGATACCCCTTGAAAGTAGGCGTCAATGGTTTGTTGTTGAGTAATTCGATTTTGTTGGATGGTGAGGTCTCGAGAAATAACATATTGTTGCCAGGCAATGTAAACTGCGAGTAAGGCGATCATAATTTGCCCGAGGGCTCCAACCCATTCGGCCCAGGACCCAAATTCGTCGTACTTAAAGTTTGTCAGCCAGTACTGTATTTGGTTAAAAATTCCTAAATAGTAGGCAAGGCCGGCGATCGCCGCGAAAAAACCAACAGCACCTATCAATGACTGTTGTTCTTGGGACGTAAGATAGAACTTAATCCAGGATTGAACCGATGGAAGAATCACCTGGAGTGACAACATTAATACAATAATCGCCGCCGTAAAGCCAAGCCATGGCCAGTCCCAAGCTAAGCCTAGAAGCATCAAACCGACGGCGCCGAGCACGAGCCAGGGATTGGAGGATTGTACGTTTTGTTGATAAAACCATTGGTTCGTCATTTTTCCGGGGGGAATGACGAATTTTTTGTCGGCGTTAGCCGGGGGAGCAGACTCAACAGGAGTAATGGAGTCTTCGTTGACGGGTTCAGTCATCGAGGGTTTGGAGTACGAGGGAAAATCAAGCCAAAGGAGTGATCAAAACCGGCAAGGACTAAGCCTCTGACTCAGGATACACTAGGCATTAGAATATTTTTCGTTAATTTTTACTGACCCGTGGTGTTCATCTTCAATGGCTTGACAAAACCAATTCCCTTCGCTCTCATTTTTTGCCTGACTTTGGGACTATTGAGCAGTTGTAGCGGGAGTCAAACTCTGCAAAATCGGTTTGCGGCTAATCCAGACCTGCAAAAATCACCGGAGAATGTCCTCAGCCCCTCTCCCCTAACTCCAGTCCCGAGTCCTAGTCCAAAAGAACCGTCACAGAATTTGACCCCAGAAGTAACAGAAACAACGCCTAATCCGAACACTTTTGATGACCTCTCCCAACTAGACCCTCCCTTTCGAGACTATGTGCAAGATTTAGCTGAATTAGGAGTGATTAGTGCTAAAAATGGGCAAGCGTTCCAGGGAAATAGCTCGATTCTGCGTCGAGAGTTCGCCCGTTGGTTATTCACCGCCAATAACCGTTTTTATGCCAAGGTTCCCAGTAACCAAATCCGCCTGGCTCAGTCTCAATCTGCACCTATTTTTAGTGATGTACCCCGTACTGACCCGGATTTCTTGATTATTCAGGGCTTAGCAGAAGCCGGCTTGATTTCTTCTAGCTTGACCAATGACGCCAATGCCAGTCTTTTTCGCCCAGAAGCCCCTCTAACCCGAGAAGTTTTAATGCTCTGGAAAGTGCCATTGGATAGTCGTCGGCCGCTCCCCAATGCTAGTCTCGAAAACTTGAAGGAAACCTGGGGTTTTCAAGATGTGAGTAAAACTGACCCGAAAGTATGGCGGGCTCTCTATAGTGATTTTCAAAATGGAGAGCAGTCGATTATTCGTCGAGTTTTTGGATTTACTACCCTTTTTCAGCCGAAAAAAACGGTTACTCGCACGCAAGCCGCCGCCGCTCTCTGGTATTTTGGTTTTCAAGGGGAGGGACTCTCTGCCCGCGATGTGCTTAGTGGTTCGGAAGAGCCGCCCTCCGTCGAAATTAGTCCCAGTCCCTGATGGGACGCTATTGAGCTATGGGAAAAATCCAGGCACCATGGCTAAGATTCGGTGAATCCTTGTTACGATGGAAAACGCTAGTAAAGAACTCTCCTCCGCACTGGTGTTATCTATATTTTTTGAGACTTATTTTCTCTCCTATGACTTCTTTACCTTCTAATACCCAACATCGGCTGATGCAGTTACCCCAAGTTCCCAGCGTTTGGGAAGGCGATCGCCGAACGCTCCAAGAAGGAAACCAAGGTTTTGATGGAGAGCATGTCCCTTCTGGAGACTGCATTTTGTGGGTAGATGGCAGTGAAGGCATGGTGCGCTCCATGGATATTATCTCCTCCGATAGTGGTCCAGAAGCTATCGTTCGTACTCTGATCCGAGCCATGGAAAATCCCCGACGCCCAGGAAACCCGGCCCGACCCCAGAAAATTGTAGTCCGCAACCGTGAAATTCAATTTTTTTTACGAGGGGCGCTACAAAGTTTGCAAATATCGATTGATTACGTTCCTGACCTGCCCCTGATTGATGAACTATTTCGCACCTTTGATACCCCCGCTGGCAGCCGCCCGGCGACCCTCCCAGCGGCCTATAGTGATAGCTTAAAACGAGCCGCCCTCGAATTATGGAAAGTCGAGCCCTGGGACTACTTGACAGATCACGAAATTATTTCCTTATCAATTGAAAATGACCAGACGCCCCGGAATCTCTACGCCTGCATCATGGGCATGCTGGGAGAGGAGTATGGTGTTATTTTTTACCGGTCCCTAGAGTCATTAAAACAATTTCGCATGGCGGCCCTAGAAGACGGCTCTCCCGAGCGCCTAGAACAGGCCTTTTTATCCCAGGATTGCTGGTTTTTAAACTATGAAGCCCTACAGCTTGCCGGTGATGACGATGACATTGGTAACCTTTCTGCGGAGAAACTAACTCCTATCTTTGGCAGTATCCATCCCCTCGAAGGTATTCGTCCGTTTCTAGACGAGGAAGAGGCGATTATTATTTACTATGCCCTCGAAGGACTAACTCGCTTTGTCAAACAGCATCATAAAAAATTGAGCGAAGACCCGGTGGGTGATGTAAAGCAGCGGCTCGGTATTCCTGTCCTCAATTCCCCCGGCAAATCAAAGGACAAAGTGATTGTGACCCTTGCAACAATGCCAGACCTGTCGGAAGAGTTGATCGCCATGATGGAAGACGACGATGATGACGACGACGAGGAGTTTATACCGGCTCTGCGCGATGACCTAGTACCAGCCAACGCCTACTTTAGCGTGGGCATGATTACCTTGGATGTTCGCAACCAACTTCATCAGAATCCCAAAACCTATGTCCAGTCGGAAGACTCTGTCACCATCGAAGCGGCGGAGTTCCCGGTGTTAATCATCCAGACCTCGCGCCCTAAGGCCCAGGAATTAATTAGCTGTATCAGAGAGGAAGGCGGGGCGGCGAGCCTGGGCTTCGTTAAGGGAGAAGATAGCTGGACGGATACGGATTATGACCTGGCGGTGCTAAAAACCGAAGAGGGCGTATTACACCTATTAGGGCAATTCCTAGAAGACAGTCCTACCCACCAAATGGCACGGGGAAAATGGGAAAATCGCTGTAAGTTGACCCAGGGCTATTGCGGTCTTCTGGTGACCATGGGTGTAAGTGGTCGGTCTCGCGGCAATCCTCAACTCAAGGATATGTTGGGATTTTTTGAAATGCCCTATGTATCTCCTAAGGAATTAGGCGTTGGGATCCTACAGTTAATGCCTCAGTTAGATCTGGATTGGTAAGTATGCCGGGATGGCCCTCTGCGTCCCCAGACCTGATACATTGAATTAAATATCAGCAACAAAAAAGTTTATCGAGTTTAGTATGCGCGTTCTGGTTATTGGCGGTGATGGCTACTGCGGTTGGGCTACTGCGCTCCATCTATCCAACAAAGGTTATGAAGTCGGAATTTTAGATAGCTTAGTGCGTCGTTTTTGGGATGCTCAATTGGGAGCCGAAACCTTAACCCCGATCGCCTCGATCCAGCGCCGTCTCGACCGCTGGTATGAGTTGACCGGCAAAAAAATTGACCTTTTTATTGGCGACATCAATGACTATCCTTTTTTGACCCAGTCGTTACAGGCCTTTGGTCCCGATGCCATTGTCCATTTTGGCGAACAGCGCTCCGCGCCCTTCTCGATGATTGACCGTGAACATGCGGTGTTGACCCAATCCAATAATGTGATCGGAAATCTCAATCTTCTCTACGCGATGAAGGATGATTTCCCTGATTGTCACCTGGTTAAGCTAGGAACCATGGGGGAATATGGCACGCCAAATATTGATATCGAAGAAGGCTATATCACCATCGAACACAATGGGCGTAAAGATACTCTTCCCTATCCCAAACAGCCCGGTAGTTTCTACCACCTGAGCAAAGTCCACGACAGCCACAATATTCACTTTGCTTGTAAAATTTGGGGTCTACGGGCGACGGATCTAAACCAGGGTATTGTCTACGGGGTTTTGACCGAAGAAACCGCCATGGATGAACTGCTGATTAACCGTCTAGACTACGACGGCGTTTTTGGTACGGCACTCAATCGTTTTTGTATTCAGGCAGCCATTGGTCATCCGCTAACGGTCTACGGCAAGGGCGGACAAACTCGCGGTCTTTTGGATATCCGCGATACGGTGCGGTGCGTTGAGCTGGCGATCGCCAATCCTGCTGACCCCGGTCAATTCCGAGTCTTTAATCAATTCACCGAGCTTTTCAGTATCAGTGACCTTGCCTCTATGGTCCAAAAAGCCAGCGCGGCTCTGGGTCTGAAGGTAGAAGTACAAAGCTTAGAAAATCCACGGGTTGAATTAGAAGAACATTATTTCAACGCCAAAAATACAAAACTGCTTGACTTGGGACTAAACCCCCATTATCTCTCGGATTCTTTACTAGATTCGTTGTTGAACTTTGCGACTAAATATAAAGACCGCATTGATCAAAAACACATCTTGCCCACTGTTACCTGGCGACGTTAACTATCAGACCTAAAACCCCTCCCTGGTGTGGAGGGGTATTTTGCATAAAAGGGAACCTCAAAAATTGCCTTATTCCCAATAAGCAAACCGTCTAAGCCTATTTGAATCCGTTGTATACTTCCAACTAGGTTGAATTAATCGACCTGCTGTATGCTAATAACCAAGTTTTAGGTTTTATCCCTCCAACCCTCCTCACTAAAGCTCCGGTTAATCAGGAGGGAGTCTTGCAGGACGGGGAAATTTTATGGAAGCTTACGCTCATTTACCTACTGCCTCTATTCATGAGAATTGCTCTCTTTACTGAAACATTTTTGCCCAAAATTGACGGGATTGTGACTCGCCTAAAGCATACGGTGGAGCATCTCCAGCGTCAAGGGCATCAAGTCCTCGTCTTTTGCCCAGAGGGGGGACTAAAGGAGTACAAGGGAGCAAGAATTCATGGGGTTAAAGGTATGCCCCTGCCCCTTTATCCTGAATTAAAGCTAGCCTTTCCGGGGCCGAGCCTCAAGCAAGCGATTCAACGCTTTCGACCCGACGTGATCCATGTGGTGAATCCGGCGGTACTGGGGGTCGGGGGGATTTATTACGCCAAAAGTCTTAATATTCCTTTGGTGGCCTCTTACCATACCCATTTACCCCAGTATTTGCACCACTACGGCTTGGGCGCGCTAGAGGGGGTGTTGTGGGAGCTGCTAAAGTTGGGACATAATCAGGCGGTTCTCAATCTTTGTACCTCCTCCGCTATGGTACAAGAACTGAGTAACCATGGCATTGAACGGGTAGACCTCTGGCAACGGGGGGTCGATACCGATCTGTTTCAGCCCCATCTTTCCTGCCAACAGATGCGGACTAAACTTTCCCAAGGACATCCTGAAGACCCGCTTTTACTCTATGTCGGGCGCGTTTCCGCTGAAAAACAAATTGATGAAATTAAACCTGTCCTGGCGGCAATTCCCAAGGCCCGACTGGCGATCGTGGGCAATGGGCCGCACCGCGAAAATCTAGAAGCCCATTTTGCGGGAACCTCGACCTATTTTGCTGGCTACATGGAAGGACTAGAATTAGCTTCGGCCTTTGCTTCAGCGGATGCCTTTATTTTTCCTTCCCGGACAGAAACTCTAGGGCTAGTCTTGCTCGAAGCCATGGCGGCGGGTTGTCCGGTGGTGGCGGCGGCATCGGGGGGCATTCCTGATATTGTCACCGATGGGGTGAATGGTTATTTATTCGACCCGAGTAATCCCCTTGGAGCGATTGAGGCAACCCAGCGACTCTTGGCGGCCCAGGAAGAACGGGAATTATTGCGACAAAATGCCCGATTAGAAGCGGAGCGATGGGGCTGGGCGGCGGCAACCCAACAACTCCATAATTATTATGCGGCGGTACTGGGCATGGAAGACCTTTCCCTGGCGGCGTAATTTAGATTTTGGGAATAACGGCGATCGCCGGGATAATGGATCTAGAGTTTTTCTTTTTTGCTATGGTTCTGATTAAACTAACCTCTTCCCAGCTTGCAAGCCTTGATTTGTCAGCGGTCACAACTCTGGTAGAACCGTGGTTAACAGAAATGGCGATCGCCGACCACGAGCATCAGGTTCAATTTGAGATTGAGTTTGGCCGCGACGCTGACGACCCCAGGGAACTGTCGGAAATTCCGGAAGTGAGGCTTTGGTTTGTACGCTTGGATGCTTATTATCCTTGGTTTCCCTTTTTGTTGGATTGGCAAAGCGGAGAACTGGCTCGCTATACCGCCATGTTGGTTCCCCACCAATTCCATCGAGTCGAGGGCATTCAGTTTAACCCCGAAGCCCTAGAGCTATTTATGATGCAAAAAATATTCATCCTTGCCGACTGGTTCAAGCGCCAGGAGATTCCAGCTATATTCCGGCTTAAATCCATGGCGCAACTCCTGGGTTATGAGCTAGAGGACGCCTTTTTAGCCCAACTATGACGGGTCTAACTGACAACGCTGGCGGTAACGACCCAGGGCCATCAGGGGGAAGTATTGTCGGTAAAAATGATAGCGGAGATAAAAATGACAGGGAAAGCCGGTGCCGGTAAATTCCACTTCATCCCAACTGCCATCGGCATTTTGGCTAGTGATTAAATAATTGACCCCAGCGGCGATCGCCGGATGGGAAAAATTCCCCGTGGCTTGTCCCCCATCCAAGAGAGCAATTAAGGCCCAAGCCGTCTGGGAGGGCGTACTGACCCCTTGCCCCTTGAGACGGGGATCATTATAACTTTTGCAGGTCTCACCCCAACCCCCGTCACTGTTTTGGCAGCCCACCAGCCAGGTCATAGCCTGAATTAATTGATTTTGATAACGCGGGGCATCAATCACCGCCAGGGCCGAAATCACCCCGCTAGTGCCATAGATATAGTTCACACCCCAACGACCAAACCAACTGCCGTCGCTCTCTTGTTCCTGTTCCAAGTAGCGCAGGGCCCGTTTAATGCGTTCCGGCTCCATCGTGAGCCCACAGGAACCCAACATTTCCAGTACCCGCGCCGTGACATCGGCAGTATTGGGGTCAATCATGGCCTTCAAATCCCCGTAGGGTAGGTCATTGAGCCAATCTTGGTCATTGTCGAGGTCAAAGGCCGCCCAGCCCCCGGCTTTGCACTGCATCGTCGCCATCCACTCCACCGCGCGGCGAATCGCCTGATTTTTACTCTTTTCGTCCGGTAGCGTTACCCCCGCCAGGGCCATCACCACCACGGCGGAATCATCTAAATCCGGGTAAAAACTATTCTCAAATTCAAAGGCCCAGCCGCCCGGTTTTCCGGCTTTATTTTTAACAGCCCAATCCCCGTAGGTCAAAATTTGCTTAGAAAGTAGCCATTCACCTGCTTTGACTAGGGCCGGATCGGTGGAAGGAAAGCCCGACTCATTCAAGGCTCGTACCACCCAAGCCGTGTCCCACACCGGCGAAACGCAGGGCTGGACGCAAAAGATTTCCTCGGTTTCGATGGAAAAATTGGCGATCGCCTGGAGACCCCGTTGCACAAAGGGGTCATGGAGGTCATAGTCCAGAACCTTGAGAGCGAGGAGAGAATTTAACATCGCCGGGATAATACCGGCCCAATCGCCGCTGACTTCCTGCCGCTCTAGGATCCATTTTTCCGCCGCCTGGAGTCCAACCTGGCGAAAGGGAACGAGGTTAGTATTTTCTAGGAATTTGAAGCCCTGGTCTAGGGTCACAAAACTATCTGCCCAGGTCCCATTGCGCGGGAGTTCGTACTTAACATTCTCCTTGCCTTCACTGTAGAGTTCATTGAGGCGCAGGCCCGGCGCAATCTCATACACCGGCTTTTGGTCACAAACAATCATTAAGGGGACAGTGCTGGAGCGAGCCCAACTGGAGAGTTCATAAATATTAAACCCAAACCAATCCGGCAATAGCATCACCCAGGGCGGAATAGAGGGAGTGCCCCGCCAGTCGTAACAGCCAATTAAGGCGAGGTGAATTTTGGTGAAAATGCGGGTTTTACTGATGCCGCCCTTACTTAAAATTAGATTTTTAGCCCTAATCAGAGCTGGGTCTTTCGCGGTCACACCCAAAACGCGCAGGGTTGCGTAGGCTTCGACACTGACATTAATGTCGCCACCATCGCCATAATAAAGTTCCCAACCCCCGTGCTCCCGTTGTTGTTGCCGCAGGTAGGTTTCTGCTTTTTGTAAGAGACTATCGCTGGCGATTCCCCAAATTTTATACAAAAGCACCACCTCTGAGGTAATGGTGACATTGGATTCCAATTCTGACCACCAGTAGCCTTGGGGAGCTTGCAATCCTAATAAAAAATCCTGACTAGCGGCGATCGCCTGGGACAAGCCCGACAGGGAAGGTGGGTCTAGGGTAACGGGGGTAGAGGATATCATCGGCAGGGGGAATCACTTTACAGTTCTTCATCTTACCCCGAAGGTTGCCGAATCTTTTCTATGAGAAACCATCACTCGTTTGTAAGTGCGCTCTAGATTATCATGAAATTTTGAATCAGACGGGGCAAGATAGGAATTGGGATGAGATCTGACGGTTTCCGCAATTCCTGCTTCCCAGCGATTACGCTTTACGCGAGTAGTACTCTACAACCAGCAGCTCATTGACTTGTAGGGCAACCCATTCACGCTCGACCACACTATTGACCTTGCCCACGAGGGCGTTTTTGTCAAATTCCAGGTGGGTAGGTAGGTTAGCAAGACCCGGAAACTCCATATTGGTCTGCACCAACTGACGAGAACGATCCCGACTTTTAACGCTAATGACATCTCCTGGACGGCACTGATAGCTCGGAATATCCACGGTGCGACCATTGACCAAAATATGACCATGGTTCACCAACTGACGAGCCCCCGGAATGGTGCCGGCCATGCCTAAACGAAAGACAGTATTGTCTAAGCGCATTTCTAGCAATTCTAATAACGCCTGACCCGTAGAACCCGTCGCCCGTCGAGCTTTTTTCACATAACGGACAAGTTGGCTCTCGGTGATGCCGTAATTTAAGCGAAGTTTTTGCTTCTCTTCTAGACGAATGGCATACTCAGAGCGTTTCTTGCGGTTTTGGCCATGCTGACCGGGTGGGTAAGCACGACGGGGGGATTTTCTGCTTAAACCGGGCAGCTCCCCAAGACGCCGGACGATACGCAGACGTGGGCCTCTGTAACGCGACATATCTGATGTTATCTCCTGATTTTTTTAGATGCCAAAACTATAATTATAGGCTATTCTCCCAAATATGCCTCGAGAACTTTGGGATTGTGTTGGATTTCTCCCGGAGGGCCCGCTGCTAGGTTGCGACCTTCGGCCAACACCCAAACGTAGTCACACAGAGACATAATCATATCCATATTGTGCTCAATAATCAGAAAGGAAATCCCCTGCTGATTCCAGGTGACAATATGCTCGCAAATTTCGCCGATCAAGGTCGGATTAACCCCGGCCGCCGGTTCATCTAGCAAAATAAGTTTGGGGTGGGTCATTAAAGCGCGGGACATTTCCAGTAATTTCCGCTGTCCCCCGGACAATGCCCCCGCGTAATCATAGGCTTTTGCGGCTAAACCTACAGATTCCAGAATTTCTAAAGCTCTTTCTCGATTTTGCCGTTCTTCTTGGCGAATTTTAGATTTTTTTAGCCATAATTGCCAAAAATTTTCTCCGGTTTGAGCTGGAGTTGCCAACAACATATTTTCTAGAACCGTCAGACGCGAGAGGACTCTAGCCACTTGAAAGGTGCGGACACAGCCTTGTAGGGCGATTCTGTGGGAAGGAAGGTGATGAATGGGTCGCCCATCCAGGATGATTTGTCCTTGGTCGGGAGCAATAAAATTTGAAAGTAGGTTAAATAATGTCGTTTTGCCCGCGCCGTTGGGGCCGATTAGCCCAGTAATACTACCCCGCGATACAGTGATTTCTGCTCCATCCACGGCTTTTAGCCCACCGAAATTTTTGCAGAGCCCTTGGGCTGTTAAGATAGCATCGTTGGTCATAGTAAGTAGACGTGAAAATTATTCAAAATTATCATACTTGCTAATTCCCAGGGAAAAATCGAAAAACAAGGAGTCCCATCATCGATGAATCCGCTCAGATTAAAAGAGTTGCAAGTCGGCAGAGCCCAAGTGCCGTAAGCGCTCTAATCGTTTAGTAAAATAATGGGAATCGAGTCGGCTATAGTCTTGGATGGTTAATGTCGTCACCTGGATAGCCCAGGACCAAATGTAGGCCGTTTGCACTAGGGGCTGCAGGCATTTGTATTCTAGATTCGTCAGCGGTATGAAGGATTGATAGCCCTGGACAAAGGCTTCACGCACGGTTCGACTTAGCCCGGTTTGGAGGGCAACCTGAAGGAATTTGGCTAAATCAAAGGCTCGCCACCCATAGCCACATTGGTCAAAGTCAAATAAGGTAGGTTGGTTTGTGGGGGTGAAGTGGACATTGCCACTGTGGGGGTCGCCCCAACAAATGCCCCAGTAGGGAGCTTCCATGGGCAAACTTTCTAGCTGGGTTCTAATCCCTGCGCAGGTTTCTAGAAGGTAGTGCCAGTCCTGGGGCTGGTGACGCAGAAAGCCGGTGATCGCCTGTAGGGATTGGTCTAACAAATAGTCTAAATCCAAGACAAAGCGATGGGCGATGGGGGTAAAACCATGGCCGATATGATGTAGTTTTGCTACAACCTCTCCTAGCACCCAACTCTGAGATATATTTAAATCCCCAACAACAACGTTCCCCGGAGCCATCGGGAAAAGAGCCGCATAACGCTCGCCTTCGGGGGCTTGAATGCCTAGGGATAGATGGTCATCCTTTGTTCTCAGAGGAGAAGAGACTGGAAGCTGATGACTTGCTAAAAAACTGAGTAGATTCAACTCAAAATCAATCTCTGAACCGGTGCGCCAGTGATGATGGCAAATCCGCAAAATATAACTCTGGCTGGCTGACTCCAGCAGATAAACATCACTGAGTCCACGGTGCCAAAATCGACAGACATGGGGAGGGTCAATATCGTAGTGTTCTCTGATCCAATGAATGAGGGCCTGGGGAGCAAACGTGGAATAGACCACGGGAATGTTACAAACAAGTCGAGAGGGCGTAACGGGACAAAACAAAAAGGAGTCTTTTGTGTCGCTAGGGGCGTAGGAGGCAACTCGAGGCGGATGCATGGGCATGATAACGCTCCACAGAAATAATTAAACTAGATATAGAGCGTTGACCCCTAGCCCTAAAAAACTGAGGTGAACAAAGCTTTAGATATCAAACTTAATCGTTTTTATCCCTTGGCTCCGTAGCCTAGCTCACACTTTCTAGAAAAAGGACTAAGATATTGGCGATCGCCTTGAGAGGTAGGGAAAAACAAGTCCTGACAAAAACCTTGACAAATCCCGGGTTCTTCTTGCTATAATTACAAAGGTTTGCCGATGGGGCGTAGCCAAGCGGTAAGGCAGCGGGTTTTGGTCCCGCCATCCCTAGGTTCGAATCCTAGCGCCCCAGTAATTCAAAATCTACTCCCACTTTTTACTCTAATGGAGGTTGGTAGATTGTTTTTTCCCTTAGCCAAGGGCGTCCTCATTAGTCTTGGTAATATCTTCGTAGGAAGTTTCTTCAAACCCCCTAAGGAACAATTGCAATTTGCCCCGTTCAATGTAGGGCCAGCCGCCGTTTTCTTCAACATGCCGCAGGAAAGCATATAAGTCCTTGCGGGTGTTGGGCAACGACGGCTCAAAGAATTCCGTCCGGACTTGGCGGTGTAATTGTTCTAAAACTCGTAGTAGTGATAAAAGGCGATCGCTATCGGGATGATAGGACCGGGCTAAGGACTCAACGAGTTCCACAATCTGCTGTAATGATTTATTTTCATCCTGTGGGTGGTTCATATTGTACTCCTAGTGGAGTGGCGAGTAATGCCACTCCAAAACCGAAAAAGATTGTGGGACACAAGAATTCTCCCATAGAGAACGCAGGAAGGTAACGAAAGTTTGCTAGAGTAGATCCCGATAACAACAGCCTAACTTGTCCAGAATATTATAGTTTGCAATAAGCATTTAGACTGATTAGGACAGGGCTCCATTTAAATTGAGATTGACCAAGCGAGGTTGACTATGAGGTTTCGTGCATTCATCGTTGCCTTTTTATCCGCATGCCTAGCGCTCCTCACTTTTGTTAGTGCAGGATCAGCCTACGCCGTAGATAAAAGCCAACTTACCTATGATGATATTTTGAACACAGGGTTAGCTAATTCCTGCCCTGAAATTTCTTCGTTCACCCGAGGAACTATTCCCATTGAGCCAAACAGTTCCTACATTGTTTCTGACTTTTGTATGGAACCCCAGCAATTCTTTGTCAAAGAAGAACCCCTTAATAAGCGCCAAGAGGCAGAATTTGTTGAAGGGAAATTGCTCACTCGTTATACAACGAGCCTAGAGCAAATCCGAGGCCAGATTACTGTGAGTCCTGATGGCGTATTAACGTTTAAAGAAAAAGATGGTATTGATTTCCAACCCGTTACGGTACTACTCCCCGGCGGCGAAGAGGTTCCTTTCTTCTTTACGATTAAAAGCTTTTTAGGTAAAACAGAACCCGGATTTACATCCATTAATAGTTCAACGGATTTTGTGGGAAACTTTAAAGTTCCTTCTTACCGGGGAGCTGGATTCCTCGATCCCAAAGCTCGTGGTGTTTATACCGGCTATGACAACGCAGTAGCTCTTCCGGCCTCCGCTGATAGCAAGGATTTTCAACGGACTAATGTCAAGCAAACTCCGCTTGGGAAAGGGTCGTTATCGTTGCAAGTCACTCAGGTCGATGGCTCGACGGGGGAAGTCGGTGGCATTTTTGAAAGTATTCAGCCGTCTGATACTGATTTGGGGGCAAAAGACCCTGTAGATGTCAAAATACGCGGTATTTTTTACGCTCGTATTGAACCCGAAGCTTAATTTACACAGGGATTAGGCTGAAACTATTTCACATTTTTTCTAGGGGCGATCGCCCCTTTTTTTGTCATTAATAGCCCCCAATTCTAGGTTAAAATGCCGGCCATGCCGGCACCAAAAAATATTACTCCACAACCCCCATAAAATCCTCATCCAACAGCTGTGTGACCGTAAACGGACAGGCTAAGGGATAATTGTCTGCCGCCGGAATTGCGACTCCAAACTGCGCTAATTTTCCTTCCTTAATCGCCACCTTACGAGCATCGGGATAGGCTGTTTGAATTGTCGTCTCTAGGGAACTCTTTAAAGAGGGCATTTCTCGCAAACTATCGACAACCCTCTGGCGATGTTCCACTACAGAATCATACCAACTGCCCTTCATTTGCTCCGGCACATTACGCTGTACTCGTAGCTTTAACAAATGCGCCATCAAAATTTTGAGGTTGCTCGTCAAAGCTCTCCGTTCAGAACGTCCCAAGTCTACTAACTCCTCAATTAAATGTTGCGCGTCTAATTGATCAAACTGTCCCGCTTCCAAACAGTGAATCGTTTGTTCAATCCAGCCGTGAAAATCTTGCTCATAGAGAGCTTGTAGATTAGGATCACTCATTCTTAATTTCCTGTTATTTCAGCTTGTAACAATAATAAATTGAGCAATTTTTTGTCACTTCTTGATAAGTTTTTCATTAAATGGGTTTGTAAATTAATCATTTTTGTCAGGAGGATAAATTTCTACGATTGCATTTTTGACAAAAAATTTACTTATACTTTGAGTCTTCTTTCCAATAACGCAAGCATGTGCAGGATTTACAACCTTTAAGTCAATGTCATTAACATCATTGCGAAAAGATTTGCACTCACTCTTTACAGTACATACTTGAGTATTTTCATCCTTCTTCAGAACACAAGTAGGGCAATGATAAATTTTCTGCTCTTTTTCATAAGCAATTTTTGCAAAGATAGAGACAATGGCAGTTTTTTTTGTATTGTTTTGCTCTTTCACTGGTTTCGGGAAGTGTGGTTAGTGATGATATATCAACCGACATGTATGGATCTGTAAACGCTGCCGATGTAGGTCTATTTTCATCCCATTTAAATTGACTAGGATGTAACCATCGATAAAGTTTCTCTTCGGGATCAATGCACATCACTTATTTAGATTGAATAACCAATCAAAAAGAGGCTTTAACATAGTAGTATCCATAACTTCTTCTTCTTGTTCATATGACTCTGATGACTTGAAAAAAGAAATACATTTTTTTTCGTCAGCAGGAATAGTGAGCTCAAGTTGACGAATTGGGAAGCGTGTTCCAGACCATTCAAAAAGAACTGCTCCATCCGAGCAAGGAGCGACAAATGGCTGAATGTTATAGTAATTGTCTTTTAGTCGAAATGAATATTGTACAAATGTGAAATAAATTCTTTCACATCTTTGAATTTGAGAGTAACTAAATTTTGAGGCACCATATCCATCCCAATTATCAGGAAGTCCCCTCATATTTACAATTCTGTCATAAGGATTTTGATTATTGATCCAATCAAAATCCTCGGAGTTTGATTTTAAGGACTTTGAAGCAAATGGCATTTGATGACTCAAACTACTCGTAATAGATGAGTTTCTATCAATAGCATTCCTGATTTTGTGATTTTTTGAAAGAAGAACGTCAGTATGCTTGATCCTTTCTCCAGAGCTTCTATGATCAGTTTTTATCTTTGGGTAATACAGATATTGATTTGTTGAAATATTATGAGTGGAGGAATATATTTCAACTGGGAAATTTTTGCAAATATCAACAATTTGATTCATCGAAAATTCTCCAGTAAACGACCACTAACTAAGTTGAAAAACCAGTCACTTGTAACTTTATGCGATTGTTCAAGCCATGATTCGGCTGAATCTGGCAAATTCGGAACATGTTCAGAGCGAGAGTTGATCTCGCAATCCCAAATTAAAGAACTATTTTGATTGATTTGCCCTTGAGTTAACTTAAAATTCATAACTCCTTTTGGTTCATAGGATTCAAACATAATATTTAATTTCAAGTCAACGGGCGTAGGGTTGAGTGGAATTTCACCTCTATCATCATTATTGAAAAGTGATTCTTCTAAATCTACATTAATCTTTAATGATTCAGAAAGAAATTTACATATATTAACTGATTCAAGATCAACCTGAACCGCATTTATATATCGAAGAGAAATTGATTCTAAAATTAGCTCTGTCTGCTGAGGATGAGATTCAAAAAAAATATTAATGATTTGACAAATTTCAGGTTTGAATGCTTCCCATTTATAGTCATTTGTTGAATTGACAGTTAAAACACCGCTCCCAATTTGAACAATCGGATATTTCTTACCTTCTTTAAGAAAACGATGCCTAATTTGTCCTGCGGCAACGTTTTCAGGTATGAATGGAGGAATTAATTGCTCATATTCAGGATAACTATTCCGAATCCGATCAAAAAAACGACCAATCAAAATTTGATAATGAGGATCAATTAACCCCTGTGGCGACTCTTCTAGTTGCCACCGTAATTCAAAAATCGCCTCGATAAGAGGTTTGTTTGCTAAATCTTCTGACATAAAAAATATTACAGCCAAATATGTTAAGTGAGACAAAAAGCAAATGCAGAATATTGACTAATGTAGAAAATAGGTAAAATTCATTCAAACATAAAATGATTATATTTGAAAATAATACTAAATAATAGCAAGGGAGAAATAGCAAGGGAGAAAAACTAGTCTCTTCTCCCCATCATATTACAAGACTACACTGAGGTTAATGTTTTCTCCCCGGCTAAACCGGCTTCCCCATTTGCTTCGGGAGAATCTGCTTCCGATGGGGGAACCGCTTGCCAGAACTTGCCGAGATAATCAGACCAGTTCGCTAAAATTGCCTTGCCTTTCGGACTGCCGGTATGTTCTACGTGGGCAGTAATTAACGCTTTAAGTTGTTCTTCCCCTTGTGGAGTCGTTAGCCGTTGCAATTTGATGATTTCTGGGTTGATTTTGCTCGGAAAACTGTCATCTTCATCTAAGAAGTAGGCTAAACCGCCGGTCATGCCAGCCCCCACATTGCGCCCAACGGAGCCGAGGACAACCACAACCCCACCGGTCATGTATTCACAGCAATGATCGCCGGCTCCTTCAATCACGGCTTTGCCCAGGGAATTGCGTACTGCAAATCGTTCCCCAGCTCGACCATTGGCGTAGAGGGTACCGCCGGTAGCTCCGTAGAGGCAGGTATTGCCAATAATCACATTCTCCTCTGGGGCATAGGTGACAGTGGGCGGCGGCACAATGACAATCTCGCCACCGTGCATGCCTTTGCCGACATAATCGTTGGCTTCGCCTTGGAGATGCAGGGTCATGCCATCTAGGTTAAAAGCGCCAAAGCTTTGACCCGCGGAGCCTTGGAAGTTGAGGGTAATCGACCCACCAAAGCCGGTATTGCCATATTTTTGGGCGATCGCCCCGGCGAGACGCGCTCCCACTGTCCGGTCAGTGTTGATCAGAGCATAGGTTTTGGTTAGGGTGCCGTGATGGGCGATCACCTCTTGCATGTCCACATCTGCCAAAATTTGATCATCTAAAACCGGGCCATTGCTATGGACGGGCTCATGGTCGAGCCATTGCCGCTGGGTTTTAACATCGGGTAGGTTGAGCAGACAATCCAGGTTTAAGGCACGGGTTTTGGTTAACTGCACATCGGAGCGGACTTTGAGCAAATCACTGCGACCAATCAGTTCATCTAGACGCTGATAACCTAAATAAGCCAAAATCGAGCGGACTTCCTGGGCAATGAAATAGAAAAAGTTGACCACTTGCCCCGGCGTACCACTAAAGCGTTGGCGTAGGCGTTCTTGTTGGGTGGCGACTCCCACCGGGCAATTATTGGTGTGGCAAATGCGGGCCATAATACAGCCTTCGGCGATCATGGCAATAGACCCAAAGCCATATTCCTCAGCTCCCATCAGAGCCGCCATGACCACATCCCAGCCGGTTTTTAGGCCACCATCGGCCCGCAATAGCACACGGTCCCGCAGTTGATTTTTGACCAGAACGCGATGCACTTCAGTAACGCCCAATTCCCAGGGAGACCCGGCGTGTTTGATCGAACTCAGGGGCGAGGCCCCCGTGCCGCCATCATGACCGGAAATTTGAATAATATCGGCGTTGGCTTTGGCGACCCCAGCGGCGATCGTGCCAATGCCAATTTCGGCAACCAGCTTGACCGACACCTGGGCTTGGGGATTGATCTGGTGCAGGTCAAAAATCAGTTGAGCCAAGTCTTCGATGGAATAAATATCATGGTGGGGCGGTGGAGAAATCAAGGTTACACCGGGTTTAGAGCGGCGCAACATGGCAATGTAGGAACTGACTTTTGGCCCCGGCAGTTGCCCGCCTTCGCCGGGTTTTGCCCCCTGGGCCATTTTGATTTCAATTTGCTTGCCGCTGATCAGATATTCTGGGGTTACCCCAAAGCGTCCTGACGCGACTTGTTTGATGGCAGAGCAGGCGGTGTCTCCATTTTCTAGGCCGTGTAAATGGGGCAGGGTGGGGGAGTTACCCTCGCTATCTACGTCTTTGAGGGTGAGATAGCGCACCGTATCTTCGCCGCCTTCCCCGGAGTTGGATTTTGCTCCGAGGCGGTTCATGGCGATCGCCAGGGTTTCATGGGCTTCCCGCGAGAGGGCTCCGAGGGACATTCCCCCGGTACAAAACCGTTTGACAATGTTTTCTACCGATTCCACTTGGTCTAGGGGAATAGACTGGCGATCGGGGTTGAGGTCCAATAAATCCCGCAAAGCGGTGACTGGGCGTTCCTTGAGATAACGACGGTAGGTTTCATAATGGTTGTAACCCGATAGCTCTCCCTCGGTATCTAGAGAAGACGCATCATTGGTGCGCTGGAATGCTGCCACCGCCCGATGGAGAGCCTTGGCCATTTCCGGGGAATTCATATGATACTCGCCACCGGGACGGTAGTTGACAAAGCCGTAGTTTTCCAATTTCTTGGCGGTCAGGGTCGGGAATGCCTTGTGATGGAAGGTCATCACTTCCTGGGCGACATCATCTAGGCTGAGTCCTCCCACCCGGCTGGTGGTGCCGGCAAAGGCCAACTCTACTAAGTCGGCACCTAACCCGATCGCCTCAAAGATCTGGGCGCCATGGTAGGATGCGAGCAGGGAAATCCCCATTTTGGAGAGAATTTTAAACAATCCGGCTTCCACCGAGGTACGGTAATTCGTGAGGGCTTGGGCGAGGCTGATTTTACTGAGCTTGCCATTCTCCATCAATTTTTGGGTTTTGGAGTCATGCCACCAGTGCCGCACCGATTCCAAGGCGAGGTAGGGACAGACCGCCGAGGCACCGTAGCCGATCAAACAAGCAAAATGATGGGTACTCCAACATTGCGCCGTATCCACCACCAGGGACGCCTTGAGACGGAGTCCCTGACGAATTAAATGATGATGCACCGCCCCGATCGCCAGTAGCGGGGGAATATAACTGATGTTTTCACTTATTCCTAGGCTCGGATGCCGGTCACTCAAAATCAAAACCGTTGCGCCAGACTGCACGGCGACCGTGGCGGCCTGAGTCAAAACGGCGATCGCCGTTTCGAGGGCAGAGAGGCCCTGGGTCAAATCATAGTGGGTAGAGAGCCGCACCGCCGTCAGGTGGGAGGCTTCAATCTGAGCTAACTCAAGCTCATTGACCAGGGGAGACGGGAGTTTAATCAGCTTGGCTGCGTCCGCCTGGGGCTCTAGGAGATTGCCCCGCGCCCCGAGGCTCATGCCCAAGGACATGACCAATTTTTCCCGTAGGGGGTCGATGGGGGGATTGGTGACCTGGGCAAACCGCTGTTTAAAATAGTCGTAGAGTAAATGGGGTTTATCCGACAAGATCGCCAGGGGAGTGTCATCACCCATGCAAAAGGTGGGTTCTTTGCCCTGGCTGGCCATAGAGACAATGACCATTTCCAGGTCTTCCGCCGTGTAACCAAAGGCCGTTTGTTGCTGGAGTGCCGAGATGGGATCAGCCCAGAGAGGCGTTTCTTGGAACTGCTCTGAATGGATCACCTGACGATACTGCTCCACCCAAGCACCGTAGGGATGTTGAGCGGCGATCACCTGTTTAATCTCCCAGTTTTTAACAATTTTTTGAGACTGCAAATCCACGGCGATCATTTGGCCAGGGGCCAGACGACCCTTTTCGACAATATCCGCCTCCGCTAAATCCACAACCCCGGCCTCTGAGCTGAGGACGATGTAATTATCTTTGGTAATACAATAGCGAGCCGGACGCAAGCCATTGCGGTCTAACCCTGCGCCCACAATCTTGCCATCACTGAACACCAACAGGGCGGGACCGTCCCAGGGCTCCTGGATACCACTATAAAATTCATAGAAATCGACAATTTCAGGGTGATCCTTCAAAGCCGGCTGATTTTGGTAAGCTTCCGGCACCAGGATCATCATCGCCTCTAAGGGACTGCGCCCAGTGCGGACTAGCAATTCCATCACGCTATCCAAATTATAGGAATCACTATTGGCCGAATTAACAATGGGCGTTAGGGCCTGTAAGTCCTCCCTTGACCAACCAGAAACGTTTAAATCGGCTTCCCGAGCCGTCATGCCATTGATATTGCCCAATAATGTATTAATTTCGCCATTATGGCCTAGCATCCGCATCGGTTGGGCCAGGGGCCATTTGGGCATGGTATTGGTGCTAAAGCGGCGATGATACACCGCAAAATTACTTTGATAATCGGGATTAACCAGGTCTAGATAAAACTCCCCTAGCACCGCACTGCGAACCATACCCTTATAAACAATGGTGCGACAGGAAAAGGAACAAATATAAAAATCATCCGCCAGTTTTTTGCCGACCTGGGACCGGGCAATATACAAGCGGCGATCAAGTTCGTCCCCAGAGCAAGCGTCAGGACAGGTGACCAAAATTTGTTCCATATGGGGTTGATTACTAGCCGCTTGGGGTCCTAAAACCTCAGGTTTTACCGGAACTTCCCGCCAACCCAGCACTGTCAGCCCGCCCGCTCGCACCACTTCTTCCACATAGCCCTTGGCCACTTCCCGGTCTCCCGTTTCCTGGGGTAAAAAGACCATGCCAACTCCTAGATGCTCCAAATCCGGCATGGTCAAATTCCGCTGGGCAAACCAATGGGCCAAAATTTGTCGAGGAATCGCCGTCATCACCCCGGCTCCATCGCCAGAATCAGCATCAGCGCTACAGCCGCCTCGATGCTCCAAACAGCCCAAGGCCGTCAGCGCCTGCTGCACTAGTTTATGACTAACATTGCCCTCAACATCAGCAATAAAGCCTACCCCACAGGCATCCCGTTCTTCAACGAGCCAGGGTTGACCAAGAAAAGGAGTAGAGGCAGAGGAGGAGTGATTCATGATATTTATTTAGGAGGCGGAGTCGTTCAAAAAACTTTCACTAGACAAAAACCCACAATTACTTTCTTAGCATGGAGTTCAGGCCAATAGTGATGGCTAGGGCACAGTCTGAGCTAAAGTCTCTCTATTATTACCGAAATTAACATACTCCTTTCTGTAAACGAGAGAGATTCCTAAACCAGAAGTAGGTCAACCCGATCGCCGTGGGGAAGACCGGGTAATCTATCATTAGGCTTCTTCATAAATAAAATGACTACGCTACCAGAAGTGTCTAAAACGGCAAAAAGCGCAATCGATGACTCTACGGATAGAGTGTTGTCCTTATTCTTGAAGAGGTCTATTCAATGATTCTTATTCGTAGAGCCAGGGGGCGATCACCGCTGTCCAAGGCGTTAATTCTGTGTCGCCAAACCAAAGACCAATCTCACGTTGAGCGGTTTCGATGGCATCAGACCCATGGATTAAGTTACGTCCTACGGCAACACCAAAATCACCCCGAATGGTTCCCGGCACAGCGGAATGGGGATTAGTAGCGCCAATCATTTGACGAGAGGTAACAACAACATTTTCACCTTCCCAGACCATGGCAACCACCGGAGATGAACAGATAAACTCGACCAAGCCAGGGAAAAAAGGCTTATCGTTGAGGGACTCGTAATGTTTTTCAGCTAATTCTTTGTTTACCGACATCAATTTAAGACCAATGAGCTTAAACCCTTTGGTCTCAAAGCGGCGAATAATTTCTCCCACAAGATTCCGTTGAACCCCGTCGGGCTTGACCATGATAAATGTGCGTTCCAAAATTGACTCCCAAAATTAAGTTATGTTACGAACAAGGGAATTTTACTACGATTTTGAGCCCAAGCTTGAAGCCATTGCCTAGAAGTTAAGCCAGTTAGGGACACCATCGCTAGGAAATTAGAGCCAAAAAATCCCTGACGGTTAAATCAGGGAGATAAATTCAAATAGACCAAACGGTTCTATTTCCAGTTTTTGGCAACAATTTCTGCCAGGTCAACCACCCGTTGGGAATACCCCCATTCGTTGTCATACCAAGCAATGACTTTAACCATGTCACCGCCCATGACCAGGGTCAGCCCAGAGTCAATGGTAGAAGAACAATCAGTTCCTCGGAAGTCGCTGGAAACTAAGGGCAGGTCAGTGTAATCTAAAATTCCTTTGAGAAGGCCTTCTGCGGCCTCTTTGAGGACTTCATTAACCTGCTCGGCGATCGTATTTTTTTCGACTTGTACCACCAAATCTACAACGGAGACATTGGGGGTGGGAACCCGTAGCGCAATACCGTTTAATTTATCTTTTAATTCAGGAATAACCAAGGCAACGGCTTTGGCGGCACCAGTGGAGGTGGGGACAATATTCACCGCCGCGGCCCGAGCCCGACGCAAGTCCCGATGGCTCGCATCCAAAATCCGTTGGTCTCCAGTATAGCTGTGGGTCGTGGTCATGGTGCCTTTGATGATGCCAAAGTTCTCATGAATCACCTTGGCCACCGGCGCTAGGCAGTTGGTAGTACAGCTGGCGTTGCTAATCACGTCAAATTCATCATGGCGATATTCATGGGCATTGACTCCCACAACATAGGTTCCAATGTTGCCACCTTTACCTGGCGCTGTGATTAAAACCTTTTTGGCTCCCGCTGTAATGTGCTTAGAGGCCCCTTCATGGTCAACAAAAACCCCAGTGGCTTCAATTACTAAATCCACATCCCAATTAGCCCAGGGCAAATTAAGGGGATTACGGTCAGATACACATTTAATCGTTTTGCCATTGACGGTGATCGAGTTGTCATCGGCACTAATATCTACATTGTTAAGCTTGCCCAGCATGGAATCATACTTAAGAAGGTGGGCATTACTTCTGGGTTCTGAAGTATCATTAATACCAACTACTTCTATCTGGCTGTCTGTCCGCCCAATCCAGCATCGTAAAAAGTTACGCCCAATACGTCCAAATCCGTTGATCGCTACTCTAATCACGTCGTCTTACCCTCTGTGTTTTAGCTCAATACATTAAAAAAGTATTAATTCAGACCAATAATATCCTATTCGGCACAACTCTTCGATCGCCGATGAGGATTTTTTTGTAAAATCATCGCTGGTTCCAACTGAGTTTGTGTGGGAGGGGTAAACTAGAAAAAGAAGTAGGGAGGAAAAAGTTATGGAAAAACGACGCCCTAGAGAAACAGCAGGAGACAAGACAATCTGTTTGCCGATAGACTCGGGGATAGATTATGAAAGCTTGGTAGAGAACGAAAGAGAGTATCGGATCTACTTGGAGAAACAGATTGAAAAACTGTCCGAATTGTTCCCTACAGACATAAAAGAAGGTTTTCAGCTCCACGGTTTCGTCAACTCAAAACGTCAGCAGATAAGGACTCGTCGAATTCTACTAAAGGCCAATCATGAAGCGTATCAGATTCGTCCAGACTTCGTAATGCCGTACATGAGCGAAAAGGCGAAAGCAGCAGAAAAAGCCCTATATTTGCGAAAACACGGAGTGTCCTATGACTGGAGTTTGGACTAATTTTGAATAGAGGAGCGAGAAAACAGCATGGGAAAATTGCTCAACCCCTGGAAAAAGCTGAACGGAAGTACGAGATGGTAAGGGAACCAGGGCTTTAGGCTACCTGTTCTAGTTCTGATTTC
>JBGSZT010000105.1:0-18342 GCA_041750255.1 Synechocystis sp.
TTTTTTCTCAACAGCAGAAGTTTTTTCCTCCGCGATAATGTGTGCCTCCTCAACGACCGGGGGAGCTTCCTCCGCGATAATGTGTGCCTCCTCAACGACCGGGGGAGCTTCCTCCGCGACAATGTTTACTTCCTCAACGACCGGGGGAGTTTCCTCCGCGACAATGTTTACTTCCTCAACGACCGGGGGAGTTTCCTTGTCTTCATCCTTCAATTTCTTGGCATCGGCGGATTTAGGCTTCGGCTTCTCAACATTAGGATTTGTCATCGGTGGCTTTTTGACCCGTTTTGGAGTTTGTTCAATCGGGTCAGCAATTTGAGAAACAAAACCAAAACAAGACCGTTGCGGAATCAAACGAGCGGTAATTTGATAAAAGCTGGCTCGTTCTTCGGAATCCTTCCGAAACCGATAGGGTGGCTGGTCTGACCAAATCAGGGGTAAATGTTGATTGGTCGGTCGGTTTTCGTAGCTCTTGAGTTCGTTGCGATAAATACTAAATACTGGCCGACGACATTGGGGAATGAACTGCCAGACTCCCCGTAGTACAAAAATTCCCGCTTCCCCTTTTTCGTCTTGTTCTGTTCCCATCCACACCGCTTTGAAACTTAGCCCTTCACCCTTGGATTGGGGGTAGCATTTGATCCATACCATTTGATCTAATAAGCTGTTGGCGATCGCCAATACCCGCCGGGGGAGATAGAGGGTAAAGAGCGCGTCCCGAATTTGAATGCCAAAATATTCTTTTTCGTCCTCTTCTTGAGGCATTTTGACTAATTTTCCCCGTAACCAACCGATCGCTTGATAATAATCTTTGGGGGTAATGTCTAAGAAATTTTCTGAAGTAGGGGCTTCTTCCGGTGCCGGTTGTGGCGGCTTGGGTGGAGTAGGTTGCATGATTAAAAAATTTTTTTGACCGACTTAAAAGTTAAGTATGCTGGACAAGACTCCCTTAGGCAAGGGGGGACGGGGCCGGCGATCGCCGAGAGTTGGGAGCGAGAATGAAGACCATAGCCATAGCCATAGGAAAAATGACCACAGATGCTAGACCAAACCCGGACAATTCATTATAAAGTTGGCGGTAGTTTAGCGTTTAACCATCCGACCTACGTCGAGAGAGATGCCGACCGAGAATTACTCACCGCTTTGCTGGCGGGGAAGTTTTGCTATGTTTTCAACTGTCGGCAGATGGGTAAATCGAGCTTGCGGGTACGAGCCATGCACCACCTACAGGCAAAGGAGATGCTCTGTGTGGGCATCGACATTACTAGCCTAGGCACGGAAGCCGATCCACAGAAATGGTATAACGGCATCATCACGCAACTTTTTTTAGGGTTGCCCTTGGTGGGCAAGATTAACCTAAAGCTCTGGCTACGGGAACGAGACCATCTTTCCCCGGGACAAAAGCTCAAGGATTTGATTGAGGGAGTGATCCTGCCCCACTTGCCGGATACCCGAATTTTTATTTTTATTGACGAAATTGATAAGGTTTTGAGTCTGCCCTTTTCCTTGGATGATTTCTTTTCCTTTATTCGCTTTTGTTACAATCAACGCGCCGATAATCCTGACTATGAGCGTCTTTGTTTTGCTCTGTTTGGTGTGGCTACTCCCTCGGATTTGATTCAAGATAAGCGTCAAACTCCCTTTAATATTGGCCAGGCGATCGCCTTACATGGATTTACTGCCCAGGAAATTGCCCCCTTAGCTCAAGGACTCCAGGGCCTAGCCGCTGCTCCAGAACAAGTCGTGCAAGAAATCCTAGGTTGGACTAACGGCCAACCCTTCTTGACCCAAAAAATTTGTAACCTACTCTGGCAGTCTCAAACCCCTATTGCCCTAGGGAGTGAAGGAGAGCGAGTAGAACACCTAATCCAAACCCAAATTTTAGACCATTGGGAATCCCAGGATGAGCCGGTTCATCTCAAAACCATTCGCGATCGCCTATTACGCCACGAAAATCATATTGGTACGCTCCTGGGAATGTACCAGGATATTTTAGACCAGGGAGCCATTGCCGCCGATGATAGTGCCGAACAAGGGGAACTTTGTTTAACCGGATTGGTAGTCAAGGGCCAGGGGGAATTGCGGGTCTATAACCGCATTTATCAAGCGGTTTTTAGTGCCGATTGGGTACAGCGAGAATTAGCTAAACTACGCCCCTACGCCGAATCCCTCGCCGCTTGGGTCGCCTCCGATTGCCAAGATGATTCTCGCTTACTGCGGGGACAGGCTCTGAAATCGGCTCTTGCTTGGTCGAGCCAAAAAAGCCTGAGCGCCCTCGATTATCAATACCTCAACGCCAGCCAAACCATCGAACAGCAGGAATCTGAACAAGCCAATCGCATTTTGCGAGAGGCTAACCGCAAGGCAAAACGGATGATTTGGGTCGGCTTTGCCGTTCTAATGACCTCCCTGGTGGGGTCCTTGGTGGCGCTCCGCCAAGCTCAGCTCGCTACGGCTAAACAGCAGGCGGCCCAGGCAGGAACCACCCTCCAGCGTTTGGGGGAAAGTGCTGATCGCCAATTTAACTTTGAACAATTAAATGGACTGGTATCCGCTCTGCAAACCGTGCAAACCCTTAAAACCAAAGTCAAACCCCAGGACCGCTTTCCTGACTACCCCGCCACCAGTCCCCTGTTGACCTTGCAATATATTCTTAGTCGTATTCGAGAAAAAAATAACCTAACGGGGCATCAAGAAGGGGTGACAAGTGTGGCCTTTAGCCCGGATGGGCAGACCCTGGCCTCCGCTAGTCGAGATAACACGATTCGACTTTGGCAGTCCCAGGGCAAATTTCTGCGGGAGTTGCGGGGGCATCAAGGCTCGGTCTATCGCCTCGAATTTAGCCCGGATGGCCAAACCCTGGCCTCGGCTTCCCAGGATGAAACGATTAAAGTATGGAATCTCCAAGGAGAGGTGATTAAGACCCTAAGCGGGCATCAAGGCTCAGTCTATAGTGTGACCTTTAGTCCTGATGGACGCTATCTGGCCTCGGCGGGGCGAGACCGCACGGCCCGCATTTGGCGTAGCAATGGCGAAACCGTAGCCATTCTGGGTAAACATCAAAAATCCGTGGATGATCTAAAATTTAGCCCCGATGGTCAGACCCTGGTGACGGTGTGTCGAGATGGTTACCTGCGGCGTTGGTCTTTAACCGGCAAACTCATCAACCAGTTTGGACTCAAGGACGTGGCCTTATTTGGCGTCGATTTTAGTCCCGATGGCCAAACCCTAGCAGGGGCGGCGGAGGATGGCACCGTCAGGCTGTGGGATTTAAGCGGAAATTTGCTCACGACCCTACGCGGGCATCAAGAATTAGTGACCATGGTTCGCTTTAGTACCGATGGGCAACAGTTATATTCTTCGTCCAGTGATGGCACTATTCTGGTTTGGAATCGCCAGGGACAACTCCTAGAAACCCTGCGAGGGCATGGAGAAGGCGTCTTTGGCTTGGCCCAAAATCGGCGATCGCCGATTTTGGCCACCGGTTCCGAAGATACCACCGTCAAACTCTGGGATCTGAGCCCGAAACCTAACCAGGACTGGCAACCCCTGCGGGGTCGATTAAGCGGCATTAATTTTAACTCTGCCCACAATTCCCTCGCCCTCAGCACCGAAGACCAACCCCTGACCCTCTTGGATGTTCAAGGTCGTCTAGAGCAAACTTTCCCTAGCAGTACCATTGGTTTGGGTTTGCTTACCAGTAGCGCCGATGGGCAATGGCTGGCGGGGAGTCGGGGCGCTGGCACCCTTCAGCTCTGGCATCGTCGGGGGACATTGTTCAAAACCCTGACTGGGGATACAGGACGTATCTATAATTTGGATATAAGTGCCGATCAGCGTTATTTGGCGGCGGGCACGCGGGCCGGCAAGGTCTGGATTTGGAACCTGCAAACTAGCGCCGCCTCGCCCCAAATTTTGAATGTCAGCGGCGATCGGGTACGGAGCATTGGCTTTAATGCCAAAACCGGGGAGCTATTAGCCGCCACTGATGACGGGCAACTCAGTCTCTGGCAAGTCGATGGTACGTTATTAAATCGTTGGCAGGCCCATGCCGATCTCATCTCCCAGGTACAATGGCACCCTAGCGGCGACTCCTTGGTGAGTGCGTCGCGGGATGGCACGGTTAAACAGTGGTCACGGCAGGCTCAATTGCTGCATACCTTACAAACCGACCCTCTCCCTATTCAACAGGTTAGTTTTAGCCCCCAGGGGGACTGGTTAGCTACCGCGTCTAGTGATGGCATGGTCAGGCTGTGGGATACGGAAGGACAACTGCGGGGAGAATGGCGGGGCAAGGATTCTGTGATCGTCGGCATTGGATTTACGGCCCACGGCGATCGCCTCTTAAGTGTGAGTCAACCCGGTCAGGTTAGTTTTTGGCCAGTGGAACCTGAGTATGAACGCTTGCAAAATCTATTAACCCAAGGCTGTCATTGGTTACAGGATTATTTAATGATTCATCCCGACCAACGCCAAAAACTCCCCCAATGTGCCAACGACGGTGGCCAATCCCGGTAAAATGCTGTTGGTGGGCTGTTGCCCGCTTGCATTGCGTTCATTTTTTAAGCCAATTCGGAGATATTTCGTGGATTTATCGCGCATTCCTGCCCAACCCAAACCCGGTTTGATTAATGTTTTAATCGAAATTCCCGCCGGTAGCAAAAATAAGTATGAATTTGACAAAGACTTAAATGCCTTTGCCCTCGACCGTGTCCTCTATGCCTCGGTGCATTATCCCTACGACTACGGCTTTATCCCCAATACCCTAGCGGATGACGGCGACCCCCTCGATGGCATGGTGATTATGGATCAACCCACCTTTCCCGGGTGTGTCATCACCGCCCGACCCATTGGCATGCTAGAAATGATTGATGGCGGCGATCGGGATGAAAAAATTCTCTGTGTCCCCGACAAAGACCCCCGCTATACCTACGTCAAATCCATTAATGATCTGGCGGGTCATCGCTTGGATGAAATTGCTGAGTTTTTCCGTACTTACAAAAATCTAGAAAAGAAAGTGACGGAAATCCTAGGCTGGAAAGATGTTGATCTGGTTTTACCTCTAGTCGAAGAATGTGTCAACGCATTCCAGAAGTAGCAAAAGATTGGTGGGCTAGTCCCACCATCAATTCGCCGTGAAAAACAAGCCTAATCATCCATTTGCCACGGTTCTAGAAGATTATTTTCGTCAAGAATACGTTTGGGTCGCATTACCACGATCACTTGACCGAGGATCGGCAGATCGGAAGGAGTGGCCGACCACTGAATTATTGTTTGTTCTGCTTGTTCTAGCAAAAAGTAACTATTTTCATTCCAAGTCCGTTGGGCGCGGTCTATGACCACCAGCACGGTTTCACGGATATTAGCCAAGGATTCCGCCACCTCTGCGCTGGGGCAAAAGAGCACAATGGGGTCTGCGGCTTTGATCACCATTTGCCAGCCCGGAATCGCCACCAAGGAACCACAGCCTTCGTAGGAGACCACACCAAAGGGGTCTAGGGTTACAAGGGCCGCAACAGCGTTAATCTGCTCCCCTGATACGGGCCAGGTTCCCGCCACCGGCAAGAGGCGAGGCAATTCTTCATCCTGTTCTACCCGATAAAGAGGGACCAAGGGCGCTTTTTGGTTCGGTGTCAGGGTCAGATCCATCAACAACTGCTCGATCGCCGTTCTGGCCGAAGCAGAATGGGCAAACTTCAACCCCTTGGCAATCAATCGGGTTCGGGCGCTTAGGTCTTTATTTTGACGGGCTAATTTCCAGCACTGGTAGGCCAGGGCATCGCCGGGGTGGGCCGTAAATTCCCGAGGAAGTTGGGACAAGCGGGCCAGGTCTTGAAAGGCCCTGGCTAATTCCTTAGCTCCCTCGGCATCGAGTTGATGGTTATGGGCGGCGATCGCCACCAAGCCCCGTTCCTCTTGCTTGAGGATACGCAACTCGTAGAGAACATCACTTTTGGGGCCGAGATAATAATTTAGGACAGCCTCTTCTACGCCGGTACGGACTAAACTTTCATAGACTTGAGCCGCTACAATCACCAAATTTTGCTGAACTTTTTGAAACCCTGTCTCTTCAAAAATATGGTCTGCGCCATAGCCGGCCTTTTGTAACTGCAAACATTTCTGCCCCCAATCCACCCATGAGCCTTCTTTATGGAGTAGAGAGAGGAGTAGAGCCGCCGCAACTTCTTCAGTCAGAGGGGAAGCCGGAGAAGACAAATTATCGTACATCGTAGGGTTAGTCAGTTTATATCAACTGTATTAGTTTATCAGAGATTTTGGGATTTCCCCGCTATCCTTAAAAACACCAATTTTTCCTTAAAATTAATGAATAGCTTACAAAAAAACATTGTCAAAACTTGCATACTATTAAACTAAAATTCCTATGCGTTGGTTCCTTGCCAAATTAGCCACAATTCTTACGGTCTACTACGCCCAAATGCTGGAATACCGAGCCGAGATCTTTTTTTGGATTCTTTCCGGTTCCCTGCCCATTATCTTAATGGGGGTCTGGGTTCAAGCGGCCAATAGTGGCAATTTTCCCCTCAGTTCCGTGGACTTCGCCCGTTACTTTTTTGCTGTTTTTATTGTCAGGCAATTCACTAATATTTGGGTGATTTGGGAATTTGAGCGGGAAATTCTAGAGGGAAAACTCTCATTCAAGCTACTACAACCCTTTGATCCTGTTTGGCACCATGTAGCACGACATATCGCCGAAAAAGTAACCCGCTTTCCCATTGCGGTTTTGCTCACCATTTTATTTTTTAGTCTCTATCCCCAAGCATTTTGGCTTCCTAGTTTTAGCCAAATTTTCATGGGGATTGTCGCTATTATTCTTTCCTTTACCTTGTATTTTTTAATTCAATATACCTTTGCCATGTTTGCATTTTGGACTGAGCGAGCCAGTGCGATCCAAGACCTTTGGTTCCTGTTTTATATTTTTTTGTCGGGCATTGTTGCGCCCCTCGATACCTTTCCACCAGGAATTCGAGACTGGGTCTTACTCACTCCCTTTCCCTACGGAGTGTATTTTCCGGCGGCGATGTTGGTGGGTCTACCCATGCCCATTGGACGCAGTTTACTGATTATTAGTTTTTGGCTGGTCCTATTTTTTGCTCTCAATCGATGGCTCTGGCGCAGGGGATTAAAGGAATATTCGGGCATGGGAGCCTGAAGAAACATAAGCAGGGGCTAGATAGTCGTAGGATTACCCCTCTCTTTCGTTGACATGATTATGAAAAAACTAGCCTGGGTTGTCCTGCCCTTCTTGTTCAGCGTTGTCATTCCTGCCCCGAGTTGGGCGGGGCCTGTTCTAGAGCGCATCAAGCAAACTGGAACAATTACGGCGGGAGCGAGAAAAGATGCCGTTCCCTTTGGGTTCATCAATGGGCAGGGGCAATGGGTTGGCTACTCCCTAGATATGTTGGAGCTTATTCGTCAACAAACTGAAAAGCGCTTGGGCAAGCCGATCAAACTAAATCTGGTGGAAGCTAGCCCGGAAGAGCGATTTAATCTCATTCAAAAAGGAGCCATTGATCTTGAATGTGCGTCCACTACTTTTACCTGGGCCCGCACGGAAAAAGTGGATTTTTCAGTGAGTTATTTTGCCGATGGCACTAAAATTTTAACCCCTGCCCAGGGAAACTTAGCCTCTGTGGAGTCCCTGGCCGACAAACGTATTGGCGTTATCCTAGACACAACCAATGATAAAGCCATTAAAAATCAACAACCGGCGGCCAAATTAATTTCAGTCAAAGACCAGGCCGATGGGCTGAAAAAGCTGGAAGCCGGAGAGATTGACGCCCTAGCAGGGGATGGGATTGTTCTAGAAGGACTCCGACAAAGGGCAAAAGATCCCAAGCAATGGGTGGTTACTCCTCCTTTTCCCTACCAGTATGAGTCCTACGCCTGTGCGTTACCAAAGGATGACTCCGATTGGCGTAATTTGGTGAACTACGCTCTAGTCAAATACATGGAGGGCATCGTCAGTGACCAGACGGCGGCGGTGGGAATCTACGATAAATGGTTTGGCGAGGAGGGTGTTGTTCCCTATCCTCGGGATGTGATCAATGACTATTTTCAGGGAACGGTGAATAACTATGAGTGGATTCCCATTTTTGATTATTAGTATCATGTTTGGGAAAAGTCGCGTCGATAGATCAGATTGTTAGTTCTTGCCGGACAAAGGGTGAAAAGGCAATCTGATTGCGTCCATTTAACTTTGCCTGGTAAAGAGCTTGGTCTGCTCGATGAATAAATTCTGCGAGGGGCGTATCAGGGCGGGGAACCATATTGGCAACGCCGATACTAACCGTGATATGCTCCGCTACGCTGGATTGGGCATGGGGGATATTTTGAGCGGCGATCGCCATTTGAATTTTTTCGGCCACTTCCTGGGCTCCTTCTAGGGGAGTATGGGGAAGAACGACGACAAATTCTTCTCCTCCATAGCGAGCTACCATATCCGTTGCCCGTTTACTAATCCCTTGTAGGGTAAGCGCTACCTGTTTAAGACAATCATCCCCAGATAAATGCCCATAGGTATCGTTGTAGAGCTTAAAAAAATCCACATCAATCAAAATCAACGATAACGGAAAATTTCCCCGTGAACAGCGTTGCCATTCCGCCGCCATATACTCATCAAAACGACGACGATTGGCAATTCCTGTCAATCCATCTAGGGACGCGAGCAAATGAAGCTTGTGGTTTGCTTCCTTCAGGGCCTTTTCCACCCGCAGTCGTTCTTCAATTTCAATCTTGAGCAATGAATTTTGACGCTGGAGCTCCTGGTAAAGTCGTTTCTGATTAAGCTGGTTTTCCACCCGGATCAGGACTTCTTCGAGGTGAAAGGGCTTGGTGATATAGTCGATCGCCCCGACTTGAAAGGCTTTGACTTTATTGAGTACCTGGTCAGAAGCACTAATGAAAATCACGGGGGTCGAATGATAGTGTGGCATGGACTTAATTGTTTCACAGACTCGATAGCCATCCATGCCGGGCATATTGATATCCAATAAAACTAAATCCGGCGCTAACAATTCTAGAGACTTGAGGGCCAAACGCCCACTGGTTGCCAGTTCGACAGAATAGCCCTGGGATTCCAACATGGTCGAAAGTAATTTCAGAATATGATTTGAATCATCGACGATCAGAATCATTTCTTTATAACGAAACAGAGGAACGCTATTCATGAGTTGGCTCAGGTCAACATCTAGATTAGGGTGATATACTTTCGTGGTCTCTATTGCCTGTCGAAGCCGCTAATGGTCGCTGGGGGGAGCTAACTCTGGGGTCAAGATTAACATTTCCCCAACCGACTGCATCAATAATCAATTAAATAGTAAGCTATTTTTCCAAATCAAACCTGGTTTGAGCTAAGTTGAACTGATTAATCCAGGTGCTCTGGGAACGATTTTGTATTTTTTGAGCCATGGGCGTTATGTCTATATGTCCACTCTGTCACTCCTGATCTCCGAAACCGAAATTGCTACTATTGTCCAGACCCTGGCCCAACGCATTGACCAGGATTATTGTGGAGAATCCATTACGGCGATCGCCATTTTAAAAGGGTCTTTCATTTTTTGTGCGGATCTAGTCCGTGCCCTCAAAACCCCGATTAATCGCATCGAATTTATCAGCCTGGCAAGCTATGGGGCCCAAACTAAAAGCTCTGGCCAGGTCATGATCACCAATGCCCTGGCCCCCAACCTAATTCGAGGGCAAAATATCCTTGTGATCGAAGACATTATTGATACGGGATTATCATTATCTGCCCTATGGCCTCAACTCCAGTCCCAGGGGCCGCGTTCGGTCAAAATTGTCACCCTGCTGGATAAACCCAGTCGTCGCCAGCACGCCATCTCCGTGGATTACATTGGTCGCTCTATTGCTGATTATTTTGTAGTAGGCTATGGCCTAGATTTTGACCAAAAATACCGTCAACTTCCTGCCATTTATGGGCGAGAGCCCTAATCGAGTCTAATCCCTTGGCTAGACACGCTGTTTCTAGCCTCGCCGAACTGGGGCGAAATGGTTCAAACTAGAAAAGCTCGCTGTTTTGCTACCTGGCCCATGTCTTCCAAACCCCTCAAATCTGCCCTACGAAAACTAAACTCAGAGAAACGTAAATGGGGTGTGGCTGTTTCACAACACACACCACGGCGAGTCAATCGTTGGTTTAAGTGGTTGTCACCGGGCTTATTTGTAAAACGCTGGCTCTTAATCAGCGCCATTGGCTTGGGGCTGATTTTCTTTGGTTTGGCGATCTGGACAAAATTAACCCCCATTTATCGGCTGGGGGAATTTGTTTCTCAGTCCTTGGAACTAGTTACGCAACTGGTGCCGAGCTATATTTCTGGCCCCCTACTCTTGGCCCTGGGGGTGTTTTGTGTGCTTTGGGGACAAAGTCGGACGGTGGGCGCCCTGACGGAAGTCTTGCAACCGGAAGGCAATCAAGAATTAGTGGATGTCCTGCTCAATCACCGCCGCTTGAACCGTGGCCCCAAGTTGGTGGTGGTGGGGGGAGGCACGGGCCTGTCTAACCTCCTTCGGGGACTGAAGCAATATAGTACTAATATCACGGCGATTGTAACGGTTGCCGATGATGGCGGTTCGTCTGGGCGGTTGCGTCGAGAAATGGGCATTCTGCCGCCGGGGGACATTCGCAACTGCATTGCCGCCTTGGCCGACGAAGAAAAACTATTGACGGAGTTATTTCAATACCGCTTTCAGGCCGGAGATGGTCTCACGGGTCACAGTTTTGGCAATTTATTTCTCACGGCTCTGACGGATATTACCGGGGATTTGGAGCAGGCGATCGCCGCCAGTGCCAAAGTCTTAGCGGTACGGGGTAAAGTATTGCCCGCGACCTTGATGGATGTCAGTCTTTGGGCCGAATTAAGTGATGGGCGCTACATCCAAGGCGAGTCTCAGATCACGAAAGCGGGGGGCAAAATTCGACGTATTGGCTGTACCCCTCCTGACCCCCCAGCCCCTCCGGCGGTCCTCAGGGCCATCGAAGAAGCGGATTATATCGTCATCGGCCCGGGGAGTCTCTACACCAGCATTATTCCCAATTTATTAGTGCCCGAGATCCAACAGGCGATCGCCATGGCGAAGGTTCCGCGCATCTATGTCTGCAATATTATGACCCAACCAGGAGAAACCGATAATTATACTGTGTCCGATCATCTCAAGGCGATCGATAGTATTTCTGAATTTCGGCTCTTTGATGCCGTGTTGGTGCAACGTACCGCCCCCTCTCCCCAAGCCCTGGAGCACTATGCCTCCCAAAATTGCCATCCGGTCTACCTAGACCGCGAAGAAGTGGTGGGGATGGGTTGTCGGGTCGTCCTAGCTAACGTGATGACGGAAAATCAGAATACCAACCAAATTCGCCATGACCCCCAACGCCTAGCCAAGGTGCTTCTGCGTTGGTATGGAGGCTAGCTGGCTACTGGCGACCGAGGCGGCGCAATTCTTCTTGGAGGGCTGATACTTGCTGGCGGAGGTCGTCTACCTGGGACGGTGGGGGGGATTCTTCTTCCTCGGTATCGGAGACAATCTCAATACGGCGGGGTTCCCGGGAAGTCGTATCTTCAGAATTAGAGTTAGGTATACTCTGGGCTTCTCGCATCAGGTCATCCACATAACGACGCGCCTCATCCGTCGTCATTTCCCCTCGGGCCACCAGATCATCGGCTATTTTTTGCGCTTGGGCTTTGAGTTCTTGTAAATTACCGCCGGCTTTTTCCGCCGCGTAGGAGGCAATGCCTACCCCAAGGTAGAGCGCTTTTTGAACGAGGTCACGCATGGTCATTCCAAAAAATGTACACGATGGCTATATAAACTATAGGTTCACAAAACCTTAGCCTATCAATTATACTACGCTTAATTTAAAACTCCCCGGGTGGGATTCGAACCTACGACCAATCGGTTAACAGCCGACCGCTCTACCACTGAGCTACCGAGGATTGCTCACAACAGTTCCTTATAGTAGCAAAGAAAAATATATTTTGCAAGGGAATTTTTATTTTTTTTGACGCCCCATCAGTAGATCAGAAAAACTAGTTTGGCAACCTGTTAATTCTTGGCTATTTTCTCAAGTTAGCCTGGTGAATTTTATATTCCAGTTCTTCCCGCCCCTGAAAAATAGGAAAAAGCCGGTCCATGTCGGTGAGTTCAAAGAAATTTTGTACTTGTTCATTCAAGGAACAAAGTAGTAGTTGTACTTCTGCTTCCCGGGTCATTGTGAGGATATGGACTAATGTTCCCAAACCGGCACTATCGATGAAGCTGACATTTTTAAAGTCGAGAATAATTACCTCAATATCATTGGTCACCAATTGCTCGACATCTTGGCAAAGCTTAGCGGATTGTATTTGCTCAAAGATGTCATGGGGCTCGATTACTCTAATACTATTGACCATGGATTAACAGAAAATCTGAATCATTGAGCAGAACTTAGGAGGATGGACGTTCTTGATTGTGCCAACTGGCGATCGCCGCTTGGTGGATGCGTTGCCAGGGGTGGCCCGATCTCCGGGCCAGATTAGCACAGTCTTCAAATTCCGGTTGTAGATTAAGTAAAACCTTTTCTGGGCTGTAGGCTAGCTTAATCCGCACCGAGCCGTAGAGCGTGTCCACCGATTCCCAGGTACGGTCTAGGATAAAACGTTGCTGGGGTAGAACTCGAATCCCAAGGGTGGTGGTTTCACGAAAAATAATGTCTTGACAGCGTTGTTGCTCCGTCGGATGGCAAAGCACCGTCAGTAAAATGCCGGGGCGAGACTTCTTCATGCCGATCGCCTGGGTAAAGACTTCTGCCGCCCCATTTTTGTACAAAATCTCGAACAAATAGCCTAAAACCTGGGGATTCAGGTCATCTAATTGGGTTTCAAGGGCCACAATTGTTTCTGATTTAGCTCCGTTGGAGGTGGGATTGCGGTTACAAGTTCCCAGCCAGAGACGCAGAATATTGGGCATCAAAAAATTCTTACTTCCTGCCCCTAGTCCAATTTTTTCTAGATTCATAGCCGGAATAGTACCAAAGGACTCCACCAAGCTAACGGCGATCGCCGCCCCCGTCGGGGTGACCAATTCGGACTGGATGCCATTATCGTAAATCGGCACTTGCCGGGACTGGAAAAGATGCAATACTGCTGGCACTGGCACCGAGAGGCGACCATGGGCCGCGGTGACTGTACCACTTCCCGTTGGTAAGGCCGAGCAATAGAGGCGCTCAATCCCCAAATAATCTAAGCCTAAACAGGTTCCCACAATATCCACCAGGGCATCCGTTGCCCCCACTTCGTGGAAATGTACCTTTTCGGGGGCAATACCGTGGACGGCCCCTTCGGCGATCGCCAGGGTACGAAAAATCTTGAGACTCCAAAGTTCCACGCGCTCAGCAAAATCGGCTGACTGGATTAAGGATTCAATCTGCGGTAAATGCCGATGGCCATGGGAAGAGGGAACGCTTGTTAACTGGACATGAACCTTGGTCGCCGCTTGTCCTTGACGCTGAACCTTTTCTACACTGAGCTGGTATTCATCTGCCAAGCCCAGACGCTGGAGTTGCTCGATCAGGTATTCTAAAGGAACACCGGCATCCACCAATGCTCCCAGACACATATCTCCGGCAAGTCCGGTAGGGCAATCTAAGTACGCTACTTTGGTCATAAACGATGGCAACTATTCACACACTTCATACAAAAAACCCTCAACAGCGGACAGTGGAAAGCATTTGCCGAGAACTCCGGCGCGGGGCGGTGATGTTGTATCCCACCGACACAGTTTATGCCATCGGCTGTGACCTGAATGATAAATCTGCCGTTGAACGAGTCAGACAGATTAAACAATTATCTAATGATAAACCCTTAACCTTTCTTTGCTCTTCCTTATCCAATATTTCCGAATATGCCGTAGTCTCCGATAGTGCCTACCGATTAATGCGCCATTTGATTCCTGGCCCCTATACTTTTTTACTTCCTGCTACCAAATTAGTGCCCAAATTGGTGATGAATCCCAAGCGGAAAACCACTGGCATTAGAGTCCCCGACAACTCCATTTGTCAGACGATCTTAACAGCCCTTGAAAATCCGATCATTTCCACCTCCGCCCATTTACCAGACCAGGATGAAGATCAATTATCAGATAAAATCGAACTTTTTGATTTGTTTGATAAGTTAGTTGATATTATTATTGATGACGATCTAGAGCCTGGCTATCAAGTCTCTAGTATTTTAGATTTAACAGAAACTGAGCCTAAGGTCATCCGGCGAGGCCTCGGTTGGGACGCGCTAGAAGGCTTACTAGGTAGTTAAGAAATTTGAGCAAAAAATGAACAACTATCCCCCTAAACTTCTCGCCCTTGATTTTGATGGGGTTATCTGCGACGGTTTGTTGGAATACTTTCAAACCACTCAACGATGTTACACTTATCTTTGGCCGACCTCAAAACCGGATCACCTGTTAGATTATGCAGAGGCGTTTTATCGACTTCGTCCGGTGATTGAAACCGGCTGGGAAATGCCATTACTCCTACGAGCTTTGGTTTGTGGTGTACCAGAAGATGAAATTCTAGAGGATTGGCCCCGAATTCTGGCTCAACTCCAAGCAACGAATACACTTACTAAAAAAGAAGTCGCAGAATCCCTAGACCATGTCCGAGATACCTGGATTAACACTGATTTAGACCATTGGTTAGCCCTGCACCGTTTTTATCCCGGTGTTATTTCTGCTCTAAAAGGTTGGTTAGATCAAGGTCATCCTAAACTTTATATTGTCACCACTAAAGAAGGACGATTTGTCCAGACTCTTTTAGCGCAACAAGGGCTTGAATTAAAGCCTGAACAAATTATTGGTAAAGAAATTAATCAACCCAAATTTGTCACCCTGGGTCAACTCCTCGACCAGGAAAAATGTCCGGTGGAGAGTCTTTGGTTTGTCGAAGATTTGCTGAAAACCCTGGCAAAGGTGGCTCAAGAACCCAGATTAGATGGGGCTAAACTTTTTCTGGCGGACTGGGGCTACAATACGGCGGCGGTGAGGGCATCAATCAAAAATAGCCCACGCTTTAATCGATTATCCCTGATGCAATTTCAAGGAAACTTTGCTCAATGGTTCCCTCAAACTGAGACGGTTTAACCGATGCTAAATCTTGCTAAAATTGCCGGGGATTTACCCGGTATGAGTCAACATTTTAAGGCAGAAGCGGTGGCCAGCCGTCAACGATTAGCCCAGGCTCACATCCTGCTGGAACGAGCCTATGATCGCCAGTCTAGCCTCATTAAACTGGCCCAACAAAATGGCGATCGCCTATTTTTTTCGGTAGCAATTCCCGTAGAACCCCTCGATACTCGCAAAGCGATTGACCGCTTACCCCCAAGTCATAGCGTCTTTGCCACGGATGGCTCCCAGATTGCCCCCTCCCACCATGAAGTTGCCTACTGTTATTTGATTAATATTGGACGGATCATGCTCCATTACGGGCAAAATCGTCACCCCTTACTCGATAGTATTCCCGAAGTTTATTACCGCCCGGAGGACTTGTATGTCTCGAAACAATGGGGCATTCGCACCGAGGAATGGATGGGTCATCGCCGTACCGTACTTGAAGCTCAATCCTTGGCGGAGATGGCCTGCCGCTGGGTAAATCCGCCGGGGCCGCACCAAGACCCGAATTTAGCCCTGGTGGATGGTTCTCTTATTTATTGGTTTTTAGAAGGATTACCCCTGGAGGCGAGGGAGCAAATTTTACCGCCGATTCAAGCCGCTTGGGAATCCCTGCGCCAGGTCAAGGTTCCCCTCATGGGCTATCTCAGTGCTTCTCGCAGTAGCGAAGCCATGAATCTGTTACGATTGGAAGCCTGTCCCCACGACCAGCCCCATTGTGCCCACCATTGTCAGCACTATCAAGACAACGACGAAAAAATGCCTTGTCAAGTGTTTGACCCCCTGCGGGATGCCACGTTTTGGGGAAATTTGCTGGAACCGGGTCAACGGGGGCCCCTCTGGCAAAGCTCTCTGCGGATTCTGGGGCTGTATCCAGCACCGCAACGGGTTTATTTTTGTTATGTCAATGTGGGCTTAGAAATTGCGAGGGTTGAATTTCCGGCTTGGGTGGCTGAAGACGATGCTTTGTTAGACCAATCCTTGGCAATTCTACTAGCCCAGGTAAATAAGGGGTTTGGTTATCCGGTGGCCTTGGCGGAAGCCCACAATCAAGCCGTGGTCAGAGGTGGCGATCGGGCTCGTTTTTTTGCCCTGTTAGAGCAACAAATGATCCGCGCTGGGCTTCAAAATGTGGGGATTTCCTATAAAGAAGCCCGCAAACGGGGCAGTGTGGTTTGACGGTCTAGGGCAAACTTGATTCACTCAGGGCATGGGCCGATGCCGGTTGGAGAGTGTCGAGCATCTGGTCAAATTCTGGGGATGTGGTTAGCAGCATCGTTGTGGAATGATTCTCTCGAAAACCAATGCGCTCATAGAATTTTTGCTCGTGGGTCGTCATCAGATAAATACGTTCGACTCGACTCAGGTGAGGATGGGCTAAAATTGTTTGTACCATCTTGCGCCCCAGCCCCGCGCCTTGGTAATCGGGATGAATAATCACATCCCAAATGGTGGCGCGATAGACCCCGTCGGAGGTCGCCCGGGCAAAACCGATGAGCTCAGTCTGGTTCCAGACCATGGCTACAGGATGACTACAGGCGATCGCCGTTGCTAGGTCTTCGATGGTACGGTCTTGGGCCCAGAAAGCGGTGAGCTTAAATAGAGCCTGGAGTTGAGTCAGATCAACCCGCTCCTTATCCAGAGAAATTTGAATATGACGACAATCCATGGGCTTGAGTAGAGAAAAAACATATCTCCACACCTGACAGCGCAGAGGTTAAAAACTTGACTTAAAACATCGATAGCATTGAGACTATCCGAAGTGATAGATCCAAGATTGTAACGGAAATTACTTTTAATGGCGTTTTTGCGTTGCAGTGGGAAAACCGTCCTCGGATTCAACGGTTTCCGCGACAAAACTCGTAGCGGGCTTAGACCGCCAGACCCAAAGGAAATTTGTAACCATACTCAAGCCCACAGACACCACCGTAGCCATAATCGCGGCAATGATATGATTGACACCAAACTTGTCACCCAGGACAACAATAATAAAATTCCAGACAAAGAAGCTACTGAAATTAGCCACATGGTACTCCCAACAGCGTTTCCAGGTGGGGCGGGGATTACCAAATACCCAATAATCGTTAATGACGTAGCGCACAATCGTGCAAAGTTCTGCGGATAGCACCGAGGCCCAGTTCAAAGACATTCCCAAGGATTGCTTAAACCAATCCAGCAGGAGAATATTAAGCACCATAAAGACAATGCCGACGATCCACCATCGTACAATAGTGTTATTAAGCAAGGCTTTCGGTGATAGTTTCATCGGTTATGTCGTTTGCAGAAAATAACATTTTAGGGGTTAAACCGCTAAAATTTTGATCTGTTAGTCCAGAAATTGGTTGAACCATCAAAAATCCGATCATGTTGGCAATGTCTACCCTATCCTATCCCGTGGTCGAAACCTTTCATTCTCTCCAAGGCGAAGGTCGTTGGGCGGGTTCCAATGCGTTTTTTATCCGTTTAGCGGGGTGTGATGTGCATTGTCCTTGGTGTGACCAAAAGGAAACCTGGAGTGCCCAACGCTACCCGCAAATATTAGCAACGGAATTGGCCCAAGCCGCGGCGGACTCAAGTCCTGCCATGGTCGTAGTCACCGGCGGCGAACCCCTCATGCATGACCTAGCCCCCCTAACCCAAGACTTGGCACAGTGTGGACTGCGACGACATTTAGAAACCTCTGGGGCCTATCCCCTCCGCGGTGATTTTGAATGGATTACCCTATCCCCCAAGCCCTATAAATCGCCCCACGCTTCTCTCTATGCCCGGGCTAATGAGTTAAAAATTGTGGTGGCAAATGCTGAGGATTTAGTCTGGGCCGAAGAGCAAGCCCGTCGAGTGTCTGGAGATGTTTTGCATTATCTACAGCCGGAATGGAATAGCCCCCAAAGTCAGATGCTCATTTTTGACTATATTTTGACCCATCCCCAATGGCAAATGAGTTTGCAAACCCATAAATTTTTGGGCGTCCGCTAGCATCAGCAAGAGCCGTGTACTTAATCAAATCTTTAACAATCAACCAAAAACAGCCTTGGGTGCATCCCAGTTAAGATAGTACTTTGAGACTCAAGACGGGGGATCGATTGAGATAAGCGCAACGGAGACGCAAAATACGAGGAACATTCTCTCGATTCCAACGGGCACCAGAAAGCTTTACCCGAGCTCCAACTT
>JBGSZT010000106.1:0-21036 GCA_041750255.1 Synechocystis sp.
AAATCAGAACTAGAACAGGTAGCCTAAAGCCCTGGTTCCCTTACCATCTCGTACTTCCGTTCAGCTTTTTCCAGGGGTTGAGCAATTTTCCCATGCTGTTTTCTCGCTCCTCTATTCAAAATTAGTCCAAACTCCAGTTAAAGGATATGTGGCAAAAATTTATGATAATCCCCACAATGAGCGGATTGAAAAGTTGCAGTTGATGGTGATGCAGGCTCCGAATGATCCCAATGCCCATCTCAATCATATTTCTTTTACTTGGCCCTATTCGATCTTGGAAGATCAGCAGGGAGAAATTATTGGTTACTTGATGCCGGAGGTGGTGGGGTCGGAGACGTTATTAAAGCTTTGCACACCGAGTTTAAGACGTAAGTTAAAGTTAGAAACCAATTGGTATTTTCTCCATGTGGTAGCCCGAAATGTGGCGGGGATTATCCATGCTATCCATGCCAAAGGTTATGTCTTAGGGGATATTAAGTTAGAAAATATTTTGGTGAATAATCGGGCGTTGCCCACCATTATTGATACGGATTCTTTTCAAGTGCCTGATCCTTACAATAATCGGCTTTATCGCTGTTTAGTGGCTTCGGAAGGGTTTACGCCAGCGGAGTTAATAGGGGTGGATATTGCGTCGGTGGATCAAACGGAAGTCCATGATCGCTTTCGTTTAGGGGTGGTGATTTATTATTTGCTTTTTGGTGGGCCACCGTTTCGGGGCATTTGGCAGGGGTCGGGCGATTCGCCGGAGCAGTTAGAGTTAATTAAGCGGGGACTTTGGCCGTTTTCGCCGGATTCATTGATTCTGCCTAGTCAAACGACAATGCCGTTGGATATTCTTCATCCTGAGTTGAAAAGCTGTTTTTTGCGCTGTTTTAATGACGGGCATCAGTTTCCCCATAAGCGACCCACAGCAGGGGATTGGGTTAAGGCGTTAGAGGTGAGTTTGAATGAGGTAGTTTCCTGCGATAAGGTGGATAGCCATCATTACAGCCTCAGTTATGGCCATTGCTATTGGTGCGATCGGGCTAATAGTTTTGGATTAGATATTTTTCCGGGAAATCCAGTGGCCAAGCCTGCCATAGTTTCCCAACCGATTCCATCTTCTAGTCCTACGCCTAAATCAGGCTCCAAGCCTAGCGTTAAGAAAAAAATTAGTTTACCTAAAATACCTGCTCTGCCGCCTAAGCTAATGCCTCAACAGTGGTCACGGCGTAAAATCTTAACGGGTTTAGGGTTGGTTACCATGGGCGGTGTCGCCGGGATAAAAATCTTTGCTCAGCCTAGTTCCACTCCCACCATTCCTACTATTTTTTCAAAGCTAACCCCCCTAACGGAAGAACTACCCTATGGAGTTAAACTGACTATGGTTGGCTTACCGGCAGGAAAATTTGTAATGGGATCGCCCCAAAGTGATTCAGGTGCAAGGAAAAACGAATCTCCGCAACATGAAGTGACGATATCAAGTTTTGCGATAGGCAAATATCCAGTTACCCAAGCCCAATGGCAAGCAGTAATGGGGCACAATCCTTCCTACTTTAAAGGGTGGTTCAATCGTAATTACCCAGTGGAAATGGTAAGCTGGAATGATTGCCAAGAATTGTGTCGAAGATTATCCAAACTGACTGGAAATATCTATCGATTACCCAGCGAAGCAGAGTGGGAATATGCTTGTCGAGCAGGAACCACAACCCGTTATTATTTTGGGGACTATGAAGCGCAACTAGGGGACTATGCTTGGTATGGCGATAACTCGGGAGATGATGTTCTTAACGTAAGAAAAATTTACATTACGCAAATGAACCTCATACATAAAGTGGGAGTGGGCTATTATACCCAACACTTAAGGAACAATAATTGTAGAACCCATCCTGTGGGTCAAAAGAAGCCCAATCCCTGGGGACTGTATGATATGCACGGCAACGTCTGGGAATGGTGCGAAGATGGATGGCACAACAATTATGATGGGGCACCAACGGATGGGAGTGCCTGGAATGACAATCATTTTCAGGAATCATCGCGTGTACTCAGGGGTGGCTCTTGGTACACCACCCCTTACTACTGTCGTTCCGCCTGCCGTGCCTCCATCAACCGCGGCAAGAATGACGGCCACTATGGTTTGCGGTTGGTTCTTGTGTCTGGCAGGACTTGATTACTCTTTGCTCTTTTTCCCTTTTTTTTTATTTCCCGCCTTACGGCGGGTAGATTTTGAGGAATAAAAGTCTTTGCCAGAAAATTTATCTAGATTTTAATTTTCATCTTTCGTCTTAGTTTTTACAATAATTTAATCGGAATGTTCTTTATTCAGCAATTCTGATTCTTCCTCAAGCCACTTTTGAAGTTCGGTAAATTTTTCTGATGCTTGCTTCCAAAAAATCTGCTGAGCGTTATTGTCTGTCTTTGATGCATCTTCGCCATAATCTTTAGCTATTTGGGATAAATCTCCTAACAATTGCACAATAGTAAACCCTCCTGTTTTATATGTGCTCAATAAAGAACGGAGAATATCTTCCGTATTAGACCCTGAATTCAAGATATTAGTTAATAACAGGCGAGTTTCTTCATTACTCATAAATTTATACCGTGTTTACTTGATGAAAATTGAAATTGTGTCAAATATAGCAGAAAATCGGCACTTTCTGACTAAATTATAATTTTAATATTCATACCATTTTTTCATGAAAATGATCATAGTGAACTACTCCGCCACAAGCAACAAGTAAGGTCTGCGGTTATTGATGGGGTGAGTGCTTCAACTAGGCTCAGCGGAGAGCAGAACTTGATTCCCTTTTACTCTCTGCCTAACGGCGACTACATTTTTAGGAAAAAACTCGGTGACGGACACAAGTGTCTCAAACCGTAGAGTGTGAACAAAATATATTAAACAATATAGTAAAAAATGCCGTCTATGAAATGTTGACTTCGTATGTACAGTGGAGGTCAGTTGCAGTAAGATCCAAGTCTTTGGCTTTTTTAATGCAACTTTCTGTTATCACGTTATTCAATTCAAGAATTTCATTCTTTTCGTTTTGAGTTGGAGGCTCTTCCCACTGCAAAGATGGATTAATTATCAGTTTTTCAGGATAGTAATAATCTAATGTTTCTACTTCATCACATGCCAAAAACAGTCCTTTGAGTTTTGGCTTGATTTTTTCTTTTTTAAACTCTTTTAGAGCATAGGTGCCTAATTCTTTTAATTTACTTATATGGCTAGTATTATATTTACGCTCAATCACAAAATCAAGGGCTTTTTTTAATCTATATTCGGCTCTTAATGCTTGTTTTATCAAAGAATAGTGTGAATGTTCATTGTATGTAGCATCTTCATAAAGATAGTTACATAGACCAGTTACTAGCTCTTCTAAATATTCACAGTATCTTTCTATATCTTCACCTAAATAAAATGGTTCATTGTATGAAAGCAAACAAACCGCACGATGATGTGGGTCTGCTATATTTGGTCTTGAAATTGCTGCCTTTTTTGCTATCTGTGAGTAGTAGTTTTGAATGCCTGTTTCGCTGAAATCATTATTTATGAATAGATTGAATAAATTTTCTGTTATTACTGTCCTTACTCTTATTCCATAGTTTGAATAAGTGTCATTTATCAAGAATACTTCATAATCAATCCTAGCTAGCTTTTCTAAGATATTATCTAAATATCGGACTGAATCTACAAAATCCATATACCGCTTGACACTACTCATAATCAGTTTCCACGCTAGAATCAAATATTTAAATTACCTTACTTCGTTTGGGTCGTTTTAGCAACTGTTATATTTTTGCTCTTTTTGATGATTATTTTACCTCATTAATTGCTAAAGAAGTACCTTAGTTGTATGTCTTAATTAAAGAAGAGGATTTTCTGAAGGTAATTCTTCTGGTCATAAATGAGAAGGTGGAGAAACTAATAACGAAATGGGGACAGTTCTAATCTCAATACTGAATGATTCAAAATCCAGATGGCCAAGTGGAGACAGAGTAAGCAACTGATGCAAATTAGGCTGTTGCATCAATGGCAGAAACTTGGCAAATTATGGATTTTGCTAAAAAATAGAAGATTAGGAGGGTAATTTACTCAAAAACCGTAAAAATCCCTTGGTTTTAGATGTTAACAATGTCCGGCGGTAGGCATCCGCCGCTTTTTTGATCGCTTCGGCTTGGGTCGGGTAGGGATGAATTACCCCAGCTAATTTACTTAAGCCTAGTTTATTGGCGATCGCCGTTGTGATCTCAGAAATCATTTCCCCGGCGTGACTGGCGACAATGGTGGCCCCCAAAATTTCATCCGAGCCTTGACGGTGCAGGATTTTGACAAATCCCTCGCTTTCACCATCAATAAGGGCTCGGTCAACGCCACTGAAGGGGATTTTAATAATATTTACCTTTAGGCTTTGGGCCTCTGCCTGCTCTTGGTCGAGCCCGACATGGGCCACTTCCGGATCGGTATAGGTAACCCAGGGCATAACCAGACTGCTGAGTTTACTGCGACCCAGTCCCCAGGGGGAAAAGAGGGTATTTTTAATGACAATGCGGGCGGTGGCGTCGGCGGCATGGGTGAATTTCCAATCAAGGCAAATATCTCCAGCGGCATAAATATGGGAATTGGTGGTCTGGAGAAAATCATTGACCTTGACTCCCCGGCGGGTATCAAATTCTACTCCCACGGCGCTTAAATTTAGTCCTTCTAGATTCGGTGCCCGGCCCGCGCCCACCAAAATATCATCCACCAGCACCGAGCCGGGTTCGCCGTCACAACGGTAGTGAATAACCTTACCCTCCACCGTGGTTTCAATCTGCTTAAATTCGGCACTTAGAACGAGTTGAATGCCTTCTTCGATCAACCGAGCTTGAATAATCTCCGCCGCATCAGCATCTTCTTTGTTCAACAGATGAGAATACTTATGGAATAACGTCACCTGGGAACCTAGGCGCTGAAAGGCCTGAGCCAGTTCACAGCCAATGGGTCCGCCGCCAATCACCGCCAAACGCCGGGGCAGGTCGGTCAAGGAAAAGACCGTTTCATTGGTCAAAAATCCGGCTTGCTCTAGCCCAGGAATAGACGGATGAACCGCCCTCGCCCCTGTGGCAATCACGGCTTTTTTATAGCTCAGCGTCACCTCGCCCACTTGAATGTCCTGGTGAGTCAGAAAACGGGCTTCCCCAAAAAAAACATCAATACCCAGGTTTTGAAATCGTTGCGCCGAATCATGGTGGCTAATGCCGGCCCGGAGTCGTCGCATCCGCTCCATAACAGCGGCAAAATCTACAGTTGGAGGCGAAGCATGAATACCCAACGCCGAGGCCCGCGCTATCTCACCTACTACCCGAGCCGAGCGGATCAGGCACTTGGAAGGAACACAGCCAAAATTGAGGCAATCTCCCCCCATCAGATTTTTTTCGATCAGGGCTACTTTTAGGCCAATATCTAAGCCCGCCGCCCCTGCCGCCACCACCAATCCCGCGGTTCCGGCTCCAATAACGACTAGATCATATTTCTCGGCGGGGTCGGGGTTGACCCAATCGGGGGGATGAACGAAGGAGATTAGTTGCTGGTTGTACTGATCCAGCGGCAAAACAGGCATAAATTCTGACATGGACGACCTCTAAAAAAAGTACAGATTAGCAGAAATTTTTCACTGTGGGGGCTTGGGAAGGAAGCCGAAAAAGTTTGCCAATGAAGTAATAAGGGTTAGTCCAACGCCGACTAAAAACCCACGGTTAATAAATTCTTGAAAATCAAGGCGTTTCCCCAGTCCATTAACTTTTTCATCGACAACATTTATTTGACCGGCTAACCGTTCTTCCATCCTTGCCACGGTTATTTTGAGGTCTGTTAGATCAGATTTTAGTCCGGCTAATTCACCATCTATCCGGGAAAAACCAGCCGTCAGAAGTTCTTTTAATTCCTTGAGGTCTGAGTCTGTGACAGTCGCCATGGGTTATGATTCCTTCCTTAATCTGAGTCAATTTGGTCTGTATTTTCAGGTTCTAGCACCGCTTCATCGAGGGCTTTTTTGGCAACCTTGGTCACGTAGAGGGTCACTGCCACCGTCGCCACCAAGCCAATAATACGTATAATCCATTGTAGGGCTGGGTTCGTGGGTTGGGCATCCGTGCCGAGGGTCGCTAGGTTCCCCGCTAGAGAGCCGATATAGACATACATAATGGTGCCGGGGATCATGCCGACCGAGCCCAAAACGTAATCTTTAAGGGAAACACCAGTTACGCCGTAGGCGTAGTTCAATAAGTTAAAGGGAAATACGGGGGAAAGTCGAGTCAATAGGACAATTTTCAGTCCTTCTCTACTCACGGCTTGGTCGATCACCTTAAATTTTCGATTGTCAGCAATTTTATTTGCGACCCAGCCCCGCGCTAGGTAACGTCCTACCAAAAAAGCGGCGGCGGCTCCTAGGGTTGCCCCCAAAAAAACATAAAAAGAACCGGCTACGACCCCAAACACGACCCCAGCCCCCAGGGTCAAAATAGAACCCGGCAGGAAAGCCACCGTGGCTAGGATATAGAGAAATATAAAGGTGATCGCCCCCACGGGCCCGAGACTATCCACCCAAGTCAAGGCATTTTTTAATAAAGTTTGGGGATTAAACCCCTGAACCGGCAATACATCCTGGGCGAGGGCTGGACTGCTGACCAGGATCAGGGCAGAGCAAACTGCTAGCAAGACCCAAAATCTGCCTTTGAGCAAGGAACGGCCTTTAACCGTTTGAAAATAATCCTGTAGCGGTTTAATCACGGCTGTATTCCTCCTCTGGTAATAGATGGCGATCAAGGGCTTTTTGGGCAAGTCGAGCTAGATAGATCGTGACGGTAATGGTGGCGATCGCCCCTAGGGCTTGGAGCATCCAGTGCAGAACTTGGATTTCTCGGGTTTGGGGAAGGCTAGCGCCCATGGTCAAATCCGTAGCCAAAGAACCGATGCAAACGTAGGCGACGGAGGCGGGGAACATACCCAAGGAGCCCAGCACATAATCGCGGAGGGAGACTTGGGTGACACCAAAGGCATAATTGAGCAAATTAAAGGGAAAAAGCGGAGAAAGACGGGTTAAAAGCACGATTTTCCAGCCTTCTTGCCTAACGGCTTGATCCAAGGCCTTGAATTTTGGATAGTCGCCTAGGCGTTGACTCACCCAGTCCCGCGATAAATAGCGACCGACCAAAAACGCCGCCGTTGCCCCTAGCATTGAGCCAATCAAGACATAGACACAGCCCCAGACTAGCCCAAACAGACAACCGCCTTTGATGGTCATAATTGAGCCGGGGATAAACAGCAGAGTGGCCAGGTTATAGAGCAAAATATAGGCGATCGGCGCCCACCAGCCCAGGTTCCTGACTCCCAACACCGCTGTCTGAAAAGATTCCTGGAGATTGATCTGCCGAGAAACGGTGATTGCCAGTGTGATGGATAGGCCCACCAAAATCAGTTTAAATATTGGCTTAAAACGACCTGTTTTGGTCTGAGGCATGGGAATTGGTGGATTATAAACCTACCACCGATCATAGCGTTCCTTTCGGCTTGGCCAGGTCTCGACCCAGCAAAAAATAGGAGGGATAGTCCACAAAATAAAGCATCAACTATCCGGTGTTTGCCATCCTTAGGCGAAGCCCCCCAACCGGATCCCGGCTCCAAAAATGACGAATAAAACGGCGAACGTTGTGACCCCGATAATGTGGTAAGCCAGTTGATTCAGGGTCTCCTTGGTCAAATTGGGAATGATAAAAAATCGCGCATGGATAGCGAGGGCAACAGTTCCCAAAAGCAATAATAATTTAATGCCAATGTAGCGGGAGAGGAAGGTCTCAAACTGCCAAAAATCAGCCCATCCCGGAAAATAAATCCAGGTTAATCCTAACCCCGTCACAACCTGTAACCCTAGGACCGTTAGTCCAAAATTTTCAAAATGTTCTTCAAATTGATGAATCCGCTCCGGCTCACGGTTTTTGAGAGCCAGGGGTAAAACGGTAACGGCTAAAACCAAGTGCCCCCCTGTCCAAACGGTGGCCCCTAGGGTATGAAGGATCACTAGCACTTTAAACAACATTAATAATCCCTCTTAGGTCAAGGTTTGTAAATATATGTAGCTAATTAATGGCATTATGTCGTTCTTTTGTAAAAATTGATACAGAAATTGGATTTGCTTACCACCCATCCCTAGGATAGGTAAAAAGATAGGTCGGCGATGCCAAAGGCACGCTTCGCGCACGCCATTTCTAGCAACTGCAAGTATTGAGTAGGCACCATGAACAACGAATCGGGGATTGATTGGGATGAAATGTTTGAGTATCTACCCGGTATGATCGTAGAACTCAAGAAAAAAGAAGGAGTCCAGTACCGTATTGATTATTACGAAGCCGTGATGGTGCCGCCGATTTGGCTAGTGGGCGACCCTATGCCCCGTTATGCCCATGAATTAAAAATTATTTCCCGTCGTGCCGTACAAGTTTGCGACCTAGACCGCCCATTGGTCAGGGCGTAGATACCGAAAAGGAAGGAGACAAGCTACCCCCTTCCTCAATTTTTTTATCTGTCAACTATTTTCCCTAGGATTTACCCACCAATTCGGGAATAGTCTCTTTTTTCTCATCCGCTATGACCAGGGGTTGAGCGGCGTGGGGACTCAGGATTTCCTTCTGGGCATTGGGGTGCTGACAGGCCGCCATGGTTTTCACGTGTTCCATTTCATCGTCACGGATCGCCACAAACACGTCATAGAGATTATTGACGGGGGGACGACGGATCTCCCCTTGGTGAGAGGTTTGGAACTCATCAAACATATACAAATCGCCATCGCGGTAGTACTGAACCGCCACATCAGGAGCGGGTTGCTGTTTGAGGGTTTCGGCTTCAGTGGTCAAAAATTTGTCATAGCTGGCGTAGGCGTGCTCTTCCACCAATTCCATAAAACGATAAGCAGAGCTAGGGGAAACTGCGTACAAGGCGGCAATGATCCAGTAGTAAATCAAGGCGGTGGTGCGAGCTAAAAGGCGATCACCCCAAAAGTCAGCTCCTCCCAGGGATTCCATGATCAAGAGGTGGTGTAATTCATTCCAGGTTTCAGCAAAGTGAATTTTTAACCAGTCCGCTTTGCGCCATAAACCAAGGGTTTCGTAAAGGTGAAGGACGGAAAGGTAGGAAAAATAAGGAACCCGAGCCACCGTTTCTAGAACGTAAAAGCGAGGATAGGGACGATTGGCATAAAGGGTGTTGATCACAAACACTAAAATGCCAACTAAAAGACGAATCATGGTCAATTCTCCGGATAAGTTAAGGTCAACAATGCCGAGGGACAAAGATGACCTGGAATGGGCGAAGCCCTCATTGAAATGCTAACAAGGATTATTGATTTAGCACATCTTTTTTGTGCTGGGGGGCGGCGGCGATCGCCGCTACTTGGGCTCGTAATTCTTCAGATACCCCCAATTCTTCGAGGGTGATCATTAAATCTTCTGCCACGGCATCAAAATGTTCTGTGGTTAAACCATGATTTTCTACCAATTCTTTATGGGCTTCCCGCATATAACGCCCGTCATATTTATCGGTACCGCCAAAAGCATAGGTCAAAAAATCCTTTTGGTGAGCCCGTTGTTTGACCATATCGACGTTGGCGAAGAAATGTTTGATGCGGTCATCCTGCAAAACCCGCTCATAGAATTTGTCAACAGCTAAATCAACGGCGGCGGCCCCGCCAATTTGTTCATATAACGTGGTCATAGATTTCTCCACTCAAGGAAATTAATTGGTTAAAAATTGCGAGTTTCTCTCTCCCTAAGGGCATTGCCGATGGGAGACTTCAAACCATTGTCTTGTCTCTTCTCCTCTTTCAAAGGGTAGAGCTAGGGGGATGAGGGCAAACGTAAATTAACTCACCGGTGCTTCTACCTTAACTTGGTCCAAGGGTTGGGGCTGGGTTGGTTGTTGAAAAATCCCTACCAAGGCCTGGGCCACACAGTAGACCAGCATGGCAGCCCCGACGGAGAAGATAATATCCCCAGGAATGCGGAGCCAGACGGTGCCCTGCATCCAAGCAGAACCGACGACTTCAGCACTGCGGGCATACCAAGTGCCGTAAAAACCGTTGGGGATCAGGCCCGTAACCATCATGATCACCAAGCCACCGTTAATCCACCAGAAGGCAAAGTTCATGTTCTTTTCATCCCAGAACCGATCCGGGGTGATTTCCCGCAGGGCAAACAGCATCAAGGCGATCGCCAGGGAACCGTACACGCCATAGAGGGCGGAGTGGGCATGGATCGGGGTAGTATTTAAACCTTGAGAATAGTAAAGAACGATGGGCGGGTTAATCAGGAAACCGAAAACTCCGGCTCCAATCAAATTCCACCAACAGGTCGCAATAAAAAATTTCAAGGGTATTCGATAAAAACCTTCGGCTTCTTGGGAGAGTTTGAGGGATTTCACCACTTCAAAACCGATCAAGGTCAGAGGAACTACTTCTAAGGCCGATGCCACGGAACCCATGGCCGTAATAAACACGGGCGTTCCGGCAAAGTAGAGGTGATGGAGTGTCCCAATCACGCCACTACCTAGATAAAGAATGGTGGTTAGGTAGGTTGCCCGCAGGGCCGAAGACCGTTTCAAAAAGCCCAATTCACTGCACAAATAGGCGATCGCCACGGTGGCAAAAACTTCAAAGAAGCCTTCCACCCAGAGATGCACAACCCACCAACGCCAATATTCGGCAATGCTCAGGTGGGTATGGTTGCTGTACATTAAGCCAGCGGCATAGAACAAGGGAATGGTGATGGCGCTGTACATAAAAAAGTGGTTCAGCCCGGTTTTACTGCCTTCCCCTTTCAAGGCTGGTTTCAAGGCCCGATACATCAAGAACAACCAGAAGACCATGCCGCCAATTAACAACAATTGCCAAAAGCGACCCAATTCCACATATTCGTAGCCCTGATGACCAAACCAAAAACTTTTATCCCCTAAAAAGCCTTGGATACCAGCCCAGGAACCTGCTAGGGAACCAACCACCACCAAAGTTAGGGCCGCCAAGAGAGCACCGTTACCCCAGGCTTGGAGTTTAGGTTCATGTTTACCGAAACGAGGTCCAAAGTACAGACCCGCCGCCAGCCAACAGGTGGCAATCCAGAAAATCGCCAGTTGCAAGTGCCAGGTACGGGAGGCGGCGTAGGGTAAATATTGCTGGAGGGGCACACCGTAAAAGCCTTCCCCTTCCACCGCATAGTGGGCAGTGACCATACCCATCAAAATTTGGATCAAAAACAGGCTCATGGCCACCCCAAAAAATAGGGTCGTTACCCGTTGGCTCGGGGTTGCTAAACGGATAGCGGGACGCACCGCCACGGTCTGCACTTCATCCGCATCTTCCTGGGTCAGATAGATGTAAAGGAAAAAGGCGATCGCCGCAATCAGGACAATTACGGACACAATCGACCAGATCAAAAACTGAGCCGGGGCTTCATTGCCCACCAGATCATCGTGGGGCCAGTTAGCCGTGTAGGAAAACGGGGCATTGGGGCGATCAGCCGATGCCGCCCAGGCTGTCCAAGTAAAAAACGCCGTGACATTGCGAATTTGGGTTTGATCCGTAAACCAACCACTGGGGATGGAATGGATCGCCGACCCATTGGTTAAAAGGGTTTGATACTCTTCAAACACCTTGGCTAGACCCTGGGTTTGGGCATTAGTCAAGGCCAAGACGCCGGTTTCATTTTCGTAGCGGTTGGTTTTAAACTCATCCTTGACCCGAGCTTGGAGAGTAGCCCGTTCCACCGGGGGAAGGGCTTCCAATTCCGCCTGGGTGAAGTCAGGGTTATTGGCGTATAAAATTCCTGCTGTCGAGAGTCCCCAGCGGTGCAACACATCCGCCGTCCAATCGGGAGCCAAATAACTACCATGGCCCCAAATACTGCCAATGTGTTGGCCACCCCGACCGAGGTAGGTTTCTTGACCTAACTGAATATTTTTCTGGGTCAGAATAATTTCCTGCTGGGGGGAAACAATCGTCGCCGGGATGGGGGGTGCATTTTTATAAATAGCCGCTCCCGCCGTAATCAGGACGGAAAAGGTGACAATGCAAATCAGCACTAGCCACGCGGGCAAGCTCAACTGCCGTGAAGGCTTTGTGGCCGTCACCGCAATATTAATTGTTGGATTTGCCATAATTACTGCTTGGACGATAATTAAACTAAACAGGCTAAGGGGTCGGAGCAATCTCCCTAGTTCAGCGTTTTTTACTGACTGGGACAGAAGATTTCCGGACTTGAGCTGGATCAACACCGTTCAGTGTAGGAGTATGACACGGGAAATTCTTTGACTTAAGTCAAAAAAAGTCTTAAAAGATTCTATAGTTTAACTATTTACCAATTCCCAAAAACAAACTGAGAAAATTTAGTATTTATTTTGCTCTTTTATAAAAATCCATTAATATTTACAAAGATTTGTTGCGAGCTCAGAGTCAGTCAAAACCCATGACGGATTTACATTGGTCAATGAAAAAGTAGAAATCGATCGCCGTTATCAAAATATGAGTCAGTTTACCCAGTTAAAAGATTGGTTATCGACAGTTTCCCTATTTCATAATTTATCCCTGGAACAACTCCATGCCGTTATGCAAATTGCGGAAATTCAGAGCTTTGGTAAAGGGGAAGTTTTATTCAATGCGGGTCATGAAGCAACCGGTTTTTTTGTCATTAAAAGTGGGCGAGTAAAGGTGTATAAAATATCCTCCGAGGGGAAAGAACAAATCTTGAATATTTTTGCAGTCGGACAAAATTTTGCCGAAGTTGCCGCCCTCGATGGCAAAACCTTTCCCGCCGCCGCCGCGACCTTGGAGCCCGCGGAATTAATCTTTTTTCCCCGCCTAGCTTTTTTAAATTTATTGCATCAATATCCCGATATTGCTATTAATATGCTGATTAGTTTATCCCAGCATTTGCGCCATCTCACCCATGTAATTGAAACCCTATCGTTTAAGGATGTACCCCAACGCTTAGCGGCCTATTTATTAGGTTTAAAAGAGACATCCACGGAACTAAATTCCCCGACCGTCGTTGTGCTAAGTTTGACCAAAAGTCAGTTGGCCGCAGCCCTCGGTACGATTCCTGCCACCCTTTCCCGAGCCTTTAATTATCTGCGTAATGAAAATATAATTCGCGTTGAGGGATCACGCATTGAATTATTAGACGGCGATCGCCTACGAACGTTAAGTCAAACATCCGATTTTATTTCTAGTTAATCTTCCGGTTCTTACATAAAAATATTGACACCACCAAAACATAAGTATTCCTCTGAATTATGTGCCATACCGAGTCTTTTCGTTAATTTAAAACATCGGATTTTTTTCCAGCTTCCATCATCACCGCTACTAATTCATCGGCTAAGTGATCGCCATTTAGAGGCATAATTTTTTCCCCCTGCATTAACTTTTGCACAATTAAAAAGTGCATTAATGACCCAGCAAAAATCCGGGCCGCCACCATCGAGTCTGAAAAGTCTAACTGAGGCTGGGCATCGAGATAGGCCGCTAAATTTTCTAACATCGGTTTTTGGATTTCTCGCACAAAACTCTGGGCCAAGGTTGGAAATCGCTCTGATTCACTAATAATGAGACGAATTAAGGTCAAAACCGCTGGACTTTCAGCAAAGTTATTAACGAAATTATGAGCTAATTTCTGCAACAACACTTCCGCCGAAACTTGGGGATCGGCGATCACCGTGGGTATCGGAAACAAAAGATTACAGCGTTCAATTAACTGCTGCATTAACGCCAAAAATAATCCTTCTTTGTCTTGAAAATAAGTGTAGAGAGTTGGTTTGGATACTCCCGCCGCCTTGGCAATGCGATCCATACTGGCCGCCGCATAACCCTGGTTGGTAAACACTTCTAAGGCTCCGCCCAAAATTTGTGCCGCTTTGTCGGGATTGGGATACGCAGATTTTTCGGCAAGGGATTGATTCACAGACTTCGGTTGCATTTGATCTTCCACAGCATAGCAATGGGACTCTTTTTTCTCCATCTCTCCTATTTTACTAAACTGTTTAGTAAAATAAAAGCATAACGTCTTTCACTTTCCGGTTAAGCACCATGGATTTAGCCACAACGGATTTTCAAAAATCGCCTTCCCAAAAACCCCGTGTACGGCCCTGGCAGGTGGGGCTGGGCTTGGGTTTCGCCCTGCTACTGGGGGCGATCGCCGCTCAGCAGAGGTTATTGCCGTTTCAGTCCGACGCAGAACCTGACGTTGTTCAGACCTTACCGGTATCCTTGCCCACTGTGACAGCATTGGGTCGGCTGGAACCCCAGGGGGAGGTGATTAACCTCAGTGCCCCTAGCACCAGCCAAGAAACCCGGTTAGAAAAATTGCTAGTTAAAGTTGGCGATCAGGTAAAGGCGGGGCAGATGATCGCCATTTTGAGTGGCCGGGAGCGGTGGCAAGCGGCGTTAACTCAGAGCCGGGGAGAATTACAGGTGGCGGAAGCTCGCCTAGCCCTGGTCAACGCGGGGGCGAAAACCGAGGATATTACCGCCCAATCGGCCCAAATTGAACAACGCCAAGCGGAGTGGCAACAGCAGGTTAAGGGGAAACGGGCCGAAATTAACCGTTTACAGGCCCAGTGGGACGGCGATCGCCAGGGACAACAGGCCACCATTAAACAACTGCGGGCGGATTGGCAGGGAGAAAAAGCAGAGGTGGAAGCTAAGTTACAAAGGCTGGGGGCGGAATTGAGCAACGCCAAAATAGAATACCAACGTTATCAACAGCTTTACAAAGATGGGGCCATTTCTGAGTCGGTTTTTGATAGTAAAGCCCTAGCAGTGGACAGTTTGCAGCAACAGGTCAAGGAAAATCAAGCCAATTTAACGCGGGTGAATCGAACTGCCCAGGAAAAAATTAGCGGCGCTGAAACAGAACTAATCCGTATTAATCAGACTTTTCCCGAACAAATCAGAGAAGCGCAGGCGGATTTACAACGGCTCGAAAAAACCGGTCAAGCCTCCGTACAGGAAGCCCAAGCCCAACGCCGGAGTTTAGCTACCATTCGCCCGGAGGATGTGCAGGTGGCTACAGCGGAAGTGCAACGGGCTAGAGCAGCGGTGCAGAAGGCCCAAACGGATGTAGCCCAATCGGTGATTACGGCTCCCCAGGCGGGGGAAATTTTACAGATTTACACCCATCCCGGCGAAAAAATTGCTGACCAGGGCATTGTTAGTCTGGGGCAAACCCAACAAATGATGGCGATCGCCGAAGTTTACCAGGGGGATATTGGCCGCATTCAGCCGGGGCAAAGGGCAAAAATTGCCTCTCCTATTTTGGATCAAGTCTTACTAGGCAAAGTGGCACGCATTGATCCGTTGGTGCAACGACAAACCATTGTTAACGAAGATCCCGCCGCCAATATTGACGCCAAAGTGATTGAAGTCCGCATTCAACTTGATCCCGATAGTTCTAACCGGGTGAAGGATTTAACCAATTTACAAGTCACCGTCACCATCCAAACCCCAGTTAAATAAGATGTTTTCTATTCCCAAACTCCTCCACAGCCTGCGAGACCGCACCCCGTTGGGTTTCTTGCAACTCAACCATGACCGCCTGCGCCTACTAACGGCGATCGCCGGCATTACCTTTGCCGATGTCTTGATCTTCATGCAATTGGGCTTTGCCGATGCCCTATATCGTACTAATACCCAATATCCCCGCACCCTGCAAACGGACTTGGTAATAATCAGTAGTCAAGCGGATAACTTCAACGAATTGCAAACTTTTTCCCGCCGTCGCCTCTACCAAGCCCTCGATGTGCCGGGGGTAAAATCCGTGGATACGGTATTTGTTAATTCTGTGCAGTGGCGCAATCCCCAAACCGGACAAAAGACCCCCATGTTAGTCATCGGTCAAGACCCCCGCCAGACGGTGCTGGATTTGCCGGTGGTTAATCAACAATTAGACCAATTAACTTTACCCAATACGGTGTTATTTGATCAAAAATCCCGGGGTCGTTACGACCAGATGGTGGAACAGGTGCAACGGGGGGAACGGGTCACAACGGAAATTGGTAGAACTACCGTCACCGTAACCGGCTTATTTAGTGTGGGGGCTTCCTTTGCCGATGATGGGGCCTTGATGACCAGTACGGAAACCTTTTTGCGGCTGTTTCCCAAACGTCAAGCCAGTACTCCTAGCCTGGGTTTAATTTATCTCCAACCCGACGCCGATCCCGAGTCCGTGCGGGCAATGTTATCTCACTATCTCCCCGATGACGTGCGGGTTTTTACCAACGAAGAATATGTCCAGTTTGAAATTGATTATATTCAACGGCGATCGCCGATCGGCTTTGTGTTCGGTTTAGGGACAGTGATGGGCTTTATCGTCGGCACGGTGATTGTCTATCAAGTCTTATCCACCGATGTCAATAGTCACCTGGCGGAATACGCCACCTTTCGGGCCATGGGCTATCGGCAACGGTATTTATTAGGGGTCATCTTTGAAGAAGCGCTGATTCTCTCCGTCCTCGGTTTTATCCCCAGTCTGGCGATCTCCATCGGAGCCTACCGACTGACAGCCTTGGCCACGGCGTTACCAATTTTCATGCCTTTTAGCCGTACTGTTTTAGTCTTTGTTTTAACCCTACTGATGTGTAACTTCTCCGGTATCGTGGCCGCCCGTCGCCTCCAGGCCGCCGATCCCGCCGATATTTTTGCTTAGTACTATGAAAAACTTCCCCATGATTGAAATCCGTCAACTAAACCACCATTTCGGCAGTGGCGCTCTCCGTAAACAGGTTCTATTTGACATTAACCTCGACATTAACGCCGGGGAAATTGTCATTATGACGGGGCCATCGGGGTCGGGAAAAACCACTTTATTAACCCTAATTGGCGGCCTCCGGGCAACGGAAGAAGGCAGTGTAAAGGTTTTAGGGCAGGAGTTGTGTAACGCCACGGAACAAATTCTGGTCAACAATCGGCGGCACAACGGCTATATTTTCCAAGCTCACAACCTCCACCACAGCCTAACGGCCCTAGAAAATGTCCAGATGGGCCTAGAAATCACCGGCAAAATTGCCAAGGGCGATCGCCATCAAAGGGCAGCCCAGATGTTAGAGCAAGTAGGGTTGGCCGATCATTTACATTACTACCCTTCCGATTTATCCGGTGGCCAAAAACAACGGGTGGCGATCGCCAGAGCCTTAATTAGCTATCCCAAAATGGTTTTAGCCGATGAACCCACTGCGGCCTTGGATAAAAAATCGGGTCGGGATGTGGTCAACATTATGCAAAAACTGGCCAAGGAACAGGGCTGTACGGTGTTATTAATTACCCATGACAACCGCATTTTAGACATTGCAGATCGGATTATTTACCTTGAAGATGGTCGTTTAACGTGACGGACAAAATCAATTTAAATTAACTAGCAATTGCAAATATTTTTTCTGATTAACCTTGACTTAAAAAAAGCGGACATTAAGATAGTTTGTCCGCTACCATAGCTGCTAATGACTGCTGATCCCATCTGTAGTTCTGCCGCTCATTTCACTAGGATTGATTTGATATAGCGCCATGTCTTCTGCTCGTCCCCAGGCATCAATCCAAGTCCGATTCAGCGCAGGTGAAAGGGAAGGATTTAGAGATTTAATAAATTCCATAACCCGATCAATCTTCTGTTGCTCAGTAATATGTTCAGCTTTTCCCATCACCGTGACACTACGCCAATGCTCTAAATTGTGAACTTCTTCTACTTGTAAGCACACCAACGGATTCACATCCATATACTTGGTTTTCATGCCAATTGTCGTAAAGATATAGATATTCGGTTCGTCAAAATAATAATGCATTGGCAGAACGTAGGGCTGTCCATCCAGCGCACAACCTAAGTGTCCATGGCCAACTTTTTGTAAGAGCTCATGAATCTCTTTTTGGCTCATTTCATCAATATCTAACATAGTTTTTTCCTGAAAATTCAGTCAATTTTTTGTGGTAAATAGAGCGACTTTTTGTTCTGTATTCTCTGGGTACTTCAAGGTTGGCTAGGCAAACTGTTCCGAAAGAGTCAACAAAAAAGTAAGGTCGGTTGATGATTGAACGGCATGGGGAGCATTAGCTGGAATAAAAATAAATACTCCCGCTTCTAAACTAATCTCTCTGCCTGCTAGGGTCAATATTCCTTGCCCTTCGATTACGTTAACTGTGGCATTACGAGGGTTGGTATGTTCGGCGATCACTTTTCCCAAGGATAGCGACATCAAAATATATCGACAGTTTCCATCTTCCAATAAAATCTTACTCTTGATTCCAGTTGAAGAATACTCAATTACTTCCTGCCAATGAATAGCGGTATTTTCGTGGGAGATGATGGTCATGGGATTATTCCTTGATTTAGGTGAATTATGGAAAGACAATTTTGGAGATTGGTGGATGTCCAAAGTAAATATAAGCCGCAGGTTTCAGTACGCTTTCAGAATAAATAATCTTCTGGATATTTAGACTAGTTGCCCTCTTAGCGGTGGCATTATAAGCGGCAATTTCTCCTTCTAAACTAAAATCGCTATGGGTAAGATAGTGATCATGGTCATGCACGGCTTGGAAGATAAAGCCATAAATGGGATTAAGACCCAAGGAAGTATCATAATTTTCGGAAGATACCCACAGATGACTTTGCTTAATATCCTCAAACATTTCGACGGCGTTAGCGTAACGCTCATACCATGAGAATTCTAGATTTAGAGGCGTAGTGTCAAATTCATTCCAAAGCCAGTCACATAATTCGGCGATCGCCAGATCGGAAATTTCCGCAGGTTCACTTTCTAAATAGAGCGTGGCCAGAGTTTTAACTTTAGATGTCTCTGAAAGCGTCATAGTCCTATGGTTACCTTAAAAAATACAAATCCTATTGAGAATGGCAAGGAAATTCTAAGGTTTCTCGGCTCCTAAAATTCGCAATAGGGCAATTAGTCGAGGTGCCGTTATCGTCGATTCTCCTTGAACACTATATTTTATATTTCAACTATAACAGGCGATCATTTAATAAGTGAATTGCTGGAATACGATTTGAATTAAAGTCAGTGAAGTAGTCACCTATTCCACTGCTCTTCAGAACCGGACGTGAGCCGCTAGAGTCGAGGGGGATGTTACCATCCCACCCCTCTCTTCCAATGCCCATACTACCTCGATCAAATGTCTTAGAGAACGCCCCAAGCGATCCAGCTTAACCACCACCAAGGTATCTCCAGGACGTAAATACTCTAACGCTTCTTGCAGATGAACTCGTTCTGTCTTCGCCCCACTGTCCACATCACTATGAATACTTTCACACTACTCAAGATCCAGTAGATCATTTTGTGGTTCAAGAGTCCGCTCAGGGATTGAAACGCGACTGTAGCCAATTTTCATGCCGTAAAACTCATGGAGAAAGATAGATTATCTAACTTTGATTATCTGATGAGTAGATCGGAACGAAGAGCAAGGATTACAGAAACTTTACAGACCTGAAGAGAAGCTACCGCAAAAACAATTGTTTATCTGCCAATAGAAAATTACTATATACAAAAATCTTGTTAGCCTTACAGTAAGTTTATGTACAGTGGCTCATTTCACTCCATAAAACGAGTAAGTAAATTTTCTTATCCTTACGACCCATACACATACTCAATTAACCATGGCCGCCAATATCCAGACTCCTAACAATCCAGACCCCGATAGAGACAGAGAAATTTTTTTAGAGGCGATCGCCGGACGGAAATTCACCTTAGCTGATGTCATTGGTCAGGCGGGGGGAGATTTTTTAAAAGGAGAGTCTCCTGTACCAAAATTAGTGCAACTCAAGACAGAGTTAAAAGCCTTCCTGCGTGACGAACTTCAAGATTCTAGCGGTGCATTATTGTTGGTTCTACAAAACGATGTAGATGAAGCGGATGCACTCATTAGTCAATCTTTTGAGCGTCCCTTAGTAGCGCTACAAAGATACTTAGAAGATACCTTGTCCCATCCTGAAAAATTATATGAATTGGTGCGACAAACTGATTTTCGGTGGGGACAGCTCTATGGCTCACGACCGCATTTTAATACACCAGGGCAGACCCCTCACCCTGAAGATGAATATACCCACGAATCCGTCAAGCAACAATTAGAGTATTTGCTTGGTGTCATTAAAAAACGACTTGCTCCAGCAGAGCAACAAGAAAGCTAGAGAGTCTCAGTGACGGACACAAGTGCTTGAAAGCTATACTATGAATGTATTCTCAGAAATAAGGCTAAGTTTGTCGCTTTGATGAAGAAGTCTAAGGACTGTCGTTTCGCTTATTTTTCTTAGTGGTCACGAATTTATAGAGACGCTACATATAGAGTTCAATCCACTTAATGGCTGTCTAAACTAAGCCAATTTTTCTGTGCGGGGGCTTGATACACATCCGGCCTTTTTGTCAATACTTTTTGGTGATCGCCATAAGCCTCATTCTGCTGTTGATAATTCCAAAGGCGTGTCTAAAATGAGCGGACGGACAGATTGGAAGGCCGCTCTTAACCATTTCGTCATCGAATTTGAGGGGCATTTTCCTCTCTAATGTCCTCCTTGACACAAATCTCTTGACAATTCCCCCAACTCCTAGAAACAACAAAGTATTTGGTTGCCCTACATTAAACTGTAAAAGCTATTTTAAAGCAAGTAATTGACACGTTCTCCTAAGCAAAACACCCAGTGAACCAGTGACAAATCGCCCCAAATAAAAAACTGATCAAAACCTCAGAGGGGGACAAGGGTGTAAAAGGTAAATGTGGTAAAGATTTGAGAGAATAAGAGGGTAAAAAAAGCAGGGAGACCACAAGACTCTCCCTCAAAACAAATGTTGCCAAAATCATACCAAAAAATCCTGAAAGCTCATCTAACAGAAAGTCAGTACATAACAGTACAATTATTGTTATTGCTACTACAACATCACCGACAAGTGACCCTAGGAACATTAGCTAGTGTATTTCCTCAACCGATTCAATACGAAAGCCGTCGTAAAAGTTTAAAGCGATTTTTAGCCTTACCTCAATTAAACTT
>JBGSZT010000107.1:0-13066 GCA_041750255.1 Synechocystis sp.
AATTTCTTGCACATCGTACTGCCGATATTGGTGCAGTTTTGCCCCCTCTGGCAATCCTTCTGGCTCAATTTTTTTCTCCTCGTCTACCTCGAACTCCGCTTTCTTGCTCCGTTTCTCTGACCCTCCTCGTTTTCCAAATCCTTTTTCCTTTTTTTCTGTCTTATTTAGCTTACTTGCTTTGCTTTGTATTTTGGCTTCTCTGGCAGCTTTTTATTTGCCTCCAGCTCCGCTGTTAAACTCGCTATTTTTTCCTTCAAACTTTGGTTTTCTTTGCTCAGACTATCCACCAAGACCTTCAACTCCGCAATCTGCCGTAGGAGGTCTTCTACCCTGATATCTGTCTTTGACCCTTCGCTATTTGAATTTCTCATTCTATCCTTTAACCAGATTTTCTCCTTTATGACAACCCCCCCTTCCTACCCACGATTATTGAGAAGTTGCGAATACTTCAAATGGCGTTTTGTAGTCAAGCAATTTTCTCGGTCTTTTGTTAATCAACATGACTGCTTTTTCTAATGCCTCTGGTTTCACGGTTTTGAAATTTGTCTGCTTTGGAAAAAACTGCCTTGGCAATCCATTCGTATGTTCATTGAGTCCTCGCTCCCAGGAATGATAAGGATTGGCAAAGTAACACAATAGTCCTAGCTCCTTGTTCAGTTCTGCATGACCACTAAACTCTTTACCATTGTCAAATGTCATCGTTTTTCGTTGGGTATTTGGAACCTGAGTGAAGAGCTTAATCGTCACCTTATTAACTTCAGAAGACGTTTTATTTTTACCTAAGCCAGCTACTAAGAATTTCGATGCTTTGTCCACGTGGGTCACAATCACGCCGTGATGATTTCCCCCAATCATCGTGTCACTTTCCCAATGACTGATTTCAGTCTTGGCATCAGCTATCGCAGGCCGATGTTCTATCCCTATTCGCCCTGGAATCTGCCCACGCTTTGAGTTACAGCCCCCTCGCTTACGACGCTTGCCTCGCCCCTGCCGTAAATACGTCTGGTAGTCCTTCAAGCCTTCATGGTCGGCATAGATCATCTGATAAATCGTTTCATGACTGATCCGCGCTCGTCCTTCTCGCTTCAGTCGCCCAGCGATTTGCTCAGGACTGTGGTACTGCTTCAGGCGCTCTTTGATCTCGAAAATGCAGATCTCCGTTACACAACTAAACGCTGTCTTTGATTGCTGTCGCCGAACCTGCATTTTCTGCTGGGCGCTGTCGGGTAAGTAATGCCCTCCCTCGCTTTTATTGCGGGCTAGCTCTCGCGATATTGTGCTCTGATCTCGTCCGAGCTGCCGCGCAATGGCTCGCATAGACAAAGCTGTTGTATTTCTCAATTCGTAAACTTGATGTCGTTCAGAAGCGCTAAGCTGGGTATAGCTCATAGGGTGTCTTTTTGTTGTGGTAAACATCAGACTATCCTATGAGCCCCTCTACGGGAAGCTTCTAGGTGATGCACTTCATTCTAGAATCGGCGTTGCACCGAGGCAACACTCAGGCTAGGCGAACAGTCCATCAAGATCACATTAAAGCCTAATGGTATTATTTGAGCATATCTAATCCTCTAAATAATTAATAGCTTAATAGTCTAATCATCAAAAGGTATTAGACCATTAAATAATAATAACAAGTGATCAACTAGATAAAAAAATTCGAGCGCTTCGCGCAAAGAAGTAAAAAAAAAATCCTGTAAAGGGCAAAAGAGCTAGAGGGCTAGAAGAGTCTTGGAGCTGAACATGACACGCGAAATCCCAGATAGTAGTTAGAATTAACGGGATAGCTGAAGTAGCGGTACGCAGAGCGACAATACCTAGGATCAGAGCTCCAAGAACCGCCGCGTCTGATGCGAGGAGCATATGATTCATATGATTGACCTGTTAGCCAAGCACTACCATCTTCAGGTGCACTTTTGTAGTTATTATGCCAGTGGTCTTGACACCATTCCCATATGTTACCGTGCATATCACAGAGTCCCGACGCATTAGCAATTTTAAAATGATCTACAGGCGTAGTTTCACCTCGATATTCGCCTGCTACGCCATCACCGTAAAATTCTTTAGAATTATAATTTGCTAATTCGGGAGAAATAGTTTCGCCAAAGTGAAATGGGGTGGTGGTTCCTGCACGACAGGCATATTCCCATTCTGCTTCCGTTGGTAGTCGATATTGTCGATTGGTGTGTTTAGTTAATCGCGCACAGAACTCGATCGCCTCATGCCATGACACTTGCTCTATGGGTCTGGTGTCTCCTTTAAACTTTGATGGGTTTGGCTTTAGTTTTAGCTTTACTTGAGGCATTGTCGAGACTATGCGCCATTGGGCTTGGGTGACGGGATATTTTGCCATAAAGAAGCTGGGGACAGAAACTTGATGCTGTGGGCTTTCGCTCTCAAAACGTCCTTCTTCACTTTCGGGTGAACCCATCTGGAATGTGCCTGCGGGAATCTGCATCATCCGCAGATGGGTTTTAGCGTCCAACTTTTCGTCATAAAACTGGTTAGTAGCTTTGTGTCGGTGGATGGTGATGATAGGCATAGTGAGCGACTAAATAAAAAAATTCGAGCGCTTCGCGCAAAGGGATGAGAAAAAATCCTGTAGAGGGTAAAAGGACTAGAGGGTAAAGGGCTAGAAGAGTTCTGGAGCTGAACATGACACGCGAAATCCCAGATAGTCGTTAGAATTATCGGGACCGTTGAGGCCGCGGTACGCAGAGCGACAAAACCCAGGATAAGTGCCCCAAGAACCGCCGCGTCTGACACGAGGAGCATCTGATTGACCTGTTAGCCAAGCACTACCATCTTTAGGCGTGTCTTCATAATTACCAGAATGATCTTGACACCATTCCCATACATTGCCATGCATGTCGCATGGCCCCCAAGCATTGGCAATTTTAAAATGGTCTACAGGGGTTGTCTTTTCGCGATATTCACCTTTAACACCATTAGCGTAGGTGTAGTTCCCATCATAATTAGCTAATTTTATGGAAATGGTATTACCAAAGTAAAAGGGTGTGGTTGTTCCTGCGCGACAGGCATATTCCCACTCAGCTTCGGTGGGTAGGCGATAGGGGCGCTTAGTTTTTTGGGCTAGGCGATCGCAAAATTCTTGGGCTTCGTACCAAGACACCTGCTCGACAGGACGCTTAGCTCCTTTAAAGTTTGATGGATTGGGCTTGAGTTTGATATTCACCTGTTTGTAAGTTTCAGCAACGATGCGCCATTGCGCCTGTGTGACAGGATAGCGCCCTAGAAAGAAGGTTTTAACGGTTACAGGATGTTGTTTTTCATTTTCGCGATGCTCTTCCTCAGTTTCTGGCGAACCCATCAAGAAGTTACCGCCATGCACCAAGATCATGTCTAGCTCTATTTCATTACCCAGCTTCTCACGGAAATACTGGGCGGTCTTCTGCTCTTCTTGAATGGTTAAGGTTGCCATTGTAAAACCATGTCTATAGTGAGTGGGTCAGCAAATTCTTCAGTCTAGGACTTACCAAGCTCGCTGACCCGTTTGTTTTTTGGATGCTTTCACATCGCTGGAACAGATCTGGACTCTTCAATATATACGCCCGATAGATTCCCATCTACCAGTTCTGACATAAAAGAGTGCTGGAGCTGAACATGACACGCGAAATCCCAGATTGTTGTTAGTATTATCGGGATTGTTGTTGTTGCGGTACGCAGAGCGACAATTCCTAGGATTATTGTTCCAAGAACCGCCGCTTTTGGGTCTGTCCCATTAACTTTATAGCAGTTGGCTTAAAGTTTTTAAGATTTGATTGCGCCAACGACACAATCAAATCCCTTAAGTACATTCGCTTTTTGTCGCAATCGATAGGTATCGCCATGTTTGAGATGGGCTTCCCAACTGCTGATGTGTTTGCGGATGTCAATCAGCGAAATTTGACCTTTGCCATAGGCTAAGCGGAGCCGCTTAAATCGTTTACGTGCGCGACGAAGATTGTCGTTACGAATGCGGATATGATCGCCTAAAACTCGAAAACCGACAAAGTTGGCTCCATATTTGGTTTCAAAGAGTTGACTTTTAATCGGATGCATCTTAAGGCGTAGGGTGGCTAAATAATCTGCGATCGCAGATTTTGCGTCGCTCAATTCTTGATAGTCATCGCTAAACAGCGCAAAGTCATCCACAAAACGTAAATATTTGGATACTCTCAGCCGATCTTTGACAAAATGGTCTAGCCCGCTCAGGTAATAATTGGCAAAAAATTGGCTGGTCAAATTACCAATTGGTAAGCCTTTTAGTCTTTCTAATGGAGTCAGTAAAGTATCTTCTGGGAAATAATCGAGAACAAATTCCTGTTGATTGCTGCGATCAATAATTAGGTCAATTAGCCATAGAGTGCGATCGCATTTAATTTTGCGCCGAATCAAGGTTTTGAGTATTTCGCGATCAATGCTAGGAAAGTACTTTTTGATATCGCATTGTAAAATATAGTGACTGCTCCGCGCATAAGCCGTAAAGCGTCGTAGAGCGCGATGGGTTCCATAACCTCGACGATTGGCGTAGGTTTCCCCGATCAGGCTTCGTTCTATCAATGGCTGAATGATATTACAGAGTGCGTGATGAACTACGCGATCGCGGTAGGATGCAGCCGAAATTAAGCGAACTTTTGGGTCGCTAATTTTGAACATACGGTATTTTGATGGGCAGTAGCTTTGACTTTTGAGTTCTTCTTGTAGATTCTGTAGTTCTAGTTCACGGTTATAGTTAAATTCCAATACGTTGTCGCGAAATCGCTTTCCTTTTTGAGCCTTTTGCGCCGCCAATAACAAGTTGCCAAAATCTACAATCTCATCCCACAAATTGCCGTAACGTTTCATGGATTGCTCTTGCTGCGTTGTTGTTGTTTAATCCATCCTCCCAGATCTACGCCGATGCTATTGATTAACTTGCCTGCATATTCATAGCGATCACTTTCTATCAACCCAAAGTCTAGCAATAACCTTGTCTGATGCCGTAATACATCTAGACTACTGTTCATCGGTTCTAATAGTGGTAATTTATCGCGTTGATAGCGTACAAAGATCAAGTTTTCTAAGAGGTCGTATAGTCCGCTAATCAGGCGATCGCCGATTTGAAATTTATGATCTCGCGGTAGGCGATTGAGTATCGGCACGTACCACTTGATTAGGTCGTAGGTTTTCTGAATTATTGGGAGATCTTGCATTTATTTAGTATCTATCAAAAATTACAAAAAAAATTTGATCGCTCCGAGCGCGAAAACCAAAATAAAGAAAAAAAATCCTATAAAGGGCAAAAGGGCTAGAGGATAAAGGGCTAAAAGAGTCCTGGAGCTGAACATGACACGCGAAATCCCAGATAGCCGTTAGAATTATCGGGATTGAAGTCGTCGCGGCACGCAGAGCGACAAATCCCAGGATCAGCGTACCAAGAACCGCCGCGTAGGACACGAGGAGCATCTGATTGACCTGTCAGCCAAGCACTACCATCTTCAGGAGCGCCTTCATAATTATCATGCCAATGATCTTCACACCACTCCCAAGCATTGCCATGCATATCAGATAGTCCCCAAGCATTTGCAACATCAAATTGAAAAACAGGTGTAGTTTCGCCGATCTGCTTGCCCGTTGGACTATCAGCGTAGGCAACCGTACAATTATAATTTGCTAATTCAGGAGATATGGTTTCACCAAAATAAAATGGTGTAGTCGTTCCTGCTCGACAGGCATATTCCCACTCAGCTTCCGTTGGCAATCGGTATTGATGATTAGTGTGATTGCTCAGCCGCGCACAAAACTCGATCGCCTCATGCCACGACACTTGCTCCACAGGGCGATCGTCTCCCTTAAAGTTTGATGGATCGGGGTTGAGTTCGCAATCTACTTGAGGCATCGCCGCCACTGCTCGCCACTGCGCCTGTGTCACAGGATATCGCCCCATATAAAAAGCTGGCACTTTCACTAAATACTGCGGACTTTCATCCTTATAGCGATCTAATTCATCTTTAGGCGAACCCATCATAAATTCCCCGCCAGCGATGCTAACCATCTCTAGCGCCACATCTTCATCAAGCTGCTCCACATACCGATAGGCTTGTCCCTCAGATTTCTGCACTATCCAGTCATTACCTGATTTGACAATAGAACCTACCTTAAAACTGAATAGCTCTAACTCAACACCCGAAGAATCTGGAGTGTCATCATCAATGCTAACCGTGGCCACCGTATATTCCTCAGTCTGAAGAGGCGGATACCAAGTTTCTGCCTCCACCAGTCGCGCCGTTGTAAAAGGCAGAACTTCTAACTCAGGGAAATCAACATCTAGCTCAATAGGCTTAATCCAATCACCTCTTCCCTTGGCATCGCTTTCCACAAGTTCTGCTAGTTCCGCATACTCACCGCCCAACCGATGCAGAACCTCCGTCGTAATCTGAGCAAAGGGAAGCACCGCCTCTTTTTGTTCCTCAGTCCAATCCGACTTAGGCGACAACAACGCTGTGAAACTATCAATCTCAAATCCCAAAGTTCTGGCAATACGCTGCGATAGAGCCTCAATCACCATAAACGTCTCATCTAGCGGCGTGCGTTCATTCAGCAAACCCCGCACCCCTTTCACAAAGTTATAACGTATGGGTTGCTCTGACCTTTGCTGACTCTCCTGCTCTAACAAATCGCTACTATAGACTTCTGCAATATGCACAGGCGTAAGATCGGACAGTAATTCCTGTTGAATCAACCGCACCACCGACATTTCCACAGGTACAGCCGCCATCATTCTCGCCAATTGCTGTGCCGCCATTGAAGCCGTCGCCATAAATAGCTCCACCCTTGCCTCAGCCGACTTAGGTTGAATGATCGCCGCCGTGCGATCGCGTTCAGGATCTTTAACCCAACTCAGGTCAAACAATCGTGCAGGAACCCTTTGCCGACCTGCCGCTGACACCACTAGCGCCCATTGCTTCAGAGCATTAGCCGTCAGCGTCACCACAGGCAAAGTCAAAGCATCCGCAGGGTTAATCTTGATACGAACGCCAATCTCCCTAACTTGCAGTTGCGAGTTAAACGCACCCGCCTTCAAAGAACTAGCTTGCACCGCAAAACCCACATCCAACTCGCTCTGCCTCCACAACCGTTCAGGTAGAAGCTGCACGATCGCCGTAGGACTACGTTTGCTCCATAGCGCCAACCAATCATGAATCTGTCCCTGTTGCCAGATATGCGATCGGCAGTCACTTACATACAAAATCAGCGATCGCCCTGAAGCTTCGATCAGTTCCTTGGGACTACGACTAGACAAGTCTGATTCTGCATTTATTTCGGCATTTGTATTTTGCCGCTTTTTGACTAGTCGAGATTGGTGATGATCTCCCTCTCGCACATACCAAGTCCGCACATTCCGAAAAGCACCTTGATTTTCTAAAAGACGTTGAAACTCATTGAGGGTATCTTGCCAAATAAAACTAAACTCCGAAGCCTCAATCACTAGCTCAATGTCAAACCAGCGCTCAGGCGATCGCTTCAAAATCGGCAACCAAATATCCCGCTCCGCAATCCGATCAACCGTCGCTATCTCATCCATCTCAACCCGATTTAGAGATGGGACTTTACGCATTAACGGACGTAGCGATCGGGCGATCGCACGGGTATCAGGTAAAGCAGGAGCTGCTTTTACTTGAATCGGTAAACCTTGCTCTGGGACTTTGTTAGTTTCCTCATCACGATCGCCCGCAGACGGCGGGATGTAAGCAGGAACATGAGGTTTCGGTGGAATTATGACTGGATTAGAATCATCAGTTGTGCGCGTAGTCTCCCTACTATCATCATCTCCCGTATCACCATCATTATCTTCATCTGCCGTTTCATAAGCACCACCAATTTTCGATGCTAACCACAAAGCATCGGCTATATCCTCGTCATGCAAAAATGACTGCGCCTCACTAAAAGCGTCGATTTCGCGATCACTTAGGAGCAGTCCTTGTTCTTGCATAGCGCTTAGGAGGCGATCGATCATTCTTCTTTAGCGGTTTTAGGTGCTGTTTCTGATTTACGTCCCTTAACTTTATTTTCCAAAGGTCGATCTAAAGGCGCTAACAAGCGATCAATTAAGTCTTGCTTTTCACTGCCCACCCACTCACGCTCGCGCACGATCATAAACAAAGCATTGAGCAATTGGTCAGTTGCAAGCTGTTCTCTACCATCGTCACGACGCTTGAGAAATGTGTCAATCAGTTCACTAACTTCCGCTTCCGACAGATCGCAATCTTTGAGATGGGCGGTAATAATGCGTTTCAATTGATCGATCTTAGGATCGCCCATATTCAGCCGCAAACAACGCCGCAAAAAGGCAGGCGGAAAATCTCGCTCACCATTACTGGTCAAAATGACTAAGGGAAACTCTTTACAAGTAATGCGTCCTCCCTTAATGGTGACTTTGCGATCGCTATAGGTAGATGGTTCATTTTGATCGGTGTAGGCAGTCCGCACCTTAACGGCGATCGGCTCTGCCTTTTTCTGGGCATCATCATCTTTTTCTAATCGCGCTAACTCAGGAATTTCAAAGCGTCCTTCTTCAAAAATTGCAAGCAGATCATTAGGCAAATCAATATCGCTTTTATCAATTTCGTCAATAATCAACACACGGGGGCGATCACTCTCCAACAAAGCCGTCCCTAATGGTCCTAACGTAATGTAATCCGCGATCTTTTGCGGATCTTCAACATAGTTATCATCAACTTTAGACCTTTTGACCTCTTGCAATCGCCCGATCGCATCGTAGCTATAGAGTCCATCCTTGAGCGTGGTGCGCGTCGTGATCGACCAGTACAGCACCTCACCGAGTTTTAACTCATGGGCAACCGCATAAGCCAAGGAAGATTTCCCCGTTCCTGGTTTGCCCGTCAACAGCAAAGGGCGGCGCAAATAGAGCGCAGCATTAACCATTTCAATTTCTTCAGTTTGCGCTTGAAATGTTTCGCCGCGACGTTTTTGACGACTCTCGCCAGCTTTAGCATTACCAAATGGTCGCCAAGGTGGTGCTTCTGGCAAATCCTTAGCGATCGCATCATGGGGAGCGCGATTATCTCCCTGAAACAACTTCCAATCTTTCTGGGACTCTTTAGGTGATTGACTCATAAAACCTCTACCTAAGCAGATTTTGGTGGATAAAAATGTGGATCGTCCCATAAAAGGGACAAGTGATGACCGATATGATTTACTTCCGTGTTTTTTGTCTTGCGAGTTTCATGACGTTTCTCTTTCACTTTGGTTGGCAAGTCTCCTAGGTAGGATGCTTTAAGTAAGTCCTCAATCTGAGTCTTATGAGATTTATCTGGCAAATCTTTACGACACCAAATAGAGATAGGCAAACCAACATCTAAAACGTCTTCAAGAAGACGCTTTACGTCAATTGGCACATCAGTCACGTACAATCCTACAACTTTACTATCTGCACTCTCTGGTTTTACATAGTCATCCAAAATATCTCTCAGGTTATTTATGTCACTATCATGTACTGCAATAAAAACATTTAGTACAAAATCTTGTAATAAAGCTTGTTGACGCTTCCAAATTTTTCTCCAGCTTGGCTCTTTTCTATAAGTACCGTCATAGCGGTTGCCACAGTGAATAAAAACTAAATAGTCATGCCCTAAGTATTCAGGGGGTTTACTCGTTGGATCGAGTGACCAGGCATCAACGCCCAAATGCATAAGTTCTATGGGCAAAAAAACATGAATTTGTGGATAGTTTTCACAACCTTGGCAGTGCTTTAATTGTTCGGTAATAAAGCCATTAAGTAAACGAGTTATATTTTGTAGCAGATTTTCCAATAAACAAGGAATATTATCTTGACAACCAGCAGCTAATAGTGAATAAAAACCCGTTTTTTTAGTTTGATAGGTGTCAATATCTTCAATTAACCAAGATTCAAGCTGATAGTAGGTTTCACCATCCTGAGACTGCGTAGAAGCTTCATCACTACGAGTAATAGTGATAAAAATTGCGGGTTGAGCATTTTCTAAACGCTTATTTTGAGATTCCTGAATCTGTTTATACAAACTCAGCCAATCTCTACTCTGACAATATTCTTGTCCCCACTGAGTTAAATCATTAACAACATTATCATCAGATATCTCATGAAAGAGATTAGCGATAAATTCATCTAAAGCAGAATAGGTAAGAGAGCCTTGGGCAATTTTATTAAGTTCATTCACTATAGATTGAACGTCATCCACATTCTGTTTTACTTTTACAGGCCAGTGTAATAGAGTGTTTTGATAAATCTGCTGAATTTGCGCCCTTAAAGATTCAGCAGGTTGTAAAATCTCAATCAGCTCATCAAATTTTTTCTGAACTAATTTATCCCTACATTTTTTCTGTTCTTTCTGAATTTCTTGTTTTTCCTTTTCGATGTTATCGAATATTATGTAAAGTTGATTTTCTAAAGCATTCCTTTCTAAAATTTGCGATGGGAGAAGTGTGCCAATTTGATTTTCTAACTCTTGCTGATTTTTTTCAAGAGCATCAAGTTGTCCCTGTAAATATTTTAATTTAGGATTGATACTAACCATTTTCTTGCTCTAAAGCTCCAATGCTTTGATGTACTTGTTCAATTTCCTCTAATAATAAATTAAGGCGATTTTCTAAAGCATCCTTTGTTAAAACATCGTATGGCAAGACTGCATCAATCTGTGATTGCACCTTTTGAAACTTTTGTTTAAGACCATCACCTTTCGTTTGGAGATATTGAAGCTGAAGTTGCTTGGCTGGACTTAGGGGCTGACGTTTTTGAGGTACAGCAACATCTTTCGGCTTAATTCGATTATCCTCCTCTTCATCATCTCCAACCTTCAACCACTTGTAAACAGGCTCTGATTGCTTGCGCTCTCGAAAATTAGCTTTCACTTGCTCCGTCAATGCTTTCATATTAGGTAACAAAGGCTTTTGTTGTAACTCATCTAGCACCGCCTTAGAAAACCTACCCGTTCCTTCGGTTGCTTCATTTATCGCCACCTCATACTCAGCCGATGCAAACAATACAAACTGTTCTGCCTTCCCCTGTTCCCCGTTCGTAATAAACTTTGAAGCTGCTGCTTCAGCGCCAATTGTTTCATATAGCCCTTGGTAATAGGTATTAGCACAGGCATCGATCAAAAAGTTTTGCAGTTTAAATCCCGAACTATGAGCAAATGTATTTAGAGCATCAACTAGTGAATTGAAGTCGAGGTTCCATTTATTAATATTGTCAGTATCTGCAAAAAACAATCGCCGCGTAGTTGCATCTGTTTTTGTCACAATTCCATGCCCACCCCAAAAAACATAGAGCAGATCGCCGCGATTATCCTGACTGGTAATTTTATATCGAATAGCAGGATCAATATGTTTGCGATCGGCAGAAAAAGGATTAAGCCCTTTAGCCTTTGCATCCTGAATCAATCCCGCATTTTTATCCAAAGGCGATAGAAATAACTGGATATGATCTGGCTCAACTCCACGCTCTAAAAGCCAATTAGCAAATTTAAATGCATCATTGGCAGGACCATTTAAGTCCCATTCAGAACCAGCTTTGTACTTTTCAATGCCTACAACTAGGGCATATACATTCTCAGGTTGTATTAAGTCTATAGTCATGGCAACACCTTCGCGATCGCATCCCAAGTTTCTTGATTTGCCCAATAAGCGCCATGAGCTTCAGGAAACGGTTGTTTATTATCGACCTTCACATCCACGACTCTTTCTGGGAAAATCCCTGCGCCTACATAGCTCAAAAAATCTCTCAAATCGTAAATATTCAGCCATTTCGGGAAATGCGTTGGTAATGACTCACCAAAATTTAAAGTCTGAAGAGCATCAATCTCATAGAGAAAAGGAGCCTGTGAACCAGCCGTAATTAACAATTTGACGCGATCGCGCAAATCTTCCTCGATCAACAAATCAACACAAGCAATCCCACCCAGACTGTGAGCCAGCAAAACAACAGGTGGCTCAACTTGCTCAATCTGACTGCGAATAAAATCGCGAATTTTTTTGCCCTTAGCTTGATAGACCATAATATCCCCTGCAAAAGGATAGGCTCCGTCGGTTATCGCACCGCGCTTACGCTTGATCGCATTAGTGGCTAAATCTGAAACCTGTCCTACAATCCATTTTGAAACAATAGACCTCTTGCAAAATACAAAGTGTGTTAAAGTAATGGGCCGTTTTGAAACTGCCTATATCTGATGACCCCAAAAATTGCCCAAGCTCTGAGCGCCTCTCAATTCAAACGGCGCTTTGGAGTAAACGCCAGACCTTCAACTGTATGGTTGATGCTGTAACCCAACAGACCACTAATGCCGTCAAGGTGGGACGTCCCTGTTCTTTATCCCTTCAAGCCCAAGTGCTGGTGACCCTCGAATATTGGCGAGAATACCGCACCTATTTCCACATCGCTACAGATTGGGGGGTTTCAGAGTCAACCATCTGCCGTACTGTCCATCGTATTGAAAATGCCCTCATGCAGTCTGGGCAATTCCGCCTGCCAGGAAAGAAAAGACTATTTAAAGGCTTTGGTTCCAGACCAGACGTGGTGGTGATGGATGTAACAGAGACCGCGATTGAGCGACCGAAACGAAAGCAAAAGCGTTTCTATTCAGGGAAGAACAAGCAGCATACCCTGAAGTGTCAGGTTATCATTGACCCCGATACCGGTGAAATTATCTGTACTTTCTTTGGCCAAGGGCGTCGTCATGATTTTGCACTCTTTAAGGCTTCCGGAGTTCAGTTTCATCCTGAGACGATTAGCATCCAGGACAGTGGCTATCAAGGCATAGCTCAGTATCATGCCAATAGCTTTGTTCCGAAGAAGAAGCCAAAGAATGGGGAGCTTTCAGACTTGGAGAAGGACTACAATCGGGAGGTGGGGCGTCAGAGAATCTGCATTGAACATGTCAACCGTCGGCTCAAGATTTTTAGGATTTTGCAGCAGCGTTACCGGAATCGGAGACGTCGTTTTGGACTGCGATGCAATTTAATCGCTGCACTCTACAACTATGAGCTAATGACTGCCTGATTCTCCTCTAGAATTAATTTTGCAAGAGGTCTA
>JBGSZT010000108.1:0-16653 GCA_041750255.1 Synechocystis sp.
GTACTGTTATGTACTGACTTTCTGTTAGATGAGCTTTCAGGATTTTTTGGTATGATTCTGGCAACATTTGTTTTGAGGGAGATTCTTGTGGTCTCCCTGCTTTTTTTACCCTCTTATTCTCTCAAATCTTTACCACATCTATCTTTTACACCCTTGTCCCCCTCTGAGCCAGGAAAAAGTTTCTTTCCGAGATTCATGGAAGAGGACTACAGCAAATTGGAATCAGCTATGTCATGTATGCAAACCCTCAAAGCCAGTGCTAGAAACCATTTACCAATTTATTCTTGTGGTAGATTTGCTCGCAAACTGCTGTATCTTCTTGGCCAATGAAGACCGGATCATCGGGTTAATGTTTTTGCTCACCATTGCCCTCAGATGTTTCACGCTCATTGAGTTCCAGGTGCGGCAAAGCCTCCAAACTCTGCAAACTCATCAGGTCGGTCTCTATACAGGCAACCCCAAACGGAAAACTGAGCGCCCCTCGGCAGAGCAACTACTCAAGGCTTTCGTCGGGATGACGCTTTACCATCATCGGGATGGTACAATTAGACCTCTTCAAGGATAAGGACAACACGCTATCCGTAGAGTCATCGATTGCGCTTTTTGCCGTTTTAGACACTTCTGGTAGCGTAGTCATTTTATTTATGAAGAAGCCCACTGAAATCACTCCTCTCAATAGCCTACAGCATCGCATCTTGGCCCTCATGAAGATTCCTGAAACCATTTATGAGTTGCCCGTAAAAACTTGATTTATTCCAACCCACCCCCAGAAATGAGCGAACCGACAGTCCTAGCCCCCCTTAAAAAAAGGGGGGGACAAGAATAAAAGCAACGTCGATAAGACCCTAAGCCTGCCCCAATTGTTCCTCAATTTCCAGATTAAAGAGCATCTTCAACGAAGAAAGACATTGCTTACGAGCCTCAATATCCTGCTGGGCGCGGAGTTGTACCATCGGTTCATGCAAAATCTTATTGACAATGCCCCGGGTCAACGCTTCGATCACCTCCTGGTGTTTCTCGGCAAACTCACTGCCTAAACGCGAGAGGGCTTTTTCCAACTCCTGTTCCCGAATATCCTCGACTTTGCTCCGCAGAGAACTAATCGTCGGCACCGTATCCAACGATCGCCACCAGAGGTCAAAGGCATCCACTTCTTCGTCGATCAATCCTTCGGCTTCCTGGGCCATTTTACGACGGCTGGCTTGGTTTTGGGCAACCACGGCCTTGAGGTCATCCACATTAAAGGGATGGACATTTTCTAGCTCCTGGACATCGGTGGCGACGTTGCGAGGAACCGAAATATCCACTAAAAGGAGTCGGCGCTGGCTACCAACACAGCCTTCGAGATTGGCACGGGTCAAAATGGGTTCAGTGGCGCCGGTACTAGTGAAGCAAATATCCGCCTCGGCGATCGCCGGTAACATCTCAGCTAAGGGCAGTAGGGTCAACTGTGCCTGGGGAAATTGAGCGGCCAATTCTTCGGAGCGATGGTGGGAACGATTGACAATGGTGATGGCGCTCGCCCCTTTTGCCAGCAAGTGTTTGACTAATAAACAGGACATTTTGCCTGCGCCGATGATCACCACCTGTTGTTGGGTCAGGTCTACTTTGGTGTGGACTAATTCGACGGCGGCGGAACTAATGGAGACAGCCCCGGTGCCGATGCTGGTTTCCGTCCGTACCCGACGACCAGCGGTAATAGCTTGTTTCATCAGGCGATCGAGCAAGCGACCTATGCCTTGGTATTTTTGGGCAAGTTTATGGGTATTGCGAACCTGAGCCAAAATTTGGCCTTCCCCCAGCACCAGGCTTTCTAGGCCAGCGGCGACACGCATCAAATGGCGCACTGCATCTTGATGGAGCAGAGTAAATAGATAACGACGCAGGGTTGGTAGGGGAATATGACCGATTTCAGCCAAAAATTGAGTAATTTCCACCACGCCTTTTTCGGTTTCTGTGACCACGGCGTAGATTTCGAGTCGATTACAAGTACTAATAATCGCTACTTCTTCGATGTGGGGGTAGCCCCGGAGATGACCCAAGGACTCTTCTAACTTGGTTTCTTGAATACTGAGTTTTTCACGAATTTCAACAGGGGCTGTATGGTGACTCAGTCCCACTACGGCAATATTCATGGGGGTTCCTAGGGGTTTTATCGTTGAATTTGGAAACGATGGGATTAAAAATGGATTTTTTCTAATCTCTGCAATGTAGTCTGAATCGGGCTGGGGAACAAGGGGCAGACCCCCGGATCTATATGAAATTTTGTTAACGACGGGTGCGGAACGGCTAGAGGATGTCAGGAGAATCCCTGGCATGAACAAAACATGTTTAGTTGTGACCTGCATCGGGGTTTTCACATAAATTTGTGATCTTTTTGGGAATTGCTCCCTCGGTTTTTGATAAAATTTAACAAATTCTTCTATCTTTCCATCAATTTAGATAAAAATTAGATAAAAATGTGACCGAGATTACCCACATTTGTGATCTGGATCATCAATAAAATAATAGGTTTTAGGGAAACTGAATCTTGGTTGTTTTAGTGCGGGAACATCGGCTCTGAACTATGCAACGGTTTAAGCAATCCAGAATTTCGAGTTTTTAGATTCACCGCGATTTCCCAATGGTAAAGGAGGCAAGTACAATGAAAATTATCCATTTACGAGCAAATCTAGCTATGAATTGGCGATTGTATCGCTTGATGCTTGTCAAATTCCCATCCCAAGGCTTTACTATGCTAGAGGTCTTGGTGGCTATTTTGATGGTTTTTGGTTTTTTGATGGGAACCCTCAACGCCATGCTCGCCGCCACGGTGATGCAGATCAAGGCAGAACGCCAGGCCCAGGCTACTTACTGGATTCAAGAGGATTTGGAAAATGTTAGAGCCGCTGCTGGTTCTCAAGCTGCCGACACCATTAAATGTACGTCTGCTTTTAGCACATCCTATGCAGGTGCATTGAATACGTCTACAGTTATTCCTGTTATAAAATACGAAACTACCGATTCAGCCCCCTCCTATTCAATTGGAGCTAGCGTACTAGTTGCCACTGTCACAGCTAGCTCTGTAGCAGGTAAAAGTTATACGATGACTCGAACAACTGGGGGTAGCAACACTAACCCTAATTTATTAACTATTTCCTATACAGTAAATAATTCAGGTGACCCAGATGCTATTGCAACACTTTACACTGAAGTTATTCCGGCGCAAGCTCTTAGTTGCCCATAATCAAGGGTTTACGCTAATTGAACTTCTCATTACATTAATTATTGCCGGAATTTTGGCGGCTGTAGCTACTCCTTCCATGCTTGGCTTGATGGCTAGGAATGAACTTAAAGATGCTCAAAATCAAGTTAAAGGAGCCATTCAGAATGCTCAGCGAGTTGCCATGAAAAAAGGAAAATCATGCACTGTTACTATAAGCTTAGGTTCAACAGGAGGAATTAGTGGAACACCTGCCAACTGTGTTTCCAGTCCTGTGACCTTTGATAGTGTTGACGGTATAGCGATTCTCAAACCTCCATCAACTACTAGCGGATCTGAAACAATAACCTTTTCCCATAAAGGCACAACGATGGTCGCCTCTAATCTAACTATTGTTCTAAGCAAAACTTTCACAACCGATCAAAAGTGCTTGGTAATTTCCGAACCATTAGGAATTCTTAGAACAGGAAGATATGATGCAAGTAAAACACCTCCCTGTAAATCAGGTTTCTAGGTTTATTATCTTAATTCTTTGGTTGAATAAATTTATGAGTTTTTGGTTTGAATTATTAACAAAGAAACCTAATTCTAACTTGGGTTTCACTTTGATTGAGTTGATCGCTGCTTCGATAATGACTGTTTTTGTTGTTGGAGCCGTTGGCTATGGATTAATAGTAATGTTGAGAGAACAAACCGTAACAGCAGCATCAGGAGATATTCAATCAAATCTTAATCGTGCTGTTGATTTTATGGCAGAAGAAGTTAAGTCAGCCAATAATATTATGACTGATGTTTCTGCATCAAATTTAACTACCAATGCGGGTAGCTTTACTCAATCACCTGCTGTAAAAAAAGTTATTTTAGTTCTCCAAGTGCCTGGAGTATCTGAACGAATTATTTATTATTCTCAAACTAGTTCATCCCCTTGGCTTAGTCCAAATGTCATTCGGCGATGGGGACCAGATTTTGGTTCTGACGGCTCATATAGTAATCCTACAAGTCCTGGCTCATGGGATGGTGAAGTATTGGTTGATTCAATTGACAATACTTTGCGTCCGGTTTCCTGTCCAACCGGCAAAACATCTCCTAATCCAGCCTCCGGCGATACAATTAATGGCTTCTATGTTTGTGTGGATTCAACAGGTAAGTTAGTGGAAATTAGTGCCTTCGCTACTGCGGCAGGAGATCAAAAAATTCAAAATATTGCTGGGACGAATCCCGATGAAAATACCCGCTATGGTAACCGGGTGACCTATTCATCAACAACCCAAGTTTATGCTCGATCTGCTCCGTAGTTTCTGCTGTTCCCCCCTTTTTTAAGGGGGGCTAGGGGGGATAAATCCTGACTCTGTGCTTCTGGGAATTCCCCTAATTACCCCTTTTTAAGGGGGAATTAGAGCTTATTCTTCTTCTCAAGCGGTAAAGCTAACAATTACTCTTTAATGTCAACTCTCAAGCAATGCCCCTACTTTTTCCCCTACAACTCCGAGCTTGTTGCCAGAGCCAGACAACTCCGCAAAAATCAGACCCCCGCCGAAACAAAATTATGGCAATTCCTGCGGCAATTTCCCTCAGAAACTCTAGGACAAGTCAAATTCTGGCGACAACGCCCCATCGATCACTTCATCATTGACTTTCATTGCCCAAAACTCAAACTAGTAATCGAAATAGATGGAGCCGCTCATTTCACCGAGGACGGCAAAACCTATGATCAAGAAAGAAGCCACATCCTAGAGAGTTATGGATTGCGGATTATCCGATTTACCAACCATGAAATTTTACCCAGGTTCCGTCCTGCTGTCATTGCTGGAAAAAACCATAGACTGTTTGCCATTTGGTAAAATCATGGGGAGAAGTCGCCAAGCACATCCTACTCTGAGTAGGTAGAAAATTGCATTGATAACTTCACGCAGATTCGTCGTCCGGTTTCTTCCCCCAGTTTTTGCCTCAGAGAGATGAGATTCTAGCAATTCAATTGCCACTGGCGCTCACTGATGTCGATCTTGTAGGATTTTCTGAGTATCATTATTATGGTGACAGTTTTGCAGTTTTCACCATTTTCGTCAATTCAACCTACTTTTCAAACACGCTCTAACGCTTTATGAAGTCGAGTTTCTCGCGGAAGAAGCTAAAAAGCTGTACCAAGACGACATACCTGCGCCGGTTTTGGCAGAGACTTCAAAAATTTGGGCTTGAGGAGCTATCTGAGCTAGGTTTTTTAGGGCCGTGGTGCGGTCAAAGCCCACCGCATCGACAATATCAATTTTAGTGATCACGATCACCTGGGCCGATTTAAACATGGTGGGATACTTGAGCGGTTTATCTTCCCCTTCCGTGACCGAAAAGAGTACCACCCGTAGGTTTTCTCCTAGGTCGTAGGCGGCGGGACAAACCAAATTGCCGACATTTTCAATCCAGAGGATCTGCAACGCTTCTAGGTCGAGCCTTTGGCTAGCTTGGGCAATCATCTCCGCTTCGAGGTGACAAAGATTCCCCGTGGTGATTTGAATGGCCGTGGCTCCGCTCTGACGCAGGCGTTGAGCATCGTTGTCAGTTTCGAGATCGCCAACGATCACCGCCATCGGAATTTCAGCTTGGCGATCGCCAAAAATTCGTTCAATAAAGCTGGTTTTTCCTGACCCCGGCGACGAAAGCAGATTTAAAACAAAAACATTTTTAGCTAAAAAATAACCCCGATTTCGCTCGGCTAGTCGCTCATTTTTATTCAAAATTGATTGGGTAATTTCCAGCAAACGGGATGGATGGGGCGCAGGAACGGGACTGGGCTCGTGGGTGTGAAAATGCCCGCTGTCATGGGCATGGATCAGAGCGTCATGGGTGGCAAGGCTACAACCACAGGTTTGGCACATATCTTTTTGAACGTCCGCTAAACAGGAATTTACGCTTACTCCTAATCTAGCTGATGGGCCTGCCCGATCACCTGATTAATATGGAATAACCCGTTCTGGGCGAGCTTCTCGCTGAGTCCCGACAAAATTTCTTTGACAACCCACGGGCCCCGATAAATCCAGCCCGTATAAAATTGCAAAAGACTCGCTCCGGCTTGGATTTTTTCCCAGGCATCCTCCGCCGAAAAAATACCGCCAATGCCAATAATGGGAAGTTTTCCCTGGGTTTGCTGGTAGAGATAATGAATCACCTCCGTTGAGCGTTGGCGCAGGGGTTGACCGCTAATGCCGCCCATCTCCTGGCTTAGGAGTTGCCCTGTCTCTGGTAAAATCTGCGTTTTTAGCCCGGTGCGACGAATGGTGGTGTTGGTCGCCACCAAGCCTGAGAGCTGATAGTGTTGGGCCAAATCAATAATCTGGTCAAGATCCGCCCAATCCAGATCAGGGGAAATTTTTACTAACAAAGGTTTCGCACTTTGATTTACCGTCTGAATGGCCCCTAGGATTTTTTCTAGTTCTGCAGTTGCTTGCAAGGAGCGCAAACCTGGAGTGTTGGGTGAACTCACATTAACCACAAAGTAGTCTGCTACGGCTTCTAGGGACTGAAAACTTTGTTGATAGTCCGTCGCCGCCTCTTCCAGCGGCGTAATTTTAGACTTACAAAGGTTAATACCGATGGGAATGGTTCTTGGATAATAGTTCCAGGTTTTTTTAAGGGTCTGCTTCATGGCGATCGCCCCCCGATTATTGGCTCCCAGGCGATTGAGTACTGCCTGGTCTTGGGGTAAGCGAAATAGACGAGGCGAAGGATTGCCAGATTGGGGATGGAAGGTCACGGCACCGAGTTCAGCAAAGCCAAAGCCAAACGAAGGCCAAAGCGCCGCCGCTTCTCCGTCTTTATCACAGCCGGCTGATAGTCCAAGAATATTGGGAAACTCTAGACCCCATAAAGATTGGCTTAGACCCGGATCAGAGTAGCAAAAGGATTTTTGGATTTGCTCTAGAAGCCAGTCCCCCCCGCCTCGATTAAAACGATCAATCGCCTGGAGAGATTGGATCAAACGACGATGCCCTGCTTCAGGATTTTTGCGAGTGAAATTCAAAACCCAGGGATACAAAGGACGAGCGGCGGTAAACATAGAGTTAGGAAAATTGGAGGTATACCGTATTCTGTCCCAGTCTAGCCGCTTGTGCTTCCCAAGGTGATCGCCAGGCAGGGTCGGCACTAACATCAAATCGACTTGGTGAGGTTCAAGCGTAAGAGCCAGTGATCGAAAAGTATGCTAATCGGCATAACACTCTGTTTGGCGTATTATACGTAACATTGCTTGCGCTCACCTCATATATATAGGGATATAGGGGTGATATGAGGAAAGTTTCCGTATAATAATTAGTCCCCACAGACGGCGATCTGAAAGGAGTCTGTAAGTCATAGTTAAAATAGCTAGAGAGATCCTAACATGGTTGAAACGTTATTGCGCCGTCTGGAGAACATATGCGTTGTAGCCGAGCGCAAGGGTTTCAGTCACATCTATCTCAATATTTGATTCAAACCTCCTACTTAGTTTGTGTAAGGTTATAAAAAAAGCGAGGAATCGCGCTATGTCTATTTCGTCCCTGTTAAAGCTGTCGTTGCCATTGATAAGTAGTATTGCACTGTTAAACTGTGCGGCGATCGCCGAATTAAATGGAGTCTCCACTGATGCGGACAACTCTACCAAGGTCGCTCAGGTAAGCAAGGAACAGATAAAGGCAGTTCCCGTAATCACGGGACTAGACCATCCCTGGGGCATGGGATGGCTACCGAATGGCGATATTTTAATTACCGAACGGTCGGGGCGGCTCCGCATTGTCCGTGATGGCACTCTCGACCCAACGGCGATCGCCGGGGTAGCAGACGTTTCCACAGTTTCAGCCCAACAACTATTTGCTTCCCAGCAGGGGGGACTACTGGATATCGCCTTGCACCCTCGTTTTAAGGAAAATCGCTGGGTCTATTTTACCTACTCCCATGGCACTCAAGAGGCCAATCGCACCAGGGTAGCGCGGGCGGTGTTTGACGGTCAAAAACTGCGGGATTGGCAAGTCATTTTTGAAGTCGGGCAAACCAAGCCGGGGGGGCAACATTTTGGGTCGCGGTTGACATGGCTACCGGATGAAACCTTACTCATTTCCATTGGGGATGGTGGCAATCCCCCGGTTCAATTAGCGGGGGATTTTATTCGCAAACAAGCCCAAAACCGCGCCAGCCATCTCGGTAAAGTCATTCGTATTCATGATGACGGCAAGGTTCCCGCCGATAATCCCTTTGTGGACGATCCAAAGGCCGCGCCAGAGGTCTGGAGTTATGGCCATCGCAACATCCAAGGCATGGCCTATGACCCCCTCACCCAGCAGGTCTGGGCGACGGAGCATGGATCGCGGGGGGGCGATGAACTAAATCTGATTCAGGCAGGCAAAAATTACGGTTGGCCGGTGGTGTCCTTCAGCAAAGAATATTCGACGGGTCGCCCGGTTGCCCCAGTGACATCCCGGGCCGATGTGGTCGATCCGCTCAGGGTGTGGACACCGTCCATTGCTCCCTCTGGTCTGGCAATTTATCGTGGCACACCGCGAAGCGGTTCTCTTCGACTTCGAGATCGCCATCCAAACTGGCAGGGGACTATTTTTGCGGGGGCACTGGTGGAAAACAGTATCCGCCATCTACGGGTCGATGACAGCAATAAGGTAATCAGTGAGTCTCTGATTCCCATTGGGCAAAGGGTCAGAGATATTCGCCAAGGGCCGGATGGTTATTTGTATGTTTTAACCGACGAGGATAACGGGCAATTACTACGATTAGAGCCGAGTTGACCATGATGAGGTGTTTGTAGTCCTCGGATGAAGCAGAATCACCTCAAATGAACAAGATCAAACAAATTAATCTTAATCCGTTTCCCAAAAATCAATACTGAGTACAGACTCAATGTCACGGCTAAATTGCCATATTTTAGGGAAATTTATAGATTTATAATCTGGATTAGCCTTCACAACCTTTAAAGCATCTTCAAAAGCTTTTTGGAATAACTCAGGACTATTGATATAGCCTTTCAAACTTGGAGACTGTTCAAGAATATCTTGGATATTGTTGCGAGTCCTGACAATTGTAACGACCCACCCCGCATAATCATACTCACTCTTGACATAGCAGCGCTTGAGAATATGTTCAATGAGTGTAGTCAATCTTCGTTTGAGTTCACGCCTATCTCTACCCGCCAAACCTTCTAACTCCTCAATTAAGTTTTCGACATCTAGATTTTGAAAATCACCTGCTTTTAATTTGGCGATTGCCTCTTCTAACCACAAATTAAGATCGCGATCATATAGTGAAGTTTCTTTGGTAATTGTTTGAGTCATTAGGTTTGTTCCTGTGATCGATCATCTCAATTTATTTTAAGTCTTAGTCAAATTATAGGCGATCGCCTTGTGATTATTTGAATAAGAGATAGAACAACAATGTATTCCACTGGTTATCGTTACTAATTACCATCATTCCACATGGCAGTACTCAGATAGCGCTCTCCTGCACTGGGCTGAATGATCACGATGCGTTGACTTTGATATTGCAATCGCCTTCCTAGTTGTAACCCTGCATGAACTAATGCCCCTGTAGAAATCCCACTCAAGATTCCTTCCTTTTGGGCTAATTGTCTTCCTGTCTCATAGGCATCAGCTTCCGTAATGATCGCAATTTCATCAATTAAATCAACTCGCAACACGTCGGGAATAAAACCTGCACCAATACCTTGGATATTATGCTGGTGGGCGGGTTGACCGCTTAGGACAGCGCTAGCCGATGGCTCCACAGCAACGATCTGGATCTGGGGATTTTTTTGTTTAAGATAGTAGCCTGCACCCGTGAGTGTGCCGCCAGTACCAACACCCACCACTAAGGCGGCGATCGCGCCATCGGTATCTTCCCAAATCTCTGGCCCTGTGGTGTGGTAATGGATTTTGGGATTGGCAGGATTGCTGAATTGATGCGGTGAAAAGGCTTGGGGAATGGTCATGAGTAATTGGTTAGCATGGGTGATCGCTCCCTGCATGTCTGCTTCCGCAGGAGTCAAGATCACCTCTGCTCCGTAGGCTTGCAAAAGTTTTTGTCTTTCCACACTCATATTCTCTGGCATCGTCAAAATCAACCGATAGCCTTTGACCGCGCAGACCATCGCTAAGCCAATACCTGTATTGCCAGAAGTTGCTTCAATGATTGTGGAATGGTGCGGGTGAATTAAGCCAGCCTGCTCTGCTTCCGTAATCATGCTAATAGCAATGCGATCCTTCACGGATTTAGCAGGATTCATTCCTTCCATTTTTAAGACAATTTCGGCAACACAACCCATTTCCTTCGGCAGGCGATTGAGCCTGAGCAGGGGAGTATGTCCAATAACTTCCGTAATATCATGATAGATTGGCATGGCGATTAGAAGACCATTAATTGAAAGAAAAAGAAGATAAACCCTAGCATTAGGAGCAGATGGGGCAGATTACTCAGCAGCGATCGCCCTGTGATTCGCAATAGTGGATAGATGCTAAAGACAACGGCAGAAATCAGGGTCACGCCTTGCAAAAATTGGGCAACTTCTAAACTCCAAGTGAGGGCGAAGAGATGCTCACCACTGGAGCCTAAGGTTCTTGCTAAAACAGGTAAGATCCGCCCCGCTTCGGTAACTACCGCAGGAACGTAATGGGCGAGATTTGCCGCTAGGGTGAGGGGCAGATAGGCGTAAATAACTCGTAAATATTCAGGTTGCTCAGGGTCAAAACTACGGGCGATCGCATGGGCTGCATAGGTCAATAGGGCAGGGATGCTTAATAATGCGAGGGAGATCGCTGTACTCAAGAATAGATGGTCAGCATCAACAGTAATGGAACTAAACCCTAACCAACCGAGAATCCTCTGGCTATGGTGCATCAACACACCGCCCAAAAGCAGTAACAGCAAGGCAACTTCCGCACTAAAGGCGCGATGATTTTCCAGTAAATCAGAAGTGGGGAAGCGCAGGTTTAATTGAACAGAACGATTGGGACAGGCTTTCATGCAGGTCATGCAGAGCATACAGTCGCGGTTGTCCTGTAATTGAGCAGGATGGGAATAGAGAGGACAACCACCAGTGGCTTGTCCTTCGCTGGGCAGGGCATCGGCAAAGGTGACGGCGGTAGCGGCACTGCCCTTATAACAACCAAAGGTGCTGCACTGACTGCCACAAACCTGTTGAGTGGCGCGGACTTCCACCATCGCGAGTTTGGCAAACATGCCATTCATGCCACCGATCGGACAGAGATAGCGACACCAGAGCCGCCGTTCATAAATGAGGCTAAAAATTACGGCTCCTGCGGTAATTGCTAACAATAACCAAGCCGAAAGCGCCGCATGGTGCGGTAAATCCCATAGTTTTTCCCAGAGATAAATTGCCACGAAGCCGCCAAATAAGAACCAAGCGCCCCAACGGTTCAGCCATTGCGTATTCCAAGTTAATTGCTGTCGGGGAAATAGCCAAAGAGAGAATCGCCTAATCCATTCGGCGGTAATCATAAATGGACAAACGGCACACCAAAGACGACCGATAAATACAAACAGAAGTAAATATCCTGGCCACCACCAAGCCCAAAATAGATTCAGGGTGATGCTGCTATCCCTTGATTGAGGACCTAGAAAACCGGTGATCGTTACAGGTACAAAGAACGCCATCATTACATACCAGATGCCTTCGGGATACCAATTGCTGAGCAGAATGCGCCGCAACCAAGGTGCGTAAGTGAGCAAATCGATACGAAAGGCATTTTTAGAAGATTGCACCGACCAGAGGGCTTGTTCGGAAATTACCGCTTGGGTAATGGGGGTCATGATCACCGCACGGTGCAAAATTTCGGCTAGTTCCGCCAGGTTGCCAGGGTAATCGTAGCTAATCAATCGCCGCATTTCCGATTGATCTAGTTCTAGTAAGGGGCGATTCTGTTCTTGGCAAAATTGAGCGAGAAAGTAACGGGCAAAATCGGGAATGTCGGCTTTGCGTTGGGGCAGGCTAAAGAGTTTAATCGAGATGATCTCAAGGTCTGCGGGTAGATCGATTTTGTCGGGAGATGCCATGATTAGGCGCACCCAAGATTGAATAGCTGGCGGTTCCAGATTACTAGAAGCGTCATGATTGGGTAAGATTGTCCCTGCTTTGAGGTAATGGATGATCTTTCCTAGATCGCCTTCACTCAAAACCTGAAAATTATTCAGTAACAGGGTTCCCCGTTCCAATAGCTCCAGAATTCCTTCCCTTACACCGACGCGCCCTAATAATAAATCCGTATCTAATCTGCCATCGGGCGATCGCGGTAACTTGGCACAATCTAACTCAACAAAGGGTTGATCGGCTAAGCCAGAGCGATCGTGAATCAATCCAGCCAGAAAAGTTTTGCCCGTTCCTGCCTGTCCTTGAAAGGTGATCGCTTTTAGGGTTGTGGCAGCGCGATCGATTTGTTCGCTTAACTTTTGCGTTGCCTTACTGTTACCAATAATGGTTTGATCTTTAGGCACATTCTGAATGTAGGACTGCAAACCTTGAATCCGCTTTTGTTCCTTGGCGATGCGGGTACTAAAAGCATTGAGGTCTTGGGCTAGGAGCGTATTGAAGAGATGCTCCATTTCGGGGTGTTGCTGCATCAATTGCCAAAACCTGCCTTGGGGTAGAAACCAAATTTCGCTATTGGTAACGGCGATCGCCTGTGTCTGATGTTTACCCTCCTTGAGTTTGGCGATGAGGGTCACATAGCCAAATAAATCCCCTGCACTGCGCGGACGAATCTGCGATCGTCCAATCAATGAAGTTCGATAAATTTCCACGGCTCCCCATTTCATCAAATACAACCCGATCACAGGTTGATTGGTTTGATAGATGATTGCGCCTGCGTCCACTTTCAATAAATACAGAGATTGGGCGATATCTTGCAAAGCGCGATCAGGTAATTGTCCCCAAAGTCGATGAAACCTCAACCAGTTGCAGCATTCCGCCGCCGCCTCTAGGTCTGGTTGCGGCAAACCCTCTAATCCCGCGCCTAAAGGCGAGAAATCTGAAGGAGACAAAGAAAGAGAATTAACTATAGAAACCATAGTTTCACATTACCATCCAAGAATACGAACTAAAGTATTTGCGGAAGTATTTCAATTTATGTCTAAAAATATATTGTCTCACTATATAACGAAATAATAACTAGAGCGCAAAAGCAGAAATTCCGCCCTCTCTGCTCGTAGTTCTAGGACTTTGTCTGATGAAAACTAAACTTTTCACTCAAGAAATTAATTACGGGTGATGTCGCCTTAATCAGTCAGTTGAAAGCTGTTACGCCAAATTTCTTGACAATCCCGTTAGAGCAAGACTGTAAATTGGTTTGTGTCAAGGGCAAGGGAAAGAAACAAAACATCCAGACTATTGGACGTCGTTTCCCTGTCTAATTTTCTCCTTTACACAAATCTATTGACACTTGCCTATCGTTAACTCTACAGGTTATAAACTTAAGTTTTCCACTGCTATAGTAACTTTTTAAAAGTCCATCTTGTTTACCATCCACAAATTCCCTTCCTGTTTTTTTTGCATAACCCTAGTCCCATACTTTTTATTTAATGAGTAATAATACTATCCTTCTTTCTTGTTGTGCCGATTGCAAATTTTTTTAATTAATAATCCATAGAATCATAGTGCATAACACAAACAGAACATAGTTTCCCTTGTTTATCAAAGTAGCATTTATTTTTGTCAAGATAATATTGCAGTGCGTGGAGTCTTTGTCTTTATTACTCTGAAGCAATGATAGCTTTGAAGTTCACCAGAAAAATAAAAATAATCAAAGATATGAAACCCGGGGCAAGCCCCGGCTGTTATTCCGCCCTAAGGGGCGGGGAATTATACCCAAAGAGATTAAAATTCGCCAATTCAAATCTGAAGTGCATCAGTAGGCGATCGCCAATAATCATCCCCCTCGACACTAATATTTCAAGCTGTTCATCAAGGGTTTTTGGTTTTTTATTAAAGGACTGTAACATCCATACTCATAGAAAAAGAGCAACCCGCCTCTTTGGGCTTACATCAGAGGCTTGGCGGGTTTTGTTGTTTAAATCTTTACCCACTATCACTCAAGCGAAAGAGCTACTAGATTAGGATCTCGAGACATTTGTATTATTGCGAGAGCAAGAGTCACAAACTTGGCGTGCATTATTGCTTGACATGAAATTCGAGCAGTTTGCCGATGCGGAGGTTGTCTTTGTTCAACCACAGTCAATTCTGAAAGCTCTCCCTTTCCTATTGCTTGAGAATCACCCGAGCGAGGCTGACTCCAGGATAATAACGATTCAAAATTTGTTGATAGTTGTAGCCCTGATTAACCAAGTCGTAGGCTCCCAGTTGACTCATACCCCGACCCTTATGGGCAGAGGCGACAATGGCATCGGTGGAAGCATAGAGGGACTCCACCACACCGCCTTGGTGACTCAAGACTTGTCCGGCGGTGGCCATTACGGCCTGTTGGGAGGTATTGTACTCACTTTTTAGTCCCTTATAGACTTGCCAGCGTTGATTATCCCCTAAATCGTACCAATCACTGGCGGGGCGGATCATGTGAACGAGTGCATAAGAACGAGCGGCGATCGCCTTGTTGATGCTGGCAACAGGTCTTTATGAATTATTTGTGCAACCATTAGCCATTGCGATTCCGTTTAAGGTGACCAGTTTTCACGAGTTAAAATCCAACTTAGGTAACCTGATTTTGTTGAATATGGTCGTTATTTTCTTTGGAGACCTAACCGAAGAAAAAGATCCTCAAACCCTATTGCTAGAAGCCCTGGCGATCGCCATTATTAGCGGTATTTTAATTCTTTTCGGCCAGATGCATTCTCCTCACAATCCCAAAGAAGGACACACTGTTTAAGGAATAGAGGATGAGCAAAAATATTTTATCTATTAATTACCAGGGGCTGGTCTACAGACAACCTTATTCGTCCTCATCCAAGAGTTCTGAATCAAGATCGAGATCAACGCCAGAAGCCAAAGATTGAACATAGCCGACTAGGTCAGGACTAATTGACTGTAAATGCTGAGGATTTTTTTCCATATCCCGTGCAAGAAAATCCAGAAACTTCCCAAGCACCGGATCATTTTCTGCCTGATCAAAATGTGATATCCATACTTTGCCATTGGGTTGTATAGTGTAGCAAATTTTATCGCGCTTATTTAAGCTAAGAGCTTTGCGAACAGGATCAGGAACTGTAGTCTGATAACGATCTGTAAAGATAGATTCTGGATGTGAGGATGGCGTTGTAGCCATAGCGACCTCTAAGTCTATCTGTAAAACTATACTTTGATAGTAATGCGATTGCATTGTCTCATCAAGTTACGATCACCCCATATCCTTAAAATCAGTTCCTTAATTACTAATTACTTTCCAAGGAGGTCTATCTCCGTCACTGCATAAGGTTTACCATTGACGCACTTACTCAATTCGGCACTTGCCGTCAAACCACTATGCCACGTGATTTTAGCGACCGATTTCCCATCTATTTGTAAATCAAAATATTGGACATCTTCCATGTTTGCCAAAAGCGTATCAATTGTCGGTACAGCCACAGCAATTGAACCAAATGAATGATCGGGGTTTGAGTAATTAAAAGCTTTAACTGTTACGGGAGGTTCATTATTTTGGGTAAGCGTAATTTCTACTACTTCTTGCGTTTTAGGACGAGGAATATCGGCGGACATAAATATTAGACCAGCCCCTTTATAGTCTCCTCCAGGCCCTGCTAAAGTGAGTATTACTCCTTCCTTTGAAAAGAAAATGTTACAGTATTGACCTTTTTTTTCACCTTTCGGAGATGGTAGTAACTTCCATTTGCCCGTCCGATATTTAATATAGTCGGGGTCATTGAAAAGTTTTAATAGTTCTGTTACCCTCACTCTCATTTCATTGGTGGTGGCTTGTAATTTTTCAAGCTCTCGATCCCGAGGAGGTAAGAAATTAGGTGGTCGATTTTGAATGGCTCTGATTTCATCATACATACTTTCACCTGGCACACAGACGTTACCGTCGGGAGAGTTCATTCCAGGAGGGCATCTACTGTCACTTGCCTGTGCTGGTTCACTGATAGACAAAGCAAACGATATAGTCGCGCTACACAATACAAAACAGAATAGTTTCATTCGAGGCATTTTTAATCTTTTAAATTTAAATAGTGAAATCTTCTTTAATGGGGTTGAGGCTTTCCACAGTAAAAAAGATTTCTCGCCAACTATCATAGATGCTCACTGTGTTATGTCACAAAAAGTTTCTGCATAACTACGAATTATACGGAAACTTCCTGCGTATCACCTCAAATACAAATCCTAATGAACTACCCCGCCGCAAGCAGCGGGGTATCAGAATTAAAATAGACTCAGCTGGAAGTCTTGGTGCAATTGTAGATATTCCTTTCCTTGCTTTTCTACATATTTAGCTACAGTTCTTTCATCTCCATGCTTGCCTACT
>JBGSZT010000109.1:0-5038 GCA_041750255.1 Synechocystis sp.
ATCTACCCCTCTTCCATCAGACTTGGTGAATTAGAATGGAATAATAAGGCTAGAAAGCCCGGAGGGAGCATGACGAAGGCAAGAGAGGCGCAAAAGACAGTACAATGTGTAGATACATATAGTGAACTGTATAAAGATATATTATAGTGAACTGTATAAAGATATATTTCCAGAAGTGAGGACCTATGAAGCTTTCAAATATATTATTGTGGGAATGTTAAGTGATATAAAAAGAAAAAGCGGCGTTGCATAATAGAGATATGAACAGAGGAAATCACAATGCAATGCCCTGAGTGTAAATCTACTCATATCCGTAAAAATGGTATCAATAAGCAAGGTAAACAAAATCAGGCGTTGCTTAATTCAGGTATGAATGCGAACCTTGCACATATCCAGAAGGTAGTTTGAATCAAGGTTTAAAAAGTGGTATTTTTAGAGATTCATATTGCAAATCAGCAACGCCGAAAATCGGATATTGAGTCAATCTCGGGTGCGGCGCGAAAACGCTTTTGCTGGAGTAAAATGCTATGGAGCGGCCAGTGGGGTCTATCGCAACCGGATCACAGATTTTGATGACCATTTAATGCTAACAGCGGCGGGATTGTGGAATTTTTACTTGATGGCTACTTAATTCTTTCATCCAGGCGGCGAGTACCAGCATAATCGACCAAGATAGAATCAAAACGTCCCTATTTCCCAACAGCTCTAATATACCCAATTCAGGGAAGAAATTCCAAATCTAGAAATAGTACCCTATGGATGTAACTCCTATTTGTACTCATATTTGTTAGGAGAGATTGCCTTTGTTCCTGCGACTTGGGCGTAGAGCCAAGGTTCTAGAGTCCTTGACTGGTAATGACATTTAATGGCGTCTAGCATAAGTTCACGCTGTGGAGGGCGGCCCTTAGTGGTATGGTGAAAATCGATCTTTTAGTAATCTCTAATGGGAGCAAATGTCAGCGGATACGTCCTTGGCTTCAGTACAAATACAACTCCAAGACTCTTTTTTGCGTCTCGTTTTGCCGACGATCACCGCCGAGACCCCTGACCAGGCCCAAAGCTGGCTAGACCTAGAACAAGCTCTAAAAAATCAGCTCCGGCTCCAGGATAAAACCTGGGCTAAAAATCACCCAGTTCATCTGGTGACCCATGATCGCCTTTTGGATACTCGTCAACTCCAGGCGATCGCCGATATTTTGCAGGACGTGGATTTAGATTTGCAATGGGTGGAGACCCAACGGCGTCAAACAGCCGTCGCAGCGGCCAGTGCGGGCTATTGCGTCGAGCAGTCCCTCGCTCGTCCCCCCCTAGTGGCGGCGGAAAAGAGCGCAAAGCCGATTCCTCCCCTTCTACTAAAAAACACACTCCGCTCCGGTGTCATCATTCGCCATGGTGGAGATGTGATCTTGTTTGGGGATGTAAACCCCGGCAGTGAAATTATTGCTGAAGGAGATATTTTAATTTGGGGAACCCTGCGGGGAACTGCCCATGCGGGGGTAATGGGAAATCAGGATGCTGTTATTATGATTCTACGTTTAGCGCCCAGCCAAATTCGGATCGCAGATGTGGTTGCTCGGGTCTCCTCCGACAATGTAGACCAGGGACAACCAGAAGTAGCCCACATCACGGCGGAGGGCATTCGTTTATCCCCCGCCCGTGGTTTCAAGCGAACAAAATAATTGTCAGGCAGTCTAACCTTTTAGTGAAATCCTCTAACTTACCTACGTCTTTATGAATCGCATTATTGTTGTGACCTCTGGTAAAGGGGGGGTCGGAAAAACCACTACCACAGCCAACTTGGGGGCCGCCCTGGCCCGCCTCGGTAAAAAAGTTGCCCTGGTGGATGCTGACTTTGGGCTACGCAATTTAGACCTACTCTTGGGGCTAGAACAACGAATTGTTTATACGGCTCTAGATGTTTTGTCCGGGGATTGTAGCATCGAAAAAGCCTTGGTCAAAGACAAACGTTTACCCAATTTAGTATTACTGCCGGCGGCTCAAAATCGCTCCAAAGACGCCATCAACGCCGAGCAAATGCAATCTTTGATCGACCAACTCAAACCTACATTTGACTATATATTAATCGACTGCCCGGCGGGCATTGAAATGGGCTTTCGAAATGCCGTTGCACCAGCCCATGAGGCCTTGATTGTAACGACTCCAGAAATGTCGGCGGTGCGAGACGCAGACCGGGTGATTGGCTTGCTAGAAGCCGAAAGTATTGGCGGTATTCGCTTGATTATTAATCGTCTGCGCCCAGAAATGATCCAACTTAATCAGATGATTAACGTCGAAGATATTCTCGACCTCTTAGCTGTTCCTTTGATTGGTGTGGTGCCCGATGATCAAAAAATTATTATTTCTACCAACAAAGGCGAGCCGCTGGTGCTAGAGGAAAAATTATCCGTCCCTGGACTGGCTTTTCAAAATATTGCGCGGCGATTGGAAGGCCAGGATGTTCCCTTTTTAGATTTTATGGCGGCCCAGGATGGCCTCTTAGCCCGGCTTCGTCGTCGTCTTTTCGGCAGTTAAGATTTCCTAGCAAAATTCATGAATAAGGACTTGTATGATTGTGGAGATTATCGAACGTTTGTTTGGACGAGGCAATAATTGCAGTGGAGATGATGCCAAACGTCGGCTGCGCCTGGTGATTGCCAATGACCGCTCGGGGCTGAGTCCAGAAATGATGGAGGCTATGCGCCGCGATATTTTGGAAGTGGTGGGTCGCTACGTGGAAATTGACTCGGCCGAGATGGAATTGTCCTTAGAAAGTGACCAACGCATGACCGCTTTAATTGCGAATTTACCGGTGCGGCGGGTGCGTCAACCTTCCATCGCCCCTGAATCTTGATGGTATCTGGCAACAAACCTAACATTCGGCTAAATCGACAGGAAATTGCCGGGAGTTTTGGAGATATTGGCACAGACCTAACATTGATCTAAAAATGGGTTGCTTATCCCAAAAATAAAGCTAGGTATTACAGTAATTTATCTGTCTGCCTATTCTTGTGAATTTAATCCAATTGAGCATCTATGGTGGGAGATAAAAGCCTTTGTCCGACGATTTTCTTCTAAGAATGAGGAGGCGGTCAAAAAATTAGTTGAATTGGCGGTTTCTCTCGACTCTTCAAGCTATCGGCAAAATTACTTTACCCACTGTGGATACTGTGTTACGTAGTCTCGCAATCCGCTGTAACCCTCTTTCGTCATTCTGGTCGGAGAATTAATTTTAAATGGACTGAAACCCTTGTTAGGAGATTACTCTGCTGATTTTTATGAAGAACAATTGCAGTTGGAATCTTTTATTAAGTACACATCATGAAATCTTTACTACTCAGGCACTTCAGGCTTTGACATCGAAAAGTTCTTCTGAAACTGATGAAAGAGGGGTAACCCGAACTGGCGTTACTAGACGATATTTTTTAGCCCAAATAGCGCCAAAATTAAGATATGGCTTAAATCCTAGATTAGGAGACCAATGCAATGACAAGTTCCAATCTTCCCAAGGCACGGCGTAATATTGCCCTAGTCGGCTCCTACGGCAGTGGTAAAACAACATTATTAGAAAGTTTGCTGTGGGTAAGCAATAGCATCCCTCGCAAAGGCAGCGTGGCGGAAAAAAATACGGTCAGTGATAATAGCCCGGAAGCCAAAGAACGGCAAATGACGGTAGAAGTGAGCGTGGCCAGCTTGGATTATGCAGATTTGACCCTGACCTTTCTTGATTGTCCCGGCTCGATTGAGTTTGCCCAGGAAAGCCAGAATGCCCTGGTGGGAGCCGGCTTGGCCGTGATTGTCTGTGAGGCCGATGTCAGTCGGGTTCTGACCCTCGCTCCGTTATTTAAATTTCTAGATGACTGGACTATTCCCCATCTGGTTTTTATCAATAAAATGGACCGAGCAAAAAATAGTTTTGCTGAGATTATCCAAGCCCTCAAAACGGCGTCCCCTCGTCCCCTCGCGCCCCAACAGTATCCCATCTATCAAGACAACACTTTATTGGGATATATCGATTTAATTACGGAGCAAGCCTATCAGTATCACGCCGCCAGCCCGGCAGATCCCATCCCCCTGCCGGAGCCGCTCAAAGCAGAGGAACAGTTGACCCGTCAGGAAATGCTGGAGGTGTTAGCGGAATTTGACGATCATTTATTAGAAGAATTATTGGAGGATATCACCCCCTCCCCCGCCGAAATTGAGACTGATTTACGCTGGGAACTAGGAGCCGATTATATTGTTCCTGTGCTCTTTGGCGTTGCCGACCAAGACTATGGGGTTCGTCCCTTATTGGAGGTATTGCATCAGGAAGCCCCTGCTCCCTTGCTGACGGCGGAGCGACGGGGACTCAGCCCCCGCCAGGATGGTGACCCGATTCTACAGGTCCTAAAAACCTATTTTGCTCCCCAGGGCGGTAAACTTTCCCTCGTTCGAGTCTGGCAAGGCACTCTCAAAGAAGGAATGAGTCTTAATGGTATGCGTCCTGGCGGCATTTATCGACTTTTTGGCTCACAACAGCAGTCCATTTCCGTCGCTGAAGAGGGTGAGATTGTGGCTCTCGGTCGCTTGGAGGGTGTCCAGACTGGAGATACACTTTCTACCACTGCCATCAGTAAGCCATTGTCGAAAGCCCTACGACAACAACCCGTTTATGCCCAGGCGATCGCCGCCCAAAATCGCAATGATGAGGTAAAACTCAGTGCGGCCCTGAGCAAATTACTAGAGGAAGACCCGGCCTTAGAATGGCAACAAAACGAGGCCAACCAGGAAATCGTCCTCTGGAGCCAAGGAGAAATTCACCTGAAGGTCAGCCTAGACCGCCTACAACGCAAGTACAATTTACCCTTGTCAACCCACGATCCCCAGATCCCCTACAAAGAGACCATTCGACACCAGGGTAAAACTGGAGTTTGGACTAATTTTGAATAGAGGAGCGAGAAAACAGCATGGGAAAATTGCTCAACCCCTGGAAAAAGCTGAACGGAAGTACGAGATGGTAAGGGAACCAGGGCTTTAGGCTACCTGTTCTAGTTCTGATTTC
>JBGSZT010000110.1:0-1561 GCA_041750255.1 Synechocystis sp.
TTTTCCAAAAGCCCACCCTCTCTACTTTTGCCTAAATTCCTGACCGCTAAACTTGATCGGTTTCAACCTCCTGATACACCATCCTTAGCTGCTTAGGGCAAAGCCTGGTTCCAGTCAAAAACTTAAGACTGTCCAGTTATCCAACGATATTTAATTAATATTAAGATGATTGGTGGTCTTGATCGTCGGAGATTTCTATGGCTTTTTCTAACTGGTGGCAACGGGTTAATCAATGGACAAGTCAGCAAAGTCTAGAAGCTCTAGGGCGAGCTTACCAAGCGGCGATCGCCATTCAGGAAATAGAGCAGACTCATTTTCAAGGAAAAAAAATAGCTCCGGGGCCGGCGGTCGGTCTGAGTACCTACAACTATTTTAAAATCAGCCTAGACCGGGAATTGAGAACAGTTCGTCTTAACTTATTAACGTTCCAGGGAGGAAAGGCGTGGCTGGCTAACCTGACTCAGCCGACGGAATTGAGCCAAATTGACTCCAAAATCCTGACCCGTTTAGAAGAAATTGAAGCAATTGTTGGAAAATATCGCCCATCTTCAGAAGAAGACTCTCTGCTGACCCTCAACGCCTTGGCCCGTAGCTCGGAGGAGACAGAGATAGTGGCTACGCCTCCGCTTCAAGGGCGAGAAGATAGCCGAGGACAAGGAATATGGCGACTGAATCGGCCCTTAGATCCTAATTCAGAAGCAGAAATTCTCCAGCAATTTCGTCAACTCCGTCACCAACGTAAAATTGCCCTGCGTTTTTTAGCGGCGTTGGTCATCGTTCCGTTGCTGGTGCAGATTATTTCTAAAAATTTGATTTATGGTCCTCTTTTTAATCACTTTAGAATTCAATCCGTAGAGTTGGGGAAAGTTGAGTTTAATCCAGAAATCATCCATGAATCCCTAGATGAATTTGTGCGGTTTAAGGAAGGAATAGAAATTTATGAATTACTTAAGGGGGGAGCCTCGGAGATCAATAAACAGGAAAAGCTACGGGAAAAAGCAGAAGAAATAGTTCTTGGCGCGGTTAAAAAAAGCCGAGAAGGCATTAAGAATATTTTTGCTGATATAACCTCACTCCTTTCCTTCACATTATTAATAGCTGTTTTTCGCCGTCAATTTACGATCACCCGCCAATTTATTAGCCACTATTTTTTGGGGCTAAATGATGTCACCAAAGTATTTATTTTTATCCTCTTAACGGATACCTTTGTGGGATTTCACTCGGCTGAAGGTTGGGAAATTGTTTTAGCCAGCCTGATGCAACATATTGGTCTTCCCGAAAATCGAAACTTTATCTTTTTATTTATTGCGACAGTGCCAGTTATCCTCGACTCAACCTTTAAATTATTGATTTTTAACTATTTCACCCGTCAATCCCCGTCAGCGGTGGCTATTCTCGAAAAAATGCAAAAATAATCTGCAGGCGTTGCTGAATCAAGATATGAATCAGTAAGGGATAGGTACTTCTTGAAACTTTAGATAATGAATTAATAAACGGATGGAGTATCCTAACATATCCACCGACTTTGAATAACATAACGTTTTGCGATGTAGTCGGGCAA
>JBGSZT010000111.1:0-2648 GCA_041750255.1 Synechocystis sp.
GCTACTTGTGTCGTAAATTCATCAAGCAGTGCTTCTTCTTCTGGGGGCATCGGTAACATAACTTTCTACCTAAAGGGAACTCTTCCATTCTCTCATAGCCACGCTAGTCTTTGCGTATTATCTCAAGTGGGATGCACCCAAGGCTTTGGCAAAGATGGGCAAATTAGGCGGTGCCGGTTCCGCAGTCGTAGGGACAAACAACAAACAGTTTATATCCCAAAATCGGCAATCAAAAAGCAGGGTGTGTATCATACCATCTTGGGGCAATGCCCATTAAAGGAAGCACTCCCCACTGAATTCAGTGATGGTCGCCTAACACTTACTTACGGCGAGTATTACTTGATCACCTCTGAAAAAGTACAACCACAACAGTCCGAGAACCAAGGGCGTGTGGTTGCCTTAGATCCTGGTGTAAGAACGTTCATGACATTTTTTTCCGAGTCGTCCTATGGATGGCTTGGCAATGATTCCAATTTGCAAATTCAAAAACTTTGCTTTAAGTTAGACCGTCTTGTTTCAAAAATCAGCAAAGCGGAAAAGCATCAAAAGCGAAGACTCAAAAGGGCCGCTGATAGGTTAAGAGCAAAAGTCAAAAACCTAGTCAAGGAGTTGCACCATAAAGTAACTTCTTTTTTGGTTAAAAATTTTGATGTGATTTTGCTGCCGTCTTTCGAGACATCCAATATGGTTAGCAAGTCACGTCGAAAAATTCGCTCTAAGTCTGTTCGGCAAATGTTAACACTTTCCCATTATCAATTCAAAGAGCATCTTCGATGGAAGGCTTGGGAATATGGAAAGGTTGCCCTGACCGATATCAATGAAGCCTACACGTCGAAAACTGTCTCTTGGACTGGTGAAGTTTTACAAATTGGTGGCTCTCGTACAATCACCTCAAAGATTGATGGAGCCAAAATGAACCGGGATCTAAATGGTGCCCGAGGGATTTTCCTCCGGGCATTGGTTGATACGCCTTGGTTAAGAGATTCTCTTGACTTATGTATTCGTGGGACAAATTCCGACAATGTTAGTATTTGTTAGCGAAAAAGTATCGGACTATGAACAAGCTTCGATTTCTGTGTTTACACCGACTGAACTTTTAGCGGCGATAGAGGAAATGTTGCATTGACATCCTCCCCCCAGTATTGGGGGATCGGGGGGATTTTACTTTCTCAAGGGCTTTGGCGTTAGCCGGCATGGGAAACCGTCAAGCTCACATTTTTGGGTAGGGAAAGTCCATTTTCTCTAAATTCCTCTGTAATCATGTCAAAGACATTTTGTAATTCTGCTCTAGCTTGTTCGGGCGTTTCTCCCCAGGCATGACAACCTTGGATAGCCGGGATATAGGCAACAAATGTGCCATTGTCGTCGGGGATGGTGACGATGGTGTAGTCGTTGAGGTGTTTCATTTGACTTTGGAGTTGGAGTTTTGGGTGTCTTGGGTGTCTTGGTGTTCATAATAGGGAGAAAGTTAATGCACCGTGTCGTGGAGCTTGGCGTTGGGGTGGCAGGATGAGTTTTGATAGTGTGCTGAAGTTTATGGTTGAGGCTGATCCCCAGGCGTTTGTGGATTGGCTATTGCCGGATTCTGGGGATAATTCCTGGGATTTGTTGAATACGGAGTTGACACTAGAACCGATTCGGGCGGATACGGTGTTTTTTTTGCAAGGTCGGGGGCGTATTCTCCATTTGGAGTTTCAGACAGAAGCAAAATCAAAACCAGCGATGCCGTTGAGGATGTTGGATTACTGGGTTCGGCTTCACCGCCAATATAGCTGTGGCATTGATCAGGTGGTAATTTACCTAAAACGAACTGGCTCGCCATTGGTGTTTGAAGATTGTTTTCAGTTTGAACGAACGATGCATTCCTATCGGGTAATTCGCTTATGGGAGGTGGAAGCGTCGTTATTGCTCAATCAGCCGTTTTTGTTACCGTTGGCGGTGTTAGCGAAGGGTTCTGAACCGGAAGCATTATTGGCCAAGGTGGCTAGGCGGGTGGATATAATCGAAGACAGGGCTGAACGCATTGAGGTGGGCGCCTGTGTCCAGTTGTTGGCTGGAATTAATTTTGATGAAAGGCTGATTAGTATTTATCTCAAGGAGGAACTCATGCGGGAATCGGTAGTTTATCAACGGATTGTGGCGGAATCTAGACAGAAAGGCTTACAAGAGGGACAGGAACTGGGTCTAAATAAGGGACTCCAGTTAGGACTTCAGCAAGGGCTTCAACAGGGAGAGCAGAAAGGCGAAGCAACACTTGTGTTACGCCAGCTAACTCGGCGGTTTGGGGTGTTACCCAACGGTCTGGTTGAGCGGATTCGGCAGTTGGGAACGATCCAGTTGGAGAGTTTGGGGGAGGCGCTGTTGGATTTTGGGCAATTGTCGCAGGTGGAAGATTGGTTGGCGGAGAACTGCTGATAGATATTTAGAGCTTGTCTGACTGAATTTAAGATTGGTGGGCTTTTAGCAATTCTCCCCCCAGTATTGGGGGGCGGGGGGGCTTTACCAGCGGGTCTGAACAGAATTTTGTGTAAGGGGAGTAAAATCCAATCAAAACGAGGAAACCCCAAATGGTACGCAAAAAACAAGAACCGAATCGCGTCGATAGCTTACTCGACGAGTTGCTAGAAGAGCATCAAACCCCCGAAGAG
>JBGSZT010000112.1:0-2540 GCA_041750255.1 Synechocystis sp.
TTGCTCATTCGGGTCAAAGTCGGGAGCTTTGATTATTTCGTCAATGGTCTCATGGGCGTATTCCATCATTTTTTCATTATACCCATCACATACACCCCACTTTCTCAATAAGACTACTCTTGTTGCCAGTGACTAATTACAAATACATCTTGATCTCCCATTGGAATATCTCTGACTGTCGCTTTAATATTCTTATGAATTTTTTGTGTCTTGCTTTGACAGTTTAGACACACTCCACCTTTATCCATCTCTTCAATATATAGAAAAATGCCGACATTTTCTACAATTGAGTAATTGATCACATTAACCCCTTCCAGGTTAACTATTTTCGTCATCAGACTGATTTGAGGGGAGGATGGCATAGATTTAAATGGACAACTCAATGCTTTATATTTGCCGTCCTTGTACTATTGTTTGTGCAGGGACTGGCTAGAATGATTAGCTCGTGATGATTTTGATTTGTCTTATTGTACATTAATTTAAAGTACACTATCAATCCTTACGTTCTTTTTACAGCTAAAGCTCAGTAGAGCCATAAATCTTCCTTCAAGTCTGGCGATCCCCAGAAGCCTCACCGTCAGCACTGAGCAGATCGAAGTGCCAAGTCCATTGGCTTTGACGTGAGTCCTTTTTGACATTGTATTGACAGACTTTGATCTAGACTAATGGGTATATACTCTTCATCAATAAATTCGGGGGATATGAGACGAAAATTTGGTAAGATGCCAATGGAATCAGTCTAACGGGGCTCCATGCCTAAAAAGGGTAGGTCTAGTTAATGAGGTAGGGAAACAGGTAATCTTTGGGGTGACTCAAGGACTCTCTCGGCCTAACTGCTAGGGTTGCTTAAAGACGATGTCAATTAGAGAAGGAATCGACCAACCTAAAGCGTCTGTTTAGCCAATGCAATTCTCCAAAATTTTAATTGCCAATCGGGGCGAGATCGCTCTCCGCATTCTCCATAGCTGTGAGGAACTGGGAATCTCCACCGTTGCGGTTCACTCCACCATCGATCGCCAAGCCCTCCACGTCCAATTGGCTGATGAAAGTGTTTGCATTGGGCCGCCCCACAGCGGCAAAAGCTATCTTAATATTCCCAATATTATTGCCGCCGCTTTGACCCGTAATGCCGTTGCCATCCATCCGGGCTATGGATTTTTGGCGGAAAATGCGCGGTTTGCCGAAATTTGCGCGGATCATCAAATCACCTTCATTGGCCCCTCTCCCGAAGCCATGCGAGCCATGGGAGACAAATCCACCGCAAAAAAAACGATGCAGAAAGCCGGTGTGCCGACAGTGCCCGGCAGTCCTGGCCTAATCGAAAATGAAGTAGACGCCCTCAGAATCGCCGCCGACATTGGTTATCCGGTCATGATTAAGGCCACAGCCGGAGGCGGTGGGCGAGGAATGCGTTTGGTGCGCCATGAAAGCGAACTCTCTCGACTGTTTCAAGCCGCCCAAGGAGAGGCTGAAGCCGCCTTTGGCAATGCAGGGGTCTATCTAGAAAAATTCATCGAAAAACCTCGGCACATTGAGTTTCAGATTTTGGCCGATAGCTACGGCAATGTTGTCCATCTGGGGGAACGCGACTGCTCGATCCAACGCCGCCACCAAAAGTTATTGGAAGAAGCGCCCAGTCCCTTCCTCACGCCCCACCTACGCAAAAAAATGGGAGATGCGGCCATTAAAGCGGCGAAATCGATTAAATATGTGGGGGCGGGAACCGTTGAGTTTTTGGTGGATGCCTCGGGTTCCTTCTATTTCATGGAGATGAATACCCGTATTCAAGTCGAGCATCCCGTCACCGAAATGATTACGGGCTTAGATTTGATCGCAGAGCAGATTCGCATTGCCCAGGGGGAAAAACTTGGTTTTAATCAGTCCCAGGTTCAGCTCCATGGTCATTCCATCGAATGTCGTATCAATGCCGAAGACCCAGACCAAAATTTCCGTCCCCATCCGGGTAAAATTAGCGGCTATCTGCCACCGGGAGGCCCCGGAGTCCGAGTAGATTCCCACGTTTATACCGATTATGAAATTCCGCCCTACTATGATTCTTTGATTGGCAAACTAATTGTTTGGGGCAGTAATCGAGATATGGCCATTAAGCGGATGCGCCGCGCCCTACGGGAATGTGCTATTACCGGCATTCCCACCACTATTGATTTTCATCAACGCATTTTGCAAACTCCGGCGTTTCTAAGCGGCGATGTTTATACTAATTTTATTGAAGAACATCTGTTGAACCCTAATAAATAGTCTTGATTCGTCTCCAGGTCAAAATTCAAGGACGGGTTCAGGGGGTCGGCTTTCGTCCCTTTATTTATCGTTTGGCTCACCAGTTTAATCTCAGAGGTTGGGTCAAAAATTCAGCCCAGGGGGTAATTCTGGAGGTTGAAGGCGATCGCCTTGTTCTAGAGGCATTTTTAGCCCAAGTTCAAGCGGATTTACCGGCTCCGGCTCAAATTGAGACCCTGACCATCGAAAATTTGCCCTGGTTTGGCTACGCTGAATTTGAGATTCGCCCCAGTGAAGCGGGC
>JBGSZT010000113.1:0-5989 GCA_041750255.1 Synechocystis sp.
AATAAATTGACGACTACAGTTGACACAAATATGATTTTGTTTACCTTGCTTATTGATACCATTTTTACGGATATGAGTAGATTTACACTCAGGGCATTGCATTGTGATTTCCTCTGTTCATATCTCTATTATGCAACGCCAGGTAGAGACCGGGAAGCTTCCAGTACATCACCCATTTTGTCCGTGGGATATAAAATCTTACCCGTCTCCATACCCATGGCGTGAGCAGGTCTAATATTTCTTGCCGACAAGTACTTTGGTGTTACCATCTGGACACAACAAGAACACGTCGCCTTACCCTAGCGTTGACTATGATTCCCTCAACTATCCCCACCATTCCCATTGTCTTAGACTGACTCTTAGAAGAAGCCCGCCACAACAAGGCGATTCAGTACCGGGACATGCGGCGATCGCCAGTATTAAAATGGTAGTCTTTAAATATCGATTGAACAATTCTGAAAAAGATTAATTTATTCCCATGAAAAGCGAAGACCAAATTCGGCAAGACCGCATTGAAGATGAAATCATCGTTGATTGCTATGACGAACACGAGCAAATGATGGGCTGGTACTGCTATTTAGAAGGGAAAATCACCTGCCCTTTCAAGGCTAAGTTACGGGCGTCTAGAGCCAAAAAGTCAACTAAAACAAAGCTGTTAACCGTGGTAAGTATGGCCGATCAAAGATATTGTGAAAGGGATATATCTGTCATGATTTCATTAGAAGAAGATAGCCTTGAAGACCATATTCCCATTCCCTTAGCTCAGCTGGAGGTGATTGACGCAGATGACGCTACCAAGGAGGCGATCGCCGATTGGCATTACTGGGTCGGAGTGGAAATATAACCAATCCTTTGTGTATAGCCCTCAATAAGGGTCGGGGGAAGTGATAATGTGACAATCATCCCCAAAAAATAAACAATTACTCTGCCACCACGACTTGATTGTCTCCAGCGGCTCGGTAAAGGGCAACGTCGGCGGCTTGGATAATCCTTTGCATGGTTTCCCCTCGGTCAGGGTAACAGGCAACCCCAAAGGAAACGGTTAAGGAGTTTAAATATTTGCCGCGTATTCAAACCGCATAGCGGCGATCGCCAAGCTACGTCGGTTCTGAGCAGTAGTACGTAGTTCCGCCAATTCAGCACTGGTCATAATGGCTACAACTTGACCGGCCGTAACGGTTTCTCCCGGATTAACTAATAGTTTGAGTAATTTTCCCCCCACGAGCGTGGTAACCTCAACCCGTTGTTGTGGTAGGTTTTCAATCTTCCCGGTTGTTTTGAGGCCGGTGGTCAGGTAACGAGCTTGTAAAGGCTCTACTTGAATATCTAAGCGACGAACGGTATCCGCATCAAGGGCGATGCCCTGGGCAGACTGGACCGATTCACTTTGGTGAAATTCATCTCTATGTCCAGTAATGAGGCTTGTTTGTCAGTGGCGATCTCGTAGAGATCCGCTACGTAGTGCACCATCATCTCCATGGGCCAATGGAAATTTAACCGTAAAGAGACTGCCTTGCCCCAATTCACTTTCTACACTCAAAACACCCTGATGTTTAACGGCGATCGCCTGGGCAATGGCAAGTCCTAGACCTGTTCCTCCTGTTCTGCGCGAACGATCCCGATTGACTCGATAAAAACGTTCAAAAATTTGTTCCTGTTGATCAAGGGCAATACCAATCCCGGTATCTTGAACAGTAATGATAGCCATTTGTTCATTAGATGTCAGAGTAATATGAACACTCCCCCCGGCAGTCGTGTATTGAATAGCATTGGCAATTAAGTTTGAAACCAGGCGATAAAGCTGGGATTCATTACCCGAGACATAAATTTCTTTTGATGTCACATTACTGCTCAAATCAATATCAGCGGCGATCGCCAATTCTAAAAACTCTTCGGTGAGATCATTGACTAAATCATTCACCGAACAACGCTCAAACGTACCAAGCAAGTTATTTTGCTCTAAACTAGTTAATAACAATAAATCTGTAATCAGTTTACTTAAACGTCTTCCTTGCTTTTCCACTGTTTGTAATAGGGCAGTTTCTTCTTCAGTAAATGTGTTAGATCCCCGCATTATTGCTTCCACCGTGGCTAGTAAACTTGCCAAGGGAGAGCGCAACTCATGAGCTACATTAGCTGTAAATAACTGTTGTTGTTGATAGGATTCATAGATTGGTCTCATGGCTCGATAGGACAGAAACCAAGCTGAAAGTATTACCAACCCTAAACTAACAGGAAATCCAATCATCAAAATCCATTGAATTCGTTGAGCTTCTGCATCAAAATCCTTGAGATTACGACCAATCTGTAAATAACCCCAGGACGATTGGGTTTGATTGGTGGCGTGTAAAATAGTTGTAAATTGCAGATAGCGTTTTCCTGTCTGGGTAGTGAAAGTCTGCCAAGGAGTTTGATTTGGTAGCCTCGCCATGAGTGAAGGTTGGTTGTCAGAGAATGCCAAGAGTTTACCTTGGAAATTAAAAAGTCTTAGATAATAAATACTGCGATCACTAATGCCCGTTGTATGTCGTTGAATAGTTGTTTCGTCAGGATTACAGGGTTGATTAACTAAACACAAATCAGGAAAAATCTGTGTCAGAGTATCGGTTGGATCTCCAGTTATTGGTAACATTGGTTCTAGGCTATCGTGCAATGTTCCAGCAATGGATTGTATTTCCCTTTCTAAAGCTGTCCAATTCCAAAGTAAGATGGATCGATAAATTAATATGCCTGACACCCCTAGGATGCCTGCCATAACTAAGCTATACCAGAAAGCTAGTTGTATGCGACTTTGATAAAAAAGACGTTTCATTTTAAGGAAGTAACGGTAAAACGATAACCTTGTCCTGATATTGTTTCAATGGGACAATTACAATGGTGATTCGCCAACTTGCGTCGTAACAGTCGCATTTGAGCCGCTACTACATTACTAATGGGTTCCTCATCAATATCCCAAAGCTGTTGTCGTAGCTTACTACCCGACATGATCCGGTTAGGATTACTCATTAAGTAGTTCAAGATTTGAAATTCCTTGATTGTCAAGGGAACGTTTAAAACTTCTTGGTCGTTCCTTTGAACCTGTAAAACATTGTTGGCTGAGTCGAGGGAAAACTCACCAACGGTCAACAAGGCAGGATTGAATTGCGGCGATCTCCGTTGTAATGCTCGCACCCTGGCCAACAACTCCGCCATCACAAAGGGTTTCACCAAATAATCATCCGCCCCCGCATCCAGCCCTTCGACCCGGTTTTCTGGTTCTCCTAATGCAGTTAACATCAGCACTGGTAAGGGATTTCCCCGCGCCCGTAATTTTTGACACAGTTCCAAACCCGATAACCCTGGCAGTAACCAATCCAGAATGGCCAGGGTATATTCCGTCCATTGATTGTTTAAATAGTCCCAGGCTTGGGAGCCATCCGTCACCCAATCCACCACATATTTTTCACTAACCAGCACTTTTTTAACCGCTAGTCCTAAATCCGTTTCATCTTCCACCAATAAAATACGCATTTCGATTTAGTTCAATCCAATCATCATTTATAGCGCCATCTCGGGCAATGGGATCAATGGTTGCTTCCATGTCAACTAACTCTTTGGCTCAGCAGATGATTGCTCCACGGCGATCGTCCCCCCCAATCTCTAGACGGGGATAAGATAGAGACAATGTAGCATTTGTGCAATCTCAGCAGAGGGCCATCCCCATGACCGTCGCCACTTCTCCGCCTATTCTGACCAAAAATCAATATTTCGTTCTACCTGGTTACCACACTTGGGAAGCGCTTAAAGCGATTCAAGGGGTGATGGCCCAAGAGCCAGGGCTACGCATGACCTATTTAGATGGAGTAATTGAGTTCATGACCCTGGGAGAATACCACGAATCTATCAAAAGCATGATAGCCATTTTGTTAGGTATTTATTTCTGGCGGCAGGAAATCGAATTTATTCCGGTGGGTAGTGCTACCCGTGAATCTAAGGAAAAGTCTGTGTCGTTTGAGCCGGATGAATCCTACTATCTCGGCGAGAAAAAGGAGCATCCTGATCTAGCCATCGAGGTCAATGTCACCAGTGGCAGTCCCAAAAAACTCGAAAAATATCAGCGGCTTAGCATTCGTGAGGTTTGGATGTGGCAAGATGATAAATTTTTGATTTACTTTCTAGATGGTGATCGCTACCAAGAAACCCCCAATAGCAAATTGCTTCCCGATTTAGATTTTGCGTTGCTAGAAGAATGTGTCTTGATGCCCTCCCGACTAGAGGCCATCCAAAGGTTTACGAGCCGATAAAATAAGCGGCGCTACGCTATCCTCATTTTTATTTTGAATTTCACCTGAATTTCATACCCCCTCTGGCAGACTGGGAAAAATCTTGGCCAAATTCCCAACATGAGGTGGTGTGATGAAAACGATTCAATTAGCAAGTTCCTTTCTAGCTCTCGGTTTGACCCTGGGAGTACCCAACCTGGCGATCGCCCATGTGGGGCACGGTGATGAGTTCCAGGCGGAAGGGGGCATTAACCGGGTGGCGGTGAATGCAGAAAACGATCCCTTGTTGGGCATTATGGTGGAACCGATCGCCTCTGCACCCAATGGTAATGCGGGGGTTTATATTCCGGCGACGGCATTGGTGGACGGAGGGGATAAACAATTGGTGTTTGTGCAGTATGGAGAATTTTATGAGCCGGTGCCGGTGAAAACGGGAGCGACCCAGGGGGAATTAATTGAAATTACCGAAGGGTTGGCGGCTGGGGAAAAATTAGTTACCCAAGGCTCTTTATCCCTCTATGCTGAATCCCGCAAAACCCCAACGGCAGAGACGGAGACCAAAGAACCGGTGGTGGCTGAGGCTTCTGAAAATACGGCCCCGGCGGAAACCACCAGTATGGCTCCCAATGAAATTCCGGCAAGCCCCCCCGTGGCGGCAGAACCAGGATTGCCCGTTTTACCGATCGCCTTAGGCGGATTGGGGGTTATTGGGGCCGGGATTCTGGGATTACGGGCATTTAACCTGGGTCGCAAAGGCAAAAACTTTTTTGGCAAATAAATTTAACTTCTCGCTCTAGCCCTTGCCTTTATTGACCTATGTTAAATACGCTTCTCAATCAAATTCTCAAAACCTCGATCACCCAAAGGTGGTTTATTGTTATTGCGGCTATTGGTATCACCATTTGGGGTGTTATTAGTGTTAGCCAAATGCCCCTGGATGTGTTTCCTGAATTTGCGCCGCCCCAGGTGGATATTCACACCGAAGCTCCTGGTCTGGCACCGGAAGAAGTGGAAACCCAAATCACTGTCCCCATTGAAAGTGCGGTGAATGGTTTGCCAGGGGTCACAACGGTACGCTCTTCTTCTAAGGTCGGCCTCTCCATGGTGAGTGTGGTCTTTGACCAGGATGATGATGTTTATAAAGCCCGTCAAACGGTGACAGAACGTCTGCAACAGGTGACAAACCAACTGCCAGAAGGCAGTCATCCCCCGGAAATTTCCCCTCTCGTTTCGCCCTTGGGGACGATTATGCAGTATGCCTTTACGGTCAAGGCTGGGGGCAGTGCCAACCTGATGGACTTACGACGACTGCTGGAAACCACCGTCAGTAACCAGATCCTTTCCGTGCCAGGGGTTTCCCAAGTCACTCTTTATGGAGGTGATGAGCGCCAGGAACAGGTCTTAGTCGATCCGGCCAAACTACGCTCCCTCAAAGTTTCCCTCAATGAAGTTACCCAAGCCAGTGCCGGAGCCAACTCCAATGCCCCAGGGGGCTTCTTAATTGGCGGCGGCCAAGAGCTATTAGTACGGGGTCTGGGCCAAATGCAGTCCATTGAAGACCTACGGCGATCGGTGGTAAAAGTAGTAGACCTCTTCAAAAATAAGGAAATTTGGCAGGCTAACCGACATCCAGCCTTCACAGGTTGGATTTGAGACATACTGAACCCGTAATCGCACTATTCCACAAATACAGCCAATAACCAACTCGTACATCCGTGAACGCATCC
>JBGSZT010000114.1:0-38675 GCA_041750255.1 Synechocystis sp.
GCTCTCAAGCTCATTTTTCTCGCCTTGGGCAATCTTTCTAAAAAATGGACTATGCCTATTCGTAATTGGAAGGCCGCTCTTAACCATTTTGCTATCGAATTTGAGGGGCGTTTTCCTCTCTAATTTCCTCCTTGACACAAACCTCTTGACAATCCCCTCCATCCGTTTATTAATTCATTATCTAAAGTTTCAAGAAGTACCTATCCCTTACTGATTCATATCTTGATTCAGCAACGCCGAAATTTTTATCAGTTTAAGCCTGGGGATTTTTGATAATCCGGGGAAGTTGCTGAATAATGTCCCTGGCGATCACCAGGGGGGACAAGTCGGCACTGACGGCAATGCGTAAATCCGCTTCAGCATAGAGAAATTCACGCTTTTCGAGCAATTCGCCCAGGGTTTGGGCTAGATCACTGGTTTGCAACAGCGGACGGCTAGTATCGGCTTCTAGGCGTTCCACTAAAACCGGCAGGGGAGCATCGAGCCAGACAATGGCGCCATGGTGCAAAAAACTCCAGTTGACCCGTTGTAGGACTATACCGCCGCCGGTGGCAATGACACTCCGGGTTTGGGCGGCTAGTTCACCTAGGACTTGGCTTTCGAGAGCCCGAAAGGCGACTTCGCCCTCGTCTTGAAAAATGGCGGTAATGGGGCGTTGACTTACCCGCTCGATCACCACATCCGCATCAAAAAAACGGTAGCCGAGTTGCTCCGCCAAGACCTGACCAACGGTGCTTTTGCCACTACCCATCATGCCAATCAAAAAAATATTCAGTCCCTGTAATTGCTCTAACATGGGTTAATCGTTGCGTTTGTTATTATCGTTTGATTTTCAATCATGCCTGATTTTCGCTTCTCTGCCTGGTATCCCGTCTGGCGGAAATTCAAACATGATCGCCTGGCGCTTCTCGGCGTAATGCTATTGGCGTTGATCAGTCTCGCCGTGATCCTTGGCCCTGAATTTTATCCTTTATCCTCATCAGACATTGATTTTGCCCTGAGTTTAAGCCCTCCGAGTTGGGAGCATCCCTTGGGGACTAATGATCTGGGACAAGACCAATGGGCGCGGCTCTTGAGGGGCGGGCGGGTGTCCCTTACGGTGGGAGTGACTTCCATGGCGATTTCCTTATCCCTGGGAACCCTGGTGGGGGCGATCGCCGGTTTTTATGGTGGCTGGGTCGATATGCTGTTGATGCGGGTCACAGAATTATTTTTGGCTCTGCCGCAATTGCCCCTGGTGCTGTTGGTCGTTTATTTGTTTCGCGAACCCGTGACTCGCCTGACCTCGCCGGAAATCGGCATTTTTCTATTAGTGGTGCTACTGATTGGCGGATTGAATTGGATGACGGTGGCACGACTGGTGCGGGCTAATATTCTCAAACTGCGGGCCATGGACTTTATGATGGCGGCGCTCGCCTTGGGGGCTAGTCCAGCAGCCTTGATGGGGCGACATCTCTTACCCAATTTAGTCAGTGTGATCATAGTGGCGGCAACCTTGGCCATCGGCAATGCCATTGTGACCGAATCCACCCTCAGTTTTTTAGGTCTGGGCTTTCCGCCAGATGTGCCAACCTGGGGACAAATGCTCTTTACTGCCAAGGATTATGTGAGCACGGCCCCCCATCTCCTGATTTTTCCTAGTTTGGCGATCGCCGTGACGGTGGTGAGTATTAATTTCATTGGCGACGGAGTCAGGGAAGCCTTGAAATAGTAATAATCACCGAAAAAGCCAACAAACGCCAGATTAGCCGTTAGGCTAGAAAAACATTTTCGTTGGGATTCGGGCATGGCAGGTAAGGAGTTTGATGTAATTGTGGTGGGGTCGGGGGCGGCGGGGCTCTATGCAACCCTCTGTTTACCCCCAGAACTCCGTATTGCCATTGTTACCAAGGCAAAACTAAAAACCGGGGCCAGTGATTGGGCCCAGGGTGGTATTGCGGCGGCGATCGCCCCGACGGATTCCCCCCATCTCCATTATCAAGACACCCTGACGGCGGGGGCGGGGCTCTGTGATGCCGATGCGGTTCAATTTTTGGTGGATCATGCTCCCCACGCCATCGAAGAACTGGTCAGGCTGGGAGTTCAGTTTGACCGCCACGGCACCGAGTTGGCCCTGACCCTCGAGGCGGCCCATTCTCGTCCCCGCGTCCTCCATGCGGCCGATACCACCGGCCGGGCTATTGTCAGTACTTTGATGGAGCAGGTTTTGGCCCGGCCCGGCGTAGAAGTCTTTGCCCAGGCGATCGCCGTGGGTCTAGATTGCGATAAAAACGGGCAATGCCGAGGCATTCGGGTGTTGCACCAAGACCGCTTGGAATGGTTTCGGTCCCGGGCTGTATTGTTGGCCACCGGCGGCGGCGGTCAGGTCTTTGCCCAAACCACCAATCCTACCGTTAGTACGGGTGATGGCATTGCTTTGGCCTGGCGAGCAGGGGCAATTCTGCGAGATTTAGAATTTTTTCAATTTCACCCCACCGCCCTGACCAAACCCGGAGTTCCCCATTTTTTGATTAGTGAAGCCGTGCGGGGAGAAGGCGCTCATCTATTAGATAAAGCCGGTCATCGCTTCGCCTTTGACTACCATCCCCAGGGGGAACTCGCCCCCCGCGATGTGGTGAGTCGCGCGATTTTTCAGCATCTCCAAGCCACGGAAGCCGACCCCAGCCAAGCCACAGTTTATCTGGATTTGAGTCCGATTGAGCCGGAACGCATTCGTCGCCGCTTTCCCAATATTATTGAACGCTGTCAGGCCTGGGGCGTGGATGTCTTTCAAGAACCGATTCCGGTGGCTCCCGCGGCCCACTACTGGATGGGGGGCATTCAAACGGATTTATTTTGTCGCTCGTCCCTACCAGGATTATTGGCGATCGGGGAAGTCACCAGCACCGGGGTCCATGGGGCCAATCGTCTAGCCAGTAATTCACTTCTAGAATGTATTGTTTTTGCTGAACAACTGGCTCATTTAGAGTTACCGGATTTGAGTCCCCTCGGTGACGTCCCGGTTCAGGAGGTGGATGTTAATTTTGCAGAGGATACCGAGATTATTCAATCTTTCCGTCGAGAAATTCCACGACTTATGTGGCGAGCGGCGGGGATTTGTCGCAGCGAAATAATGCTTAAAATGGCGATCGCCGACCTGGAAACTAAGCATAATCAATGGCTGGCCTTAGCCAGTAGTCGCTTTATGAGGGGGGTTAATCCGGGGGCTTCTATAACCTTTCGTAATCCAGAGACGGTAAAACAACTCCAGGACTGGGCAGAAACTCGCAATTTATTGGATATTGCCGAATTAATTCTCAAAAGTGCCCTCTTTCGCACCGAGAGCCGAGGTGGGCACTATCGCCTAGACTATCCGCACCCCGATCGCCAGTGGCAGGTTCACACCCAGGTTCAGTCCCCAATCCATGGCGGTCGCCGCTCTAGCCGCTGGTTCACGGGGCCAATCAAGGAAACAAATTTTTGACCCAAATCTATAGTATTTATTAACTTTAAGATTAGATTATGGTGCAGAATCAGTTTCAATCTAGGCTAATTTGATACAATTACAGCAATTAGTTGTAGATTACAGTTACAGGCGCTGATTCTGTCAGCCCCAGAGTTCCAGCCGCTAAGCAGAAAAGGAAAAATTATGAGCGAAGTTTTGCTTGTTGAGGATAGCTCGAGTCAACGAGAGATGATATCTGGCATCCTTCGGGATCATGGTTGGAATGTCACTGTCGCCTGCGATGGGGTCGAAGCCTTGGAGCAACTCCAAAAATTCAGCCCAGATCTCGTGGTTCTTGATATTGTTATGCCCCGCATGAATGGCTATGAGGTCTGTCGTCGTATTAAATCAGACCCAAAAACCAAAAATGTCCCTGTGATTATGTGTTCATCTAAGGGAGAAGAATTTGACCGCTATTGGGGGATGCGCCAAGGGGCAGATGCCTATATTGCCAAGCCATTTCAGCCCGTGGAGCTAGTAGGAACAATCAAACAATTGCTCCGGGGCTAGACCTCAGATTTGATGCTTGACGTAAGATCATGAAGCCATTTAGGGAATAAGGATACAAACCCATGGTTGGGAAACCGGAATTTCTAACGACCGACAATCAAGATATCAACCCGGAGTTCCAATCCGCCCATGCCCTGCAAGGAGAACTTCATCTACGATTTTATCTCCCTTCCCGGGAGGAGTTTGCTCTGCCGGCGATCGCCATCCGAGAAGTGATGCAACAGCCCCCCGACCGTATTACCCCCATTCCCAACGCCTCTCCCCTCTTACTCGGTACGATTAATTTACGGGGTCAAGTCATTTGGGTGGCTGATTTGGGACAATTTTTGGGGAATCCCGCGACATTAAATACAGACCGCAGTGAAATTCCAGTGATTGCCGTAGAAGATCAAGAAACACTCCTGGGATTAGCCGTTGAGGGATTGGGGGATATGGAGTGGTTAGATATTGAGCATCTCAAAACCGCCACCAATGTCCCAGACCATATCGCGCCCTACGTCCAGGGAGAATGGACCATCGGCCTCGACGCCCAACACATACTACGTCTGCTAGACCATGTGGCAATCCTGCGGTCAGCCCGCTGGGCAACCTAACGAAGCGTTGATTTCAATACTTTTTTCTATTTCCCTCCCGCTTACCCATCCACCCCCGACTACTGAACTAGGAGACAGGCACCATGGCATCCGAAAAAGACTACTCAAATTTATACGGTCAAGCCTATGCCGCCTATGGGCAGGGGAGTTACGACGAGGCGGCGAGCTACATCGACGAAATGGTGGCATCGTTTCCCCAGGACCCCAATGTATTACTCCTAAAAGGGCATATTTGTGTGGGGCTCGAAGAGTATGGTGTAGCTCAGCAAACCTACGAGCAGGTACTTCAGGTCAGTGACCGCCAGGATTTGATTGATTGTGCCCAAGCGGCGATCGCCCAAATCCAAGAAGTAACGGGGAATCCATCGCCCAAGAGCTTTGACACCATGGGTGCCGCCAACGAATTAGATGAAAGTATTCAATGGGAAGATTCTGAACTCGATGATGATTGGGAGGCTGGCATAGAAGACCTGGACTGGAATAGTGCTGTTTTCACCGATGATGATTTTGGCGAACCGACCCTAGGCAACCAAGGCGCTTCCCCAGGCAATAATCCTTTTCTAGGCAGTGCGGAGGTCGCGAAGGCCGCAGCGGAGCCGGACGCTCCGGCAACAAATTTTACAGTTAATCCCTTTGACGCTCAACCCAATGACGGCAAAATTGATTGGGATGCCGCCTCGACAATTAATTGGGATTCGGAAGTATTTCGTCAAGAAGTAGCAGAAAGCAGACCTTCGCCAGGAACGCCTAGCTCGGATCTGGCCAAGGATGAAGGCACTGCCTTTGGAAATAAGGCTGGGGAGAAGCCCTTCTCCTTTACGGACACGAGTAAGGGAGAGTCTGCGTTCCTCGACTCCCCCGAACGCCCCGAAGATATTCCCACTTTTCAGGCCTGGATGGATGAGGATGACACCACAGAAGATGAGCTGGACTCCCTGTTAGAACATGAGAATGTTCCCACCGTGCAATCATCCCCCATGCCCGGAACGGCAAGCTTTGGTAATGGTGTAGATGCCTTTGAAGATAATAATTTTGACGACTTAGCGGATTTTGACCTCACTGATATTGCACCGGAACTTCCTGATTCGTCGCTCTTTACCCAAACAGGTTTTGGCCCTGATACGGGGTCTGAGATCAATTCTGAGTCGGGAGAGCTAGAATCCCCTGCTACCATTGCCGGTAGCCCTCCGCCGGGCATGGTCACTTGGCTAAAACCTGAGGACGGGCCGGATAAGGATTTTTCAGGAGCCTCTAGTCGCTTTGTCAAACCGACGGTGGAAGTTGACCCCGGCTGGTGGGGTTGGTTTACCAATGCTCCCCTACGACGAAAACAAATCTACCTGGCGATCGCCGCTGGACTCTCCTCCGGACTGGCGGTTGTTGTGATCAATGGCGCCTTTGCCATCGGGCGACCCAATCCCGCTTCTCAAGTCTCGCCGCCCAAACCCACGGCCACTCAACAGACTCCTAGGGCTGGTGCAAAACCGAATACCCCTCCCAAATCTGCCCCCGCGAAAAATTCAGAGTCTCCCCTACTACTTATCGCCGTATTAACAAGCCTAGCCACTGGCATAGCCACCTTTTTAGTTAGTAACCTATTGGTTCAGCAAGTCAAGCAAACCATCGATGACCTGCAAAATCAATTTGATGCCATCTACGAGGGGAATTTCAACGTTAGGGCAAAAGTTCGTTCAGAAGATGAACTCGGACAACTATCCCAGCGCTTTAACTATATTTCCCAGGTCATTTTGACCGCCACCAGTGAAGCCCAAGAACGGGCCACCGCTACGGAAAAAGCGAGGGAAAAATTACAACGCCAGGTTATTCGTTTGCTAGATGACGTAGAAGGCGCATCGCGGGGAGATTTGACCGTCCAAGCCGAAGTTACCGCCGATGAACTTGGCGCTGTTGCCGACGCCTTTAACCTCACCATTCAAAATCTGCGGGAAATTGTCCTTCAGGTAAAAAATGCCGCGAAACAAGTAAACCGCAACTGTACGGATAGTGAATCCTTTGCCCGCAATAACTCGAGTGATGCGCTGAGAATGGCAGAGGAGTTGGCCGTCACCCTCAACTCCGTGCAACTGATGACCGAATCCATCCAACGGGTAGCCGAAAACGCCCGTGAAGCCGAGGAAGTTGCCCATTCCTCCTCCCTGACTGCTCTCAAGGGGGGAGAAGCCGTGGAACGAACCGTGGGGGGAATTTTACAAATTAGGGAAACCGTATCAGAAACCGCCCGTAAGGTAAAACGATTGGCGGAAGCGTCCCAGGAGATTTCTAAAATTGTAGCGGTGATTTCTCAGATCGCCTCCCGTACCAATCTACTCGCGTTAAACGCTTCGATTCAGGCGGCGCGAGCCGGGGAAGCCGGTCGGGGCTTTGCCATCGTTGCGGACGAAGTCCGACAGCTTGCAGACCGGTCCGCCAAGTCGCTCAAGGACATTGAACAAATCGTATTACAAATTCAGAGTGAAACCGGCTCGGTTATGACCGCCATGGAAGAAGGCATCCAGCAGGTTATTGATGTGACCGACAAATCCGAACAATCCAAGCGGGCCCTAGAAGACATTATTGAAGTATCGAATCGGATTAACTCCCTGGTGCGCTCGATTACCGCCGATACGGTGAGACAGCAGGAAAATTCTAGTTCCGTAGCCCAGGTTATGCAATCCATTGAGCTAACGGCTCAGGAAACCTCCCAGGAGTCCCAACGGGTGGCAGGTTCACTGCAAACCTTGGTATCTATTTCTCGGGATCTATTAACGTCCGTAGAACGGTTCCGGCTAGAGCAGAGCCTAAAATAACCATGGCTAACTCTCGCCCTAGCCCGGGAAATTTAGCGGTTTGGTTTAACCGATTACTGGCGGCGCTATTTCTGGGGGGGCAGGTGTTTTTGCATTTTCTTCAGGGGCGTGTTCATCACCGCAATACCGTTGCTCAAATGAATATGGTCGGGCCTGAATCCCTGAGTATTGCCCTGGTCACCGCTGGATTTGTGGGTATGGTCTTTACCATTCAAGTGGCCCGGGAATTTATTTATTTTGGAGCGACGACCACGGTGGGCGGAGTCTTGGCCTTGGCCCTTACTCGGGAGTTGGCGCCGGTGCTAACGGCAGTGGTGGTGGCGGGTCGAGTCGGGTCGGCCTTTGCGGCGGAAATTGGCACCATGCGGGTGACAGAGCAAATTGATGCCCTTTATATGCTCAAAACTGACCCCATTGATTACTTGGTGGTGCCTCGGGTCTTGGCCTGTACGTTGATGCTCCCCATTCTTAACCTGATGTCCTTGGTGGTGGGTATGACCGGCGGGCTGGTTATTGCCTATAGTTTGTATGATATTAATCCCACCGTTTTCCTCAAATCCGTGCAAAATTTTTTGGAATTGTGGGATATTTTTAGCTCCATGATTAAATCAGCTATTTTTGGGGGCGTTATTGCGGTGATTGGTTGCAGTTGGGGATTGACAACCACCGGTGGGGCCAAAGGGGTTGGACAGTCTACCACCACCGCTGTGGTGACTTCATTGCTGGCGGTTTTTATTTTAAATTTTTTCCTCTCCTGGCTGATGTTCCAGGGTACCGGTGATGTCAATATTCAATAGGGTTTACTCACAAAAATTATGACTGTTTCTCCTTCCCTCACTGAGATTGTCCAGGATTTAGCCATACCCCAGATTCAGCGCCACTTGTTCCTCTGTTGTGATCAATCTAAGCCTAAGTGCTGTTCTAAGGCGGATAGTCTTGCGGCCTGGAATTATCTCAAGCAACGTCTGGTTGAACTAAATTTAGATAAACCTAGGGGTGATCGCCAATTTTCGATTTTTCGCACCAAGGCAAACTGCCTACGGGTCTGTGCCGAGGGGCCCATTTTGCTAGTCTATCCCGACGGCATTTGGTACAGGAATTGTACGCCCGAGGTCATTGAACGCATTTTACAGAAGCATATTTTGGGCAATCAGCCGGTGCTTGAGTATGTTTTCGCCACTCACCCCTTACCGCCCTTGGATTAGGGACTCGGGGCGTTCGTGGGAGCTGGGTTAGGGTCAACCTGGGTTGGGGTTGGCGATTCTGTGTCGGGTTCCTTGACCTCAGGGATGGGTAAAAAGAAGAGCAACGAAGCGGCGATCGCCAGACTAGCCACGCCTAAAATAGCGGGAATAGTGCGCTGGGCTAGAGGTTCATCGGGTTGACGGAAGCGGCGGGAGACCGGCTCTAAGGTCAGTGAAAAATCCGGTAGCGTCTGACTATCTGCCATGAATTGATCGACGGCTTCGACCAGGTCAAACATTTGCACGGTAGAGAGGGTTAGGGCAACGGGAGATTGGTGCAATTCTGGAGCAGGATACCAGGTCAACTGATGATGGGCCGGGTCTGGTAAGGCCATCAGCTCTACATACTCTCCGTCACGGGCATGGAGGGGGGGATGATGAACCCCACTGAGGCATTCCTGGGCATAACGACTTACTCCCTGAGCCAAATTTTCTAAAAATGTCCTGCCCCCTTCTAGGGTCTGATCCATGTCGACAAATTGGCATTTTGCACTGACAATAATTGACAGCGTGGGGCGCGGATTTGTACTGGAATTGCCGTCACTCAAGCCATCGATGACCAAAGTACAGTTAGGGAGACTATATTGACGACGAATATTCATACCACTTCTCCATCAAACAAGCTAATCCACAACCGTTGAATGCCATTGGTGCCGGTACAAAAGAGGAGTTGTTTGAGTAATGACAGGGCAAAATCATTCAAGGCCTTTTCCGATGATAAATAGACCGACACCTTCGCCCGTCGCGGATTCATACGGCTTTGAAAATGAGAGCGAAACTGGTCGAGGTATTCTGAAAGTAAAAAATTGGCACCCACCGGTAAATTCTTTTCGCGCATTTGTTGCTCAGCTAAAAGCAGTTGACGAATGGGAACCGTGAGTTGCTTGGCTCGATAATTGGCAATAATAACCAAGGCTTTAGCTTGGTCAATGGTCAAGGGGGTGCGATGGTACGATCGCCGCCAAGGATTGGTACAACGAAGACGCCACAACTGAAGACGATTTTTGATCACCGTTTGCAGTTCTAATTGCTCAACGGTTTCTAGCATCAGCTCCGATGCCCCTAACTCTAGAGCCTCGATCGCCAGGAGAATGAGATCAATCTGTTGTTGGATGCGGGCAACACACCGCTGACCCGACAGGGGAAAATCCGGCAGGGTCTTGAGAATAATCGGTTGCGGGTCAACCAAGACGGGGGAATCAGACATCGAAACGAGAACAGAACTCATCCAAAAATCAACGGTGGTAATTCAACTCCCAAGAGTTGATGAGCATTCGCCAGGAAATCATGACAGAATCGATTTTCCATCTTAACATCCTCCGTCCTAGGGACTCTGGCATCGCGGCCAAGTTCCCCAGCAAGGTTCCTTGAGTTTGTTTTCAGCCGCCCCAAACTTTGCTATAACAGAATCCTGAGCCAATTCACCCCCCGTCCCTCCCCTATGGATTTAAAATCGTTAATTCGTGATATTCCCGATTTCCCTAAGCCAGGCATTATCTTTCGGGATATTACGACCCTGTTGAGTGACGCGGCAGGATTGCGCTACACCCTCGATACCCTAGCGGAGAAATGCGACGAGGCTGGGCTCGCCCCCGATTATGTTGTCGGTATGGAATCCCGGGGCTTTTTATTTGGCGTGCCCCTGGCCTACAAGCTCCGAGCCGGCTTTGTACCGGTGCGAAAACCAGGAAAATTACCCGCCGCCGTCCATCAGGTGGAGTACCAACTTGAATATGGCTCCGATCGCCTAGAAATCCATCAAGATGCCCTGTCCCCCCGCCACCGCGTCTTGATTGTGGATGATTTGATTGCCACCGGGGGAACCGCCAAGGCCACAGGGGCTTTGTTAGCTCAGATTGGTTGTGAAGTCCTAGGGTTTGCCTTTGTGATTGAATTGGATGCCTTGGAGGGGCGGAAGCAATTGCCGGATCTGCCGATTATTTCCTTGGTGAATTATTGATGCAGTCTCCCCATCGCCTCAATCCTTGGTACCAGTCGCTCCAGCAGTTCCTCCGCAATGAGACTGTTGGCAACATTGTTAAGCGCCTAGGGCAGGGGCTGATCACCTTGCTTTTGGCATCCTTGCTCAGTTTTATCATTATTCAACTGGCACCGGGGAGTTATCTGGATACGCTCCAGCAAAACCCGAAAATTTCCCCGGAAACCTTGGCGGAAATTAAGCGCCAGTTTGGTTTAGACCAGCCCTGGTATGTGCAGTATGGGCGTTGGCTGGTGCAAGTGGTCACCCGCTTTAACTTTGGTCAAAGTTTTGTTTACAATCGCTCGGTCGCCTCATTACTACTCGAGCGCGTCCCCGCTACCTTATTACTGGCTATTACCTCAATTATTATTACCTGGGCGATCGCCATTCCCCTGGGCATCATCAGTGCCGTCAAACAAAATACCAGCCTCGACCGCAGTTTACGGGTTCTTAGTTATTTTGGCCAAGGCTTTCCTAGCTTTATCACCGCCCTACTTCTCTTGCTTTTTGCTCAAAACGTTTCCCCTCTCTTCCCAGTGGGAAATATGACCAGCCTCGACTTTGCCGATTTTTCTCTGCCTCGCCAGGTCTTGGATATTCTTTGGCACATGATCCTACCGGCGATCGCCTTAAGTATCACCAGTTTTGCGGGGCTACAACGCCTAACGCGGGGGCAATTACTCGATGTCCTGCGCCAGGATTATATTCAAACCGCCCGGGCCAAAGGGCTACCCGAAAATCGCGTTATTTATGTCCATGCCCTGCGTAATGCCGTTAATCCGCTGATTACGCTCCTGGGCTTTGAATTTGCCAGTCTGTTGAGCGGTGCCTTTATTGCTGAGTTTTTCTTTAATTGGCCCGGCTTAGGACGCTTAATTTTGCAAGCCGTCACGGCCCAGGATCTCTACTTGGTCATGGGCAGTTTGATGATGGGGGCGACTATGCTCATTGTTGGTAACTTGTTGGCGGATTTATTGTTAAAGTCTGTTGATCCGAGAGTCAATTAATCCCCGCCATCATGCATGGCCCTAGGAACGCGAAATTATTTATCCTCAATTTTTTTAAATACCATGTCTGCTGATCGCCCGTTGTTACTGCTTGTTGATGGTCATTCCCTGGCCTTTCGCGCCTATTACGCCTTTGCGACCTCACGTAAAGGCCCCCTCCGCACGCTAACGGGGATACCCACCAGTGTTTGTTTTGGCTTTTTAAATTCTCTGTTTCAGGTAACCGAAAAACTCAAACCAACGGCGATCGCCATTGCCTTTGACCGGCGAGAACCCACCTTTCGCCACGAAGCCGATGCTAATTATAAGGCAGACCGCCAAGAAACACCGCCAGAATTTATCGTTGATATGGGCTATTTGCGGCAATTATTGGACGGATTTAATCTTCAGACGATTACCTACGCGGGTTATGAAGCCGATGATATTTTGGGAACCTTAGCCCACCAGGGGTTGGAGTCTGGCTATCAGGTTAAAATTTTGAGCGGTGATCGGGATTTATTTCAATTGGTAGACCTCAAAGGACATATTTCTGTCTTGTATTTAAGTCGTAATCCCTTTCAAAGTTCCCAGGGCTATAGTGAAATGGATTGGGCCGGGGTAACGGAAAAAATGGGGGTAACTCCCGCTCAAATTGTGGACTATAAAGCCCTATGTGGCGACACGTCTGATAATATTCCGGGCATACGTGGTATTGGGGAAAAAACAGCAGTCAAGTTATTGCAAGAATACCCGACCTTAACTGATATTTATGCCCATTTAGATCAAATTAAAGGCGCATTAAAAAAGAAATTAGAAACGGGGGTCGCCGATGCCGAACATTCCCGCCATTTAGCACAAATTATTTACGATGTTCCCCTCAGCTATTCATTCACAGATTTTCATCTCCAGGGCTTTGACCCCCAGGCGATCACCGCTTTATTAGATGCATTAGAATTACGCGGTTTTCGAGATAAATTAAGCCATTTACAACAACAATTAGGCGGCACGATCACGACTCCAGACATTCCTCTGGCGATTCTAGAGCAGGAATCCCAACAACTATCTCTTTTTCAAGCAAATAACCCCGAAAAACCCCTTGCTGCTCCATCCTTAGAACGCCCCTTAAATCCCAGCGGACTAGAGCCAGACCTAATCACGACCCCGCAACAATTAACTGCCCTAGTTCAACACCTAAAAACCTTTACTGATCGCCAGAATCCTGTTGCCTGGGATACCGAAACCGATGCCCTAGACCCCTTTGTCGCCAATTTAGTCGGCCTTGGCTGCGCCTGGGGAGAAGGCCTCAAAGATATGGCCTATATTCCCGTGGGTCATCACCAAGGAGAACAATTAGCCCTAATCACTGTACTCCAAGCCCTAGCCCCCATCCTAGAAGATGAGCGCTATCCCAAGGTCTTGCAAAATGCCAAATTCGACCGTTTAATTCTCAAACACCAGGGAATTAAGCTCAAGGGCGTGGTTTTTGACACCATGCTAGCCAGCTATGTCCTGCATCCAGAGCAAAGCCATAATCTCACGGATTTGTCTCGGCGTTATTTATCCGGCATCGTCGCCCTTAGTTACAAAGACTTGGGATTAAGCAAAGGCCAAACCATTGCCGATTTAGACCCCTTTGTAGTGGGCCTTTACTGTGGCATGGATGCCTACAGTACCTATCTTTTGCGGGGCAAATTACAAGCCGAATTAAATCAGGTTCCCCGCCTGGAAAACCTATTAACCGAGGTGGAACTGCCCCTAGAGCCAATCCTGGCAGAAATGGAAGATGAGGGCATTCGCATTAACGTGGCCTATTTGGGGCAACTTTCCCAGCAGTTAGCCCAGGATCTCGACCGCATCGAGCAGAGCGCCTACCTCGAAGCCGGAGAAGAATTTAATTTGGGTTCTCCCAAACAATTGGGGGAGATTTTGTTTGAAAAATTGGGCTTGGACCGCAAAAAATCCCGTAAAACCAAAACGGGCTACTCCACTGACCACAGCATTCTCGAAAAACTCCAGGGCGATCATCCCATTATCGACAAGATTTTGGAGCACCGTACCCTAGCCAAGCTCAAATCCACCTACGTTGATGCCCTGCCCGCCCTGGTCACACCCCAAACCCAACGGATTCATACCGATTTTAATCAAACGGTCACCAATACCGGTCGTTTGTCCTCCTCTAATCCCAATTTGCAAAATATTCCCATTCGCTCAGACTTCTCTCGACAAATTCGCCGAGCCTTCGTGCCGGAACCGGGCTGGATTTTGGTTTCTGCCGACTATTCCCAGATTGAACTGCGGATTTTGGCCCATCTGAGCCAAGAACCCGTGCTACTGCAAGCCTACCAAGAAGGGGCGGATGTACACCGCGTTACGGCTCAATTATTGCTAGATAAAGCCGATATTTCCCCCGCCGAGCGTAATTTAGGCAAAACCATTAATTTTGGCGTGATCTACGGCATGGGGGCCCAGCGTTTTGCGCGGGAAGCAGGGGTGAGTGCGGAGGAGGGTCGGCGCTTTATTGAGCGTTATCGTCAAACCTATGCCCAGGTTTTTAATTATCTAGAACTGATGAAAAAAACGGCGATCGCCGAGGGGTTCGTGCAGACGATCTTTGGCCGTCGTCGTTATTTTGAATTTATGACCGAATCCCTACGAAAATTACGAGGGACGGAAGCCGAAGCGATTACCCTAGATGACCTTAAACCCACCTACACCGACGCCCAACTGCTTCGTTCCGCCGCCAATGCGCCGATTCAAGGCTCCAGTGCCGACATTATCAAAATAGCCATGGTCAAACTCACGCCGCTGTTAGCGCCCTACCAAGCACGATTATTATTGCAAGTCCACGACGAATTGATTTTTGAAATGCCCCCCCAGGAATGGGAGACCTTGCAAAGTACGATTAAAACTACCATGGAAACCGCCGTGGAGCTGTCGATCCCGCTACAGGTTGACCTCCATGCCGGGGAAAATTGGATGGAAGCGAAGTAAGTGACTGTTCTTTAATCAACGCCGCCATGATGGTACGAAAACCATCTTCCTCCCAGGGCGCTGAACCTGTCCTCGAAAAATCCGTCTGACATCAAGCCTGTAAACGTTGCTAAAAGTGGGCCGAGCCGAGCCAAATGTGCGTCTCGACTTCGCTCAGCCCACAATAATTTCCTCAACGGCAAAAGAAGAACAAAAAATATGTCAACCCTTCCGCAAGTCGAAACGGTCTTAAAGGGGGACAAGGTGGTCAAAAGATTGTTGTTTCAGGAGAGTATCTCAGTGCTTATGATTTATTATTCTCATACAGACTGATCGCCAGAAAAGTTCTGTACAACAAAAATTAGTATTCCTAGTTTTTAGCTTCTCGTTAATTTGGCGATCGCCGTTTCTGGGTAGCGTTGCACCTGATTTGTCTGCGAGTTATCTTCGGAAATATTCAAAATGCACTAAAAGACAAGATTACTGGCCATGATAATGGTCGTGTTAGATCTCATAGGTTCTCAATGAACTCTTCGACTGTGACGTGTGCTTGCTTAAGAATGCCGCTCAACGTGCCAACCTTTAATTCTTGATGTACGGGAATAATACAACCAAATTTGCCTCCTTCGGTTTCCTTTTCATCACAACATGGCTCCCTGTTTGACGAACTTGCTCAAATCCTAAACGTTCAAGTGCCCGAATTGCCTCCCTACTTGAAATTCGTGGCAGTCTAGGCATAGCTAACCTCGATACTAGTAGTGACGAATCTTGGAGATATTTCGGGTAAAGAAAATTCCTCCAAATACAAGCGAGTTGCTTCTTTCAAGCCGGCTATTGCTTGCTCAATGGTTTCTCCTTGATCAACTGTACAAACTTCTGGACACTCAGCCACATACATATCATCCTCTCTGTAAATAATGGCTGTAAAACTGCGAATTTTCATCGTGATCTCCTATTTTCAAATTAATCATTTTCATACAGCGAGACCGCTGTTTCTGGGTAGTGTTCCACCTGATTTGGCTAGAAATCATTCCTGGCAACATTCAAGTGGTCAGTGTACATTTGGGTTGTTACATTTACCCCAGCAATATGTCATACTCTGCGTGCGAACCAATCCAAAACCAAACCACTGTATCTCCCTCTACTTGATCAACCGCTCGGTAGTTTCTGTTGATGCGGACAGAGAAAATGGGAAGTTCTGGATGAACTTTCTTGAAACGTAGACTTGGATAACTTGGGTCTTGCTGAAACTGCCGATAAGCTATACGGGCTTGTTGTTGAACCTGTTGAGGAAGATTAGCAAACAATTTGCGGAATTGAGCAGTAGTGCGGGACTTCAAAGATTTTCTGGATCAAGTTCTTGGGTCTCACCGGCATGGTCTTCAGCGATTGCTGAGGCGGCAAGTTTGGCAAGAACATCTGAAGAACGGGAGAAGGACTCATCCCAACGCTTTTCATCCTCCATTTCCTCCAAGATCATTGAAGCAATTACATTTTGTTCGCTTTCAGGCAAGGTTTGTAACTTAGAAATCGCACGCTCAAGTAACTCAGTCATTGCTATCTCACTTAAAATATCAAACAGATTTTACTTATTATCGCTAAAAATAGTATCCCCCGATTATCGCTAAAAATAGTATCCCCCGGTTTGTAGCTTCTCCTTAATTTGGCGATCGCCTGTGAACATGTCCAAAAGCCAGAAAACTTCTGTATCACCAAAGACTGGCTTGACCAAGGAGAGACTGAATATTGCTATGGCAGTGAGTTACCCCACCTTTGGGCAACAGCGCAACGAGCTGAAAAGTTTGACCGCCGCAAAGAATAGCAAATTAGAAGAATGTGTATAGTGGGGGCGTAAATTGCGATTCCGAATGGCGATCGCCGCTGAGGAGCAAAAATCGGCGTTGCTTAATTCAGGTATGAATGCGAACCTTGCACATATCCAGAAGGTAGTTTGAATCAAGGTTTAAAAAGTGGTATTTTTAGAGATTCATATTGCAAATCAGCAACGCCCAAAAAAGGTTCCGCTGATTCTTCCCAAAGACGAATGACGCGATAGCGATGGCTGGTGTCTCCTAATTGAAAACTATCTTGGTAGACCAAGGCAGACCCGGTTTTCTTCAGGTAAATGACGACTTGGTGCATGGTTTTATGGGGGAAACGCCGATGCACCCGCACCCGATAGTCCAACATGCGAAAGCCCATGGTCTCATCTGGCTCGGTCTGAAATTCCAGGTGCAGAACCATGTCGTCGGACTGTTCCAGAATTAAGGAATCAGCCCGAATGGGTTCCAAGGAGAGTTCCTTCGGACTGAGTGTTGTCAGGGAGACGGATTTCCCTAGGAGCCAAGTGGCGTAGTCCTCGGAAAAGGTTTCTGCTAGAAATTTACAGATACTGTCAAACATGCCAGAACTTTATCATCAAATCCAGCGCTGGACTCAGGCGATCGCCGCAGAGATCCGGCCAAAACGACCCAATCGACCGTCCAAACTTCAAAGTTGACCATGACTTCCCCAAACATCTCTACTATTTCCATTGTCCTAGACAGCCTCTACAAAGAAGCCCCCTTTAAACTGGCGAACGCCCGTGAACAGATCCAAGAGCTAGAAAGCTTCGGCATTATCAACGAATGGCTTGATTAAGTATGAATATTGCCAAGGGTAGATTGGGTAGTTCCTAGACTCAGGCGATCGCCAATTCTGGATTCGCCTAGGATTTTACTGCTTTTCTGTTGTGACCTCTCATAAGTCAGAATTAAAGGACTCATCAGTTTTTTTAATGATAGACCCCGGAGAAAATGGCGATCGCCTTGATTTTATCCCCGTAAATACATTTGGAGTACTTATCAATCAGGGGCTGATTGATTAAAATAAAGCTTAGAAAACTGGTATTCATCATGGTGGATAAACATTGTACTCCCGTATAACCACGGTAGTTTATTTGATTGACCTAGGAATCGGTAACTAATAAGAACGTTGACTTGTACAAGGTTGCACCCGAAAGAACAAGGGCTTAAGTGCAGTAATCAGTACTATGGCGGTTGGAGAAAAAGGGTCAAAAAAGCAAATTTTATAATCATCTTTCACAAGCGTAGCCAAAGTCAATTGAATTTTAAAAAACTAATTAATCATAGGTTTATCGATTAGTTTTAACAGGATTTTCGTCGGGATCAGCATGATAACCTGTGACAGTTCACAGATTGCCTGAATCATTTTTCAGATTTATGTGTGAACTTGACCTCGTGGGAGATTCAACCCGTTGGTCCCTAGAGGGCCCAAGTATTAGTTTCAAGCATTGATTGTTTGCGTTTGTTGAATCTGAGCCCACTTCACCCCCTACGCTTATGAAAAAACTTTTTTTACAAGGATTAACCCTCACCGCTTTAACCGCACTTTCCACGACCCTTGTTCTGGGCAATCACCAATCCGCACTGCTGGCCTCTGGCTCCGAACCCGCCACATCTCATTCCTCGGCTACACCAGACCCGTCCCAGTCCTTTAGAATTCTTGATCCTCAAACCTCTACAAAGCCCCTGACGAGTTTACTTCCCTACGCTCAGCCCGACGGTCGTTTAGCCGTGGTGCTTCGCCTACGTGATATTCCTGTCATCACCTTTATCGGCACAACAGAAGAATTAACCGCCTTAGAACAGGGTCAATCCCTGATCTCTGCCGAGAGTGCCATGGGTCGTGCCCAGGCGATCGCCGCTCAATTGCAAGGATGGGCCCAGGATAGTCGCTTTGATGCCAAAACCATCACAGTAAGTTACGACAAAACATCTAAATATTATCAAGTCAAGGTGGGTGACCAGGTCTTGGTCAGTCTCGACAAAAGCACGACATTACCTGCCCCTACTCGTAAGGCAAGCCAAAATGCTCTACAAATGGCCAATCGTCTACGCCGACTCCTAGGTGAGGCTCCCCCCCTAGCCGCCCTTCCTAAATCGTCTGCTCAAGGAATTACTGACCAAGTTTTTTCTCCGTCTACATCTAAATCATCAGCAAATAAACGCATTAAAAGTGGCGTAGCCTCCTGGTATGGTCCTGGGTTCCACGGTCGCCGTACTGCCAATGGAGAACGTTTCAATCAAAATGCCTTGACCGCCGCTCACCGGAGCCTCCCTTTTGGCACCCGCGTACTGGTGACCAATCTCCGTACCGGTCAATCCATCGTGGTTCGTATTAACGACCGGGGCCCCTTTTCCCACGGTCGGGTCATTGACCTCTCCGCCGCCGCCGCCCGACAAATTGGGGTTCACAGCCGTGGTGTTGCTCCCGTTGCTCTAGATATTTTGCAATAAACCGAAAAAGGGCTAAGTAGGTGAGCATAAATATTTATGAAATCCCCCCTTATCAAGGGGGGCTGGGGGCTTTATTAACTAGTTTGACCTAACCCACGGTGGTTTCAATCAGACCCTCGTAGGGGTAAGTCAGGCGGTCGAGTTGCTGGACAAGCAAGCTGAGGAATAGGCCCACATCGGTAACAACACCCACGGATTCCACCGAACCCCGGTCACTTAACTTGGTAACAACGGCTGGATTAATATCCACGCAGACCATTTTGACGCCGGCGGGGGTCATATTACCGACACCAATGGAATGCAACATACTTGAGAGCATCAAGATCATGTCAGCATCCTGGATCAACTCGGCGTAGTGGGCTTGGGCTTTGAGCAGATCCATTTGGGTATCGGGTAGAGGTCCATCATCTCGAATCGAGCCCGCTAAGCTAAAGGGAATATTTTTTTGGATGCACTCATACATCACACCTTTGCTAATAAAGCCTGACTCCACCGCTTGACGGATACCGCCATAGCGACGAACGGTATTAATTACTTTGAGATGGTGGCGATGGCCTCCCCGGACGGGAATGCCTCGTTGCATATCCACTCCCAAGGAAGTCCCCATGACCGCTTGCTCCATATCATGGACGGCGATCGCGTTACCGCCCAGTAGGGCATGGACATAACCTTCTCGAATTAGATGGGAAAGGTGTTGTGCGCCCCCCGTATGGATCACCACAGGTCCAGCGGTAACAATAATTTTGCCACCTTGATCCCGGATTCTTCGCATTTCCCAGGCTACTTGTTCGACTAATAATTCTACCCGGCGTTCACTGGAGACCCCAGAGGCCATAAAGGCAAATTCTTTGTTTTCCCTGCGGTTGCCGTCATGGGAGTCAACCTTTTTGATAGTACGAATACCATCGACCCCGACCATCACCCGATCACCTTTTTTCAGGTCACGCAATAATTTACATTCTGCTGTGGGGCCGGTTTCTGTGGAGGAAATGGCGATCGCCGCATCCATGCGTTGACCCTGAACCCGAACCCATTCACAATCAACCCGTACCTCGGTGGGGTAAATCGTACTCACATAAAAATCATCGGGCGCCACGCCATCTTGCACTACGACTTGGGAATTGACGTCACAGAGTTCTTGGGGAGGAGGAACCGCGCCCAACTCAATCAGTTGAGTCATGATTTCTTCCATCAGATCGTGGGACGGCGCAGACACCCGAACTTCGGCATTGGAAATACTATTGCGCTCAACGCCTAAATTAAAATTCAGGACTCGGAAACTGCCGCTATTATCCACAATGGTATCCAGAGCCTGATTGAGCAGTCCGGCATCCAATAGATGCCCTTCCATATGAACAATGCGACTTTCAATGGAGACATTCGCGTGAACCATTTCCAGAATTGGCTCAGTCACCCGCAGGGTTAGACACTTGGCTGCCCCCCCCGCCTTGAGGAACTCACTCAACGGCGTTTCCATCACATCAAAGCCGACAGACCCCAAACGGTTTTTCAGGTCTTGACTCACCTGATTCATAATAATCGTCTGCTTCACATTCACCGCATTACAGGCAAACTGAACCGCATCAGGCTCCGCCACGGCAATCCGCTTATCAGCGGGGATTCGCATTTCAATCACCCGATTAGAATAGGCATCAAAGGCCGGCGGATAGTAGAGTAAATACCCCCCACTCAAGGGACAAAAACAGGTATCTAAATGATAAAAACGCTCATCAATCAAGCGTAAGGATACTACTTCTGTATCCAGCCACTTAGCAATGTAGGGATGGGAATCTAATTCAGAGCGAAACCCATAGCCCGCCCACAGCCAGCGCCCTTCCCGGTCAAAGAGGGCATCTCCTGCTCCTTCAAAGGGTAAATCCTGAGGCAATTCATACACCGTAAAGCCATTTTCTTCAAACCAGGCTTTGAAATAGGGTTCTTCCCCTTGGCGTTCCTTATGAAAAAAGCGGCTTAAGACCACATTATCGCCTAGAACCAAGCCTGCATTAGCGGTGAAGACCATATCTGGCCAGCCCTTGGCCGGCGGAACCAAATCCACCACGGCACAGCCTTGAATCACCTGATAGAGTTTTTGCCATTGCTCCACTGCACGGTCGCGGGAAGACTTATGGATATTGCCTTCCATCCAAGGATTAATCACATAATCCACATCGTAGTGGTCGGGAGCGCACATTAGGATACGAATTGCATCAGTCATAGAAAATCCAATTGGTAGTATTTCAGTCAATCAGCAAAGCGAGACAAGCTCAGGCAGAATGAGCGGTTTTGACCCTGCTCAAAGCTCCCTTATCGAAAAATTGGGTTTAAAGTCCCGTCCTTACTTCGACAGGACTTCGGCGTGAGCGGCTCGCTGAAGGCTTAGTAACCATCAGAATAGCTTTAATTGTCTTGTAAAATAGCGGTATGAGGTTAAGGTATCAACACCTAAATTTTACCCGACAAACCAACCGTGACAGAGCTTAGCTCAGTTGTTCGGTGGCGTGCGGATTGTCTGGATTGATGTCCTAGAAGTATTGGAAGACTCAGAGAAACTGCCCTCGCCACGATACCCACGACAATCTTAATTTAACCTGAGTTCGGGATAAGCGAAACTCCTAGATAGCTAAAAGTGGCTGGGGTCCCCGGTCGGGGCGCATCCCGCAACCTTTCCAGCACGGGAATTCCCCGAGGACTTACCGTCAGCCAGCGTTGGCGCCACAACCGACTCATGTCTTTGCTGATGCCTAACTCCCGTACGATCTGGCCATGGCTTTCTCCCCGACTTGCTCGCAGGATAATCTTGGCTCGGAGCGCAATCTGCTGAGCTGTGCTCGGTCGTCTGGCTAGGGTATCGAGATTTGCCTGTTCTGTGGAGCTTAAAATGATGGAGGCAGCTGTCATTCTCGCCATTGGGAGTACCCTCCTACTTCCTAGCGGTTTCCGCCGAGGAGCAAGTAGCGAACCCAACGGGCACATCCCCGCTATGAACGGCGCCGGAGCTTTAGTGAGGATTTTCCCGCGCCATATTCCGATAAAAAAAATTTGCCTAGGGTTGAACGGTTGATTCTAGGGCTGGGGGAGGATTACCCGGATTTCCCTTGGGCGCAAAGGTCTGGAAAAATCCGATTCCCACCAGAGCCAGGGCCGCTAAACCACCGATTGCCCCCACCAGCTTCGGTAGGATCGGATTACGAACGGTCGTTTGCTCGTCAGACTCCTCGTCCTCATCGTGGGCGAAGCGATGGAATAAAAAGTCTAGGGCTTCATTCCGAAGTTCATAGTAACGGGGGTCGTCGGCCATGCGGGCCCGGTTGCGGGGACGATCGAAGGGAATGTCTAAAATCTCGCCGACCTGGGCTTTGGGCCCATTGGTCATCATCACCACTCGGTCCGCCAAAAAGAGAGCTTCATCAATGTCGTGGGTAATCATCAAGACCGTAAGATTCTGGTCACGCCAAATTTTGAGCAGTTCTTCCTGGAGTTCTTCTTTGGTAATCGGGTCTAGGGCGCCAAAGGGTTCATCCAAAATCAAAATTTCCGGTGAAATGGCTAGGGCTCTGGCGATCGCCACCCGTTGTTTCATCCCCCCGGACAATTGATTCGGCTTTTTGCTAGCGGCCTCGGTCAGTCCGACCATTTCCAAGTAGTGCCACGCCAGTTGTTCTTTTTCGGCGTTGGCTTTCTCAGGATAGACCGAATTAATACCGAGATAAACATTATCGTAGGCGCTTTTCCAGGGCAAGAGGCAATAATTTTGGAAAACCATCATCCGGTCAGGGCCGGGGCCAGCGATGGGATTGCCGTGGAGGGTCACCGAGCCGCTGGTGGGGGAATTAAAGCCGGACACCATATTGAGCAGGGTGGATTTGCCACAGCCAGAGTGGCCAATTACGCAGACAAATTCCCCTTCTTGGACGCTCAGGTTGACATTCTCTAAAACACAGAAGGGGCCGCGGGCCGTTTCATAGATTTTACAGAGATTATCGATCGCCAAAAAGGAGGTCGGAGTTTGAACTGGGGTGTTATCGGAAGAAGTCATCGTGAACATAGCAGTAAATGACGGGTATCAAAAAGTAACGTCGAGGCTAAACACCATCAGGACTTGAGTGGGCTTGACGGTTGATCTAGGCTGATTTCTGAGACTTGAATCTCTCGATGTAGATTAAAGCGACGAATATAACCGAGGGGGTCATCGGGATTGAAGACCATGCCATCAAAGAGGGTAATTGGTCGGCGATCGCCTTCACTGTCTGGTAGCCCCAGTTGACGACAGGCTTCACCAAAGAGGTCGGGACGGCGTACCCGTTCGATGATTTCCAGCCAGTTTTTGGGAAAGGGGGTATAACCCCAGCGGGCCAATTGGGTCAAGATCCACAGCGCTTCACTGCGGGAGGGATAATTGGCCTTATCTACATAAAATTGGTGGTGGCGCAGGAGATATTCCGGTGCGCGCCCATTGCCGTAGTCGTAGGCATCCAAGAAACCCGGTCGAATGAATTCGGAGGATTCTCCCAAATAGTTCGGTTGTGTCAGATACCCCAAAATTTCTTCCCGATTGCGGCGATCGTCGCAATAGTCGCAGGCTTTTAATAGGGCTTTGACCAGGGCCAAATGAGTCTGGGGATATTGCTCCGCCCAATCTTCGCGCACTCCAAGCACTTTTTCGGGGTGACCATCCCAGATATCCATATCCGTGGCGACCACGTAGCCCAAGCCTTCCTGTACAGCCCGAGAATTCCAAGGGTCGCCGACACAATAGCCATCAATATTACCAGCCTTCAAATTAGCCACCATTTGGGCAGGTGGCAGGCGAATCAGATTAAAATCCTGATCGGGATCGATGTCAGCAGAGGCCAGCCAATAGCGCAACAGGAGGTTTTGCATCGAGGCCGGATGCACCATGCCGAGATTATGAACCTTATCCGAGGTTTTCCCTAGGTATTGCTTTAGCTCCCCAAGGGTCGTAACCCCCGCCTCGGCAAACTCCTGACTCAAGGTAATGGCATTGCCATTGCGACTCATCACCAAGGCATTAATGATCGGTATCGGGTTTTTGCCACCAATGCCCAAGGTTAAGGCGAGGGGCATCCCCGCCACCATTTGAGCCGCATCCAGTCGCCCTTCAATGATGCCATCGGTGACCGCTTGCCAGCTCGATTCCCGCACTAAATTGACTTGGGTCAGGCCAAACTCCGCAAAGAAGCCCTTTTCTTGGGCCACCACTAAGGGCGCACAATCGGTCAGGGGAATAAAGCCCAGACTGAGGTTGATTTTTTCTAGGCCATTGCCCGCCTTGACCAGGGGAGCTTGACCCACTTTCTTAACTCGTTTTTGCTGATTGAGGAAATAGACCATTTCACTCCGCAGAGCATAGTAACTCGGATGTTTGACCACCTCCAGACGATGGCGAGGGCGGGGAATTGGCACATCTAAGATTTGGCCAATGTGGGCTTCGGGGCCGGTAGTTAGCATCACCACTCGGTCAGACAGGAAAAGAGCTTCATCCACATCATGGGTCACCATGATACAAGTGACGTTACTCTCCTGGACGATTTCCATCAGTTTTTCTTGCAAATTGCCCCGGGTCAGGGCATCCAAGGCACCAAAGGGTTCATCCAACAATAAAACCTTAGGACGAATGGCCAAGGCTCTGGCGATCGCCACCCGTTGTTTCATGCCCCCTGATAATTCTCCTGGTCGCTTATGGGATGCCCGTTGTAACCCAACCAGATTGATATGAGAATCAATGATTTGTTCGCGCTCAGCTTTGGGTAAATCCCGCAGGACGCGATGCACCGCTAGGGCAATATTTTGGCGAACCGTTAGCCAAGGCAACAAGGAATAATTTTGAAATACGACCATGCGGTCGGGGCCAGGGCCTTGAATTTCCCGTCCTTCAAGGATGACACCGCCAAAGGTGGGTTTATCCAAGCCCGAGATCATATTCAGCAGGGTCGATTTACCACAACCAGAATGACCAATTAAGGAAATAAATTCTCCAGCATTAACCTTTAATTCAATATTTTTGAGGGCAATATAACGATCGCCATTGGGAAGGGGAAAAATACGATCAACGTGGTCAATCTCAATAAAACTAGACATAGGATTCATCAAACAATGATCAAGCTACGGTGGGTAATTAGTGGCTATTAGGTCGGGGACTTATTTTTGCTCAGCCGGGACTACGATACTTGCCAAAAATGCCATAAATCGGTCTAAAATCAAACCCACAATACCCACATAAATCAGAGCTAGGATAATTTCACTCATCCGAGAACTGTTATAGGCATCCCAGATAAAAAAGCCAATACCAACACCGCCGACCAACATTTCCGCCGCCACGATCGCCAACCAAGATAGGCCAATGCCAACGCGAAGCCCTGTGAAAATGTAGGGAACGGAAGCCGGGAAAAGAATATTAAAAAAATAGTCGGTTTTCGAGAGTTGCAAGACCCGCGACACATTACGATAATCCTGGGGAATCTGCTGAACCCCTACCGTTGTATTGATGATAATGGGCCAGATAGAGGTAATAAAAATAACAAAAATAGCAGAGGGTTCACTTTCCCGTAGAGCGGCCAGGGCAATGGGCAACCAAGCTAAGGGAGGAATGGTTCGTAAGACTTGAAAGATGGGATCTAGGGCATCATACATAACGCGGGTAGTGCCGATCAAAATACCTAAAGCAATGCCCACGATCACTGCTAAAGAGAATCCGACCGCTACCCGAGTCAAACTTGCAAAAATTTGTAGTCCTAGGCCTTTATCGGTTCCGCCATTATCAAAAAAAGGATTAATAATGAGAGGGTCCCAGGTTTCTTGAATAACCGTTAAAGGACTGGGCAAATTAGGATTAGCACCTGAACAGAGAATCTGCCAAATTACCAGGATAACGACCAATGCCACCAGGGGGCGCACCACTTTTTTAGATTGGACTATAAAACTAAAGAAATTACGACGGGCACGGGGTAGGGTTGCGTTTGCCATGGATGTTATTAGGAATTCAAATGGTATGAGGATGCAATCCCCCGAGGAGGGGGAACTAAACAAAGTTAGGCCTTAATTGTCTTGATTTTTAGGCTATCAAGATAAGCCTTGGGATTTTCGGGGTCAAACTTAATGCCATCAAAGAAAGTCTCTACACCACGAGAAGTACTGGCCGGAATCTGCTCGGCGGGGATGCCCAAAGATTGAGCCGCTTGTTTCCAAAGGTCTTCACGATTGACTTCATTAATGATTTTCTGAGTATCGGTATTCTCAGGTAGGTAGCCCCAGCGAATATCTTCCGTCAAGAACCAAAGGTCATGGCTTCTATAGGGATAGGAGGCGTTGTTTTGCCAGAACTTCATCGCCAAATCAGGATTATCTAGGGTCCGGCCATCGCCAAAATCGACCTTGCCCTGCAAGCGACTCAAAATATCTGCAGGGGGAACTTTCAAGTACTGACGATCAGAAATAATTTTGACCATTTCTTCCTTATTGGCTGGGTCATCACACCACTGCTGAGCTTCCAAAACGCCTTTGAGCAGGGCCAACGCCGCCTTTGGATTTTTATCTACCCAATCTTTCCGCATCGTAAAGGATTTTTCGGGGTGATCCTTCCATAATTCGCCCGTGATCAAAGCCGAATAGCCCAATTTTTGATTGACTAACTGAGCATTCCAGGGCTCCCCGACACAAAAAGACTCCATATTCGCTACTTTCATGTTGGCGACCATTTGCGCAGGAGGAACCGGAATAACCGATACATCCTTGCCGGGACTAATCCCTCCCGCCGCCAACCAATAGCGAATCCATAAATCATGGGTTCCACCAGGGAAAGTCATGGCAACCTTTAGTTCTTTGCCCCCAGCTTTTGCTTTAGCAAAGGCCTCCTTGAGGGGAGTACTATCTAAGGACACTTTTAGGTCTTTGTAGGCGTTAGATACGGAAATACCCTGCCCGTTTGTATTGAGTCGCGCCAGGATATAAAGCGGAACTGCTTGCTTGGTTTTGGTAATGGTTCCCAAGGACATGAAGTAGGGCATGGGGGTCAGAATGTGAGCGCCATCGATGCCACCCCCACCCGACCCGAGTTCTAGGTTATCGCGGGTGACGGGCCAAGAAGCCTGTTTCATCACCTCGACCCCTGTCATACCATATTTGGCAAAAAATCCTTTCTCCTTGGCAACAATTAAGGGCGCAGCATCGGTTAGGGCAATAAATCCAAGTTTCGCGGTTGTTACTTCCGGGGGTTCTGCCCCTGGGGCGGCGGGACTTGTGGCGGTTGTCGGGCTAGTCGAGGTTGAGGGGGCATCACCGCCAGTTGTGCATCCGTGGAGGATGGCGGTTCCGATCGCCGTCGCTCCGGCGGTAAGGAGAAATTTTCTACGGGACAAACTACTCATAGCTTTTGGGTTGGTCTAGAATAAAAAGGGCAGGGATCAATTTATTCCGGGTCAATCTCTTGGCGCTAAAAAGTAGCTAAAAAGAAAGGATTGAGCCTCGGTGTTTTCAGAAGCTTGTCAAGGGTCGTACCGAAACCAAAATTCGCGGTATCGCTCTCAAAACTCTCCCCAAGAATGCCTTGTTTTAATGTAAAGATTTGTATCTTTAGTAACAAAGCCTTGGGGTTTGATGCGTTGACTGCATATTTTTTTGAGGTGATTGCATGGAGATCAAACTTTTTGGAGTGCCATACATTGTTTTAGGGCGGCGATCGCCTGGAGACGCAGTCCCGGCTGGGAGTGGGTCGCCCAAAGTCGCAATTGAGGAATCGCAGAAACCTGTTGGAGCTTTCCCCAGCTATAGGCGAGCTTGGTGGCTAGGGCAATATCCGAGTCCCGTTGGGTCTTCGCCGGAATCCATTGCTCCAAGATTTTTTCAATTTCTGGCGCTAACTCCGGGCTTTGGATTCGTCCGAGGAGTTGAATGATTTCTAGTTTTTCCGGGTCTGGGGCCTGAGCAAAGGCTTGATGCAGATAGTGCAATGCCAGGGGCGATTCTAGCCAAGCCAAGCTTTGCAGGATTGTCAATCCTAGGGCCGAGGGAGTTGTTGGCGATCGCCAGACCGACCAGAGCACCGTCGCGCATTGATCGGTTTTAACCCGACTCAGGGCGATCGCCGCTCGTTGACAGACTTCTAAATTGAGATCAAAAAGGCGGGGCTGAAGTTGTGCAATCACCTCATTGGCCTCAATAAAATGACTGGCATTGCCCAGGGCCGTCACGGCTTCCTGGCGCACTCGGGGAGAGAGATCGGTGCAAGCCGCTTGTAATGCCGGCAGGATGCTGGCATCCGCAAAATTGGCCAGGGCAGAGATGGCCCAGGTGCGGATTGTCTCATCGGCATCCTGCATTACTGCCAATAGGGGCTCAATCACAGCCCTAGAGGGGATTTGAGCCAGGGCCTTGGTGGCGAGGCGACGGGTCTCGGGCTCGGCTAACAATGGGATTAGTGCCTCAAGAGCCGGTTGTCCGATCTGAGCCAGGGATTGGGCGGCGATCGCCGTTAATTCTTCTGAATCTGATGTGGTCAATACCTGGACTAAAGCGGCGATGGTGTCAGCCTGGGGAAAATGCGCCAACAGCCGACCGGCAAACCAGCGATGCTCGGTCTCTAAGCCCTCATTTCGCCATACCTTCAGCAGAGGCCCGATCACCCCATTTCCCCATTGACTCAGCAGTTTAGATACCGCCCAGCGGTCTTCAAACTCACCATCTTCTAGAATGCGTAGCCCCAGGGGGATCATTTCCGCCAGCACCATTGCCGTCGTATTCGTAGCGCACGCTTGGGCATAGTGGTCCTGCAAGGCCTGATTGGCCAGGGGGAATTGACCTTGGTCGATCAATGTTTCAATGGATTGCAAGCATAACTCCCTGGGTCGTAGCCGACCCAACTATTCTTATCCGAATTAGCCCAAAAATAATTGATAGGCCGGATTTTGACTTTCATCCCAATAGCGATAACCCAAGGTATCCAAAAAGGCTTGCCAATGGCCCATATCCTCCGGCGGCACCTGCATCCCCACCACAATGCGCCCATAGTCAGCTCCATGGTTGCGATAATGAAAGAGACTAATATTCCAAGTTGGATTCATACAGCTCAAAAACTTCATCAAGGCCCCCGGGCGTTCAGGAAATTCAAACCGATAGAGTAATTCATGCCCCATCAGGGTTGTCCGTCCTCCGACCATATGACGCAAATGGAGTTTGGTCAATTCATCATCGGTGAGATCGAGGGTGGGAAAGCCTTTGGAAGTAAAGGTTTGCGCCAGATGGATCGCCTCCTCACGATTTTGGATTTGAATGCCGACAAAAATATGAGCATCTTGGTGACCCGCAATGCGATAACTAAATTCCGTCAGGTTATGTTTGCCCAACACTTCGCAAAATTGCCGCAGACTGCCCCGTTCTTCGGGGATCGTGACCGCAAAAATCGCTTCCCGGCGCTCTCCATATTCCGCCCGCTCTGCCACAAAACGCAGGCGGTCGAAGTTCATATTGGCGCCACAGGCCACGGCAATCAGGGTTTCATTGTTACACTGCTCCCGTTCCACATAGCTTTTTAAGCCGGCGATCGCCAGGGCCCCCGCGGGTTCCAAAATAGAGCGGGTATCCTCAAAAACATCTTTGATGGCGGCACAAATATCATCGGTGTCCACCAGGATCACCTCATCCACGTACTGCTGACAGAGCCGAAAGGTCTCATTTCCCACTTCCCGCACCGCCACCCCATCGGCAAATAAGCCCACCTGGGCCAGCTTAACCCGATGACCCGCCTTGAGCGACTGGGCCATGGCATCGGCATCCACCGGCTCAACTCCAATGATTTTAATCTCTGGATAAAGCCGCTTGACGTAGGCCGCAATGCCCGCAATCAGTCCGCCGCCGCCGATCGCCACAAAAATCGCCTGGATCGGTTGTTGGTATTGACGCAAAATTTCCATGCCAATGGTGCCCTGACCGGCGATCACATCGGGGTCATTAAAGGGATGAATAAAGGTCAGACCTTTTTCCTGCTCCAATTGCCGGGCATAGACGTAGGCATCATCGTAGGTCTCCCCATGGAGAACGACCACCCCACCCCGCGCCTTCACCGCATCCACCTTCATTTGAGGGGTGGTGATTGGCATGACAATAATCGCTTGGGTGCCCAGTTTAGAGGCTCCTAGGGCAACGCCCTGGGCATGATTCCCCGCCGATGCTGCAATAACCCCTTTTTTGAGTAATTCTGGGGAAAGTTGCGCCATTTTGTTGTAGGCGCCCCGTAATTTGAAGGAAAAAACCGGTTGTAGGTCTTCCCGCTTGAAGTAAACTCGATTAGCTAGGCGAGTCGAGAGATTGCTGGCATAGTCGAGGGGGGTTTCGTGGGCAACATCATAGACACGGGCTTTGAGGATACGTTCAAGGTAATCGGAGGACATGACAACAGCAGAAAAAGACGAGTTAGAGCCTCATTCTAGGAGATTCGCGTATCGACTCAATGGCGATCGCCGTTAAGCCCCGTCAAATTGGTTTGGGCAGGTTCAAAATCAGGAGCCAGTCGCAGGGCTTCTTGGTATTCACGCATTGCTTCTGCCGTATTCCCCTGGCGCTGGAGAGCCGTCCCCAGACCGTGGTGGGCCAAGGCATGGGCGCTCACCGGAATCCCCTCTTGATCGGGGTGGGCCAGGGCTTGCCGATAATAGGCGATCGCCTGGTCAAGCTGACCTTGACGAACTAGGAGATCTCCCAGGCTGTTGTAGGCATAGACCGCATCGGGGTCTAGGGCGATCGCCGTTTCCCAGGCTTGAACGGCTTTATCCATCTGATTTTGGACATAATAGCCCTTGCCCAACCAAATATAAGCATCGGGATGATCGGGATAGATGGTGATCATGGACTGAAAATGCTCCATTCCCGCGACCACATCGCCCAGGGCAAAGGAAATCAAACCCAGATTATAAATAGCATCCCCATGCTGGGGGTCTAGGCTCAATACCTTTTGGTAATTGGATTTTGCTTCTTCCAGGTCACCTTTTTCGGTTAGGGTCACCGCCAAATCGTAGTAAAGATCCGCTTGCTGAGGATATTGCTTCAATGCCTGCTGATAAACGGCGATCACCTCTTCATGGCGGCTCTGTTGGGAGAGAAAATCAGCTAATTCTAGATAACCATTCAAATTACGGGGATTTTGCTTGACCGAAGCTCGGTAGAGCTGTTCTTGGTGAACCGGAGACTGCAACGAAAAAGAATCGGACGGAGCGGCGACGGACATGGAAAGGGGCAGAACTAGACCGGTCGCCAATAGAGCAGTGAAAATACCGGAACGCATAGGATTTAGGGAGGTATTATTAACAATCTTAGGTCAGCAGATCAGCCCAAGCCTAGGGAACGTTGCAAATTGTTGTAATCACCAAGGTTTGCAACAATGTTTTAATTAAGAAAGAATGCTTTAACCCTCCAACAGTTCCCCTCATGCCCCATTCCATTGTGACTGAAACCTGCGAAGGCATTGCCGATTGCGTTGAAGCCTGCCCCGTCGCTTGTATCCATCCCGGCCCTGGTAAAAACAGTAAAGGAACCGACTGGTTTTGGATTGACTTTGCCATCTGTATTGATTGCGGCATTTGCCTACAAGTTTGTCCCGTCGAAGCTGCAATTTTGCCGGAAGAACGCCCCGATTTACAGAAAACTCCCGCCTAAGTTTAGAGCCCGTCGCCCCACCATGACCTATTTGCTCGAAGTCAATAACGTATTTGCTGGCTATGTGCCCGATCTGCCCATTCTCCAGGGCATCAACTTTGCCGTTCGTCCCGGAGAATTAGTCACGGTGATTGGGCCCAATGGTGCCGGAAAATCCACCCTAGCAAAGACTATTTTCGGGCTTTTGACCCCCAGTCGCGGCGAGATCATTTTTAAAGGGGAAAAGATTGCGGGTTTAGCGTCGGATCAAATTGTGCGCCGGGGGATGTGCTACGTCCCCCAAATCTCCAACGTTTTTGCCACCTTAACCGTCGCCGAAAATTTAGACATGGGAGCTTTTTTGCATCCAGGCTCCCCCAAGACTTTAAAAGAGCGAATTTATACCATGTTCCCTAAATTGTCCCAACGCCGGGATCAAAAAGCGGGGACGCTATCGGGAGGCGAGCGCCAGATGTTGGCCATGGGCAGGGCGTTGATGTTAGACCCCGATTTATTATTATTGGATGAACCCTCGGCGGCCCTATCCCCCATCTTAGTTAAGGATGTGTTTGAGCAAATTAAAGCCATTAATTCAGCGGGCAAGGCGATTATTTTAGTGGAGCAAAATGCCAAACGAGCCTTGATGATGGCAGACCGGGGCTACGTCCTCGAAAATGGCAAAGATAAGCTCGAAGGCACGGGGGAAAGTTTGCTCAACGACCCCATGGTCGGGGAGTTATACCTCGGCGCCGCCTACCATGCTAGTTAGTTTGGGAAAACAGGAATTAAGCCACAATGCCGCAGGTGAGGAGGCGCAGTCCATACTCAATCCCTTCGCCTACTGCCTGATAGGATGCCTCTAAAATATTGCTGGATACTCCTAGGGTTGTCCAGCGTTGTTCTCCATTGCCCGACTCGACCAAGACCCTCGTTTTGGCGTCAGTGCCAGCGGTACTATCCAAAATCCTGACCTTGTAATCGGTGAGGTGAAAATGGGCAATTTGTGGATAAAAACGCACCAGGGCTTTTCGTAGGGCCCCATCGAGGGCAGACACCGGGCCATTACCTTCGGCCACTTCTAAAATATCTTCGCCATTCACCGCCACTTTGATCGTTGCCAGGGCGTAACTGTAGGGGAGGCCATTGCCCTGCAAAAGGTCACAATGCACCTGAAACCCCTTGATCTCAAACAAAGGACGGCGATCGCCCATGGCCTCACGCAGAAGTAGTTCAAAACTGGCTTCTGCCGCTTCAAACTGATAGCCTTGGTTTTCCAGGGATTTCAATTGGTCTAGAATTTGCCGACAAACGGGGTCATCCTTGACCAACTCAATGCCGAGGCGTTGGGCCTTGGAGAGAATATTGCTTAATCCGGCTTGGTCTGAGACCACAATTCGCCGTTCATTACCAATGGCCTCCGGTGCAATATGTTCGTAGGTCAAGGGATTGTGCTGGACTGCGGAGACATGAATTCCTCCCTTATGGGCAAAGGCCGACCGACCGACAAAGGGGGCATGGTCATCGGGGGCCAGGTTGACAATTTCACTGATCAGACGACTGGTGACGGTCAACTCCTGGAGCTTCTCCGCCGGCAGGCAAGCATAGCCGAGTTTGAGTTGTAGATTGGGAATGACAGTACAAAGATTGGCATTGCCACAGCGTTCTCCATAGCCATTGATCGTGCCTTGGACCATTTCTGCCCCCGCCATCACCGCGGCCAAGGAATTAGCCACCGCCGTTCCCCCATCGTTGTGGGCATGGATGCCTAGCTTGGGCGAAGTTGGGTCTAGGGGATTCAAGCCCAGGTCTTTTTTTACCTGCTGGACGATCGCCGGCACTTCATGGGGCAACGTTCCGCCATTGGTGTCACAAAGGACGAGCCAGTCTGCCCCTCCGGCTTGGGCGGCTTGGAGGGTTGCCAAGGCATAGTCAGGATTAGCTTTATAGCCATCAAACCAATGTTCTGCGTCGTAGATAACTCGTTTACCCTGACTCCGTAGATAGGTGATGGTATCGGTAATCATGGCTAAATTTTCCGCTAGGGTCGTATTCAGCCCTTCGGTGACATGGAGGTCCCAGGATTTGCCAAAAATAGCCAGCCAATGGCTCCCCGCCGAGAGCAGGGCTTGGAGTAATTTATCTTCCGCCGCCGTTTTGTGAGGGCGACGGGTGGAGCAGAAGGCGACAATTTCAGCTTGGCTCAGGGGATGTTCGCGTAAATGCCAGAAAAATTGAGCATCCTTGGGATTGGCTCCGGGCCACCCCCCCTCAATGAAGGGAATTCCCATCTGGTCTAGCTGGCGGGCAATGGTGAGTTTATCTGCCAGAGAAAGGGCAATGCCTTCTCGTTGAGCGCCATCGCGTAGGGTGGTGTCGTAGAGCCAGAGGGGGGGAGGGGGAGTCATGGAGGCGTTTATCTAAACAAATCTATGCTTTATTCTAGAATTTTAAGACACGGGCTTCAATTAAATAACCGTTGCATTAATCGAGGTGTCCATTACCTATTTTTTTATTTCCATGAGTTCATCTCCAGACTCCTACAGTATGACCAATGAATTAGCCAAGGAACGTAATCGTGCCGCCGCCGAACGTACGTTAATGGCTTGGATTCGCACGAGTCTTTCCCTGATTAGTTTTGGAGTTGGGATTGACCGCATTGTCGCCGCTATCCATAATACATTTGATACGGGCGTTGATCGCTTTCATCTCTCCCGTGTTCTGGGGCTTTCTTTTATTGTTATTGGCACCTTCGCCCTGCTGGGAGCCGCCTTAAACCATCGCCAGGATCTCGAAAATATTAAACAAAAAAAATTCACCTACCAATCTCGTCTATCCCTTAGCCTCCTCGTGGCGATCGCCTTGATCGCTGTTGGTATATTTGCTTTTGTGGGTATTTTGATTCTAGGGAACTGATATGGCGAGCGTATCGGTAATTCTTCTTTGAGTCGATTTCATTATTGATTTTCAAATTAGTTCATTAACTAAAACACCATCAAGTTTAGTAGCTCATAAATACTTCTTTGATAGATTTTCGTTAGGTTTGGTGATCGCCAGTTTCTGCCAGAGTCCCGATTTTGACTAGGACAACCGAGAAAGTGTCATCAAAACGTTAAGAAATCTTGCACAATCTTGATTAGTTTGCTATTGTGTGCTTCGAGGAGTAGTTTCTCCCACGCTGAATCACTTTAGGAGGCGTTTCACTATGCTTAGATCAATCGTTCCTTTGTTCATCGCTACACACCGAGACTGAGAGTTCTCGTTTTGCAGGATATTTCCTCAGCATTTTTCACAGTTCCAAGATCTTAATCACCCTAACCTCGATACACAGGAGGTAGACGTATGCATTTCCTAGGTAAAACCGCCTTAGTCACCGGCGCATCCCGAGGGATTGGTCGGGCGATCGCCGAAGAGTTGGCTCAATGTGGCGTTTCTCGCTTGATCCTCGTTGCCCGCAATCTAGACCCCCTCACTCAGGTCGCCTCAGAACTGACCGCCGCCTACCCCGGCCTAGAGGTGGTAAGTCTTCCCCTCGACTTGACCCAAACCGTTGAGGTTAACACGGCGATCGCCAAAACCTGGCGTGACCATGGGCCGATCCATATTTTGGTCAATTGTGCGGGGGTTGCTTACCAAAATTCCTTCTTAAACGCTCGTTTTTCCGAAATTTTGCAGGAAATTTCCCTGAATCTGCTGGGACTCTACACCGTGACCCGTTGCATTGCCCGACGCATGGTGTCCCAACGAGAAGGCACCATTGTCAATGTCTCTAGTCTGATGGGTAAAGTCGCCGCACCGACTATGGCCACCTATTCCGCTACTAAATTTGCCATTTTGGGATTTTCCCAGGCATTGCGGGGAGAATTGGCCAGCCACAATATCAAAGTGGTGACCCTGTTGCCAACCTTGACCGACACCGACATGATCAAAGACCTCCAGCGCTTCCGCTGGGTCAGACCCATGACCGCCGGACGAGTTGCCCAAACCCTGATGGAAGGACTGCGGCGCAATCAAGCCGAGATTATTGTGGGCTGGCAGAGTCATTTGGCACTTTGGTGTCAACGCTTTGCCCCGAACCTCTTGAATCGAATTTTGCTGTTCGCCGTGCCACAATCGGTCTAAATTAAGCAAAAATCCCCCAAATTCTGGGGGATTTAACATTTAAGCCAATAGCTTCACCTAGGCTTCTAGGCTTTGGGCAGTGACACCACGGTTGTCGAGAACTTCCTGGAGTTGGGTTTCTTCATCCTTAGAAAGGGAGGTTCGCAGGACTTTACCGCCGTACTTGCTTACTTCAGCCAACACTTTATCGGGGGTGACTTTACGCACCAGGACAAAAAGGGCCGACGTTCCGGGTTGGAGGGTGGTACCCAATTCCCGCATAAAATCATCATTAACACCAACATCACTGAGGGCACCGGCTAAGGCGCCACTGGCTGCACCAATGGCCGCGCCAAAGATGGGCGAAAAGAAGAGAGTCCCGATCAGCAAACCCCAGAAACCGCCACTGGTGGCACCGGCGCCGGTCAGGTTCACGGCTTGCTTGAGTTTGACTTTTCCGTCAGCGTTTTTAACCACAACGGCGGCGTCTTCCATCTCGATCAGGTGTTCAACCTGGAGTTTGGCGAGGGTAAGACGAACCTCTTCAGCCTTGAATTCGTCGTCGTAGGCAATGACAATTAGATCACTCATGGTCTATACCAATAAAAATTAATTACTTTTTATCCTAGCAGGTGCTTGTTTCTCCGACGAGGAGAGGTAACGTCTGATACTTTTGCCGCCATGACCTGGACTCCCCTCCACAGCGAATTGCACAAAACTCTGCGTCAACGGTCTTTGTTGCCGAAGGATAGTCGTATTCTGATCGCCGTCTCCGGGGGGCAAGATTCGGTCTGTTTGTTGAAGCTTTTGGTAGATTTACAGGAAAAATGGGGCTGGACTCTGGCGATCGCCCATTGTGACCATGGTTGGAGATTAGACGCAGGAATAGCGGAGCATGTGCAAACCCTAGCGCATCGGTTTGGCTTGCCCTGTCATCTTCAATCTGCCTCAGGACTCAAGGAAACCGAAGCCGCCGCGCGGGTGTGGCGCTACCAAGCCTTGGTCGAAATGGCAGAAATGGGCGGATTTAATTACATTGTCACGGGGCATAGCCGCAGTGACCGGGCGGAAACCTTTCTCTATAACCTGATGCGGGGCAGTGGTAGTGATGGTCTTCAGTCCTTGGGTTGGCAACGGCACCTAACCGCCGATATTCAGTTAATTCGCCCGTTATTGGGGATCAGTCGCCAAGAAACCGGGGATTTTTGCCGTCAGTTTGACCTGCCTCTCTGGCAAGATGCCTACAACGACAATCCTAAGTACGCCCGCAATCGCATCCGCCAAGAATTAATTCCCTATCTGCAAGACCATTTCAATCCTCAGATAGAAAGGGCATTGTCCCAAACCGTAGAATTATTAGACGCGGAAGTGACCTATCTCGAAGAGCTGACCACTCTCCACTATGGGGCGATCGCCAAAATAAACCCTCCTCAGCTAGACCGCCAGCAACTCCGAGCCTTGCCCCTAGCCCTACAACGACGAGTAATCCGGCGCTTTTTACAAGAGCTTTTGCCCCAGGCTCCTAATTTTGAGCAAATTGAGGCGATCGCCGCTTTAATCACAGCCCCCAATCGCAGTACAACTCCTTCCCTACCGGGGCATTGGCTGATGCGGGTTGAGCAGGGATGGATTGTTGCCCAACAAGAAAACATACACCGTTAGGAAGAAAGGCGATCGCCTTATTCCGGGAGACTGGATTTGATGATAAAGTTCTGGGATGTTTGACAATATCTGTAAATTTCTAACAGAAACCTTTTCCGAGGACTACGCCACTTGGCTACTAGGGAAATCCGTTACCCTGACAACCCTGAGTCCGAAGGAACTCTCTTTGGAGCCGATTCGGGCTGATTCCCTAATTTTGGAACAGTCCGATGACATGGTTTTGCATCTAGAATTTCAGACCGAACCGGATGAGACCATGGGTTTTCGGATGCTGGACTATCGGGTGCGAGTGCATCGGCGTTTCCCGAATAAAACCATGCACCAAGTGGTCATTTACCTGAAAAAAACCGGGTCTGGCTTGGTCTACCAAGATAGTTTTCAATTGGGAGACACCAGCCACCGCTATCGCGTCATTCGCCTCTGGGAAGAATCACCGGAGCCTTTTTTAAGCAGTCCAGGGCTATTACCCCTCGCCGTCTTAACCCAAAGCTCGGATGCCACGCAACGGTTGCGGGAAGTTGCTCTAGCCCTAGATACAATTGAAGACAGAAGAGTGAAAGCCAACTTGACCACCGCCGCCGCTGTCTTTGGGGGATTGTTGGTTAAGCCAGAACTGATCAAGAGTATTTTACGGAGCGAAATCATGAAAGAATCCGCCGTTTATCAAGAAATTTTGCAGGAAGGCGAACAAAGGGGTCTCCTCAAAGGAGAACAACAAGGTCTTCTCAAAGGAGAACAACGAGGTCTTCTCAAAGGCAAGCTAGAAGGCAAATTAGAAGGAAAACTGGAGGTGGCTCAAAAACTACTGGAAAGAGGATTATCTTTGGCAGAGGTCATGGGTTTGACGGGATTAAGTGCCGATATTTTAAAGGAAGTCTCTGCACCCCATGACTCATGAAAACCCTGCGCTCTTGTAAGGCACGATTAATAAATCAATCATTTTCATCATCTGGACTGATTTCTAGGGAATCTAGTATTTCTGCCTCTTCAGTGGCGATCGCCGAAGTCCAGGAACTACGAAATAATCTACCCTTGGCACTTTCAACGTCATAGATCATTTGACCGGATTTATTAATGCGATTTACCCTGTCATAGAGCTTACGGAAGGCAATTCGGCATTCAGCGGTGACATTGGTGCGTTTGAGGTTGTATTCTTCTTGGGCTTGATTGGCCGCGACCAATTCCTCTAGGAGTTGTTTCCCTAGGCTAAGGTCTGCCTCAGTTTGGCCGGCACTCAATAGTGCCGTGGCTTGGGTGCAGCAATTCTCAGTATGGAAATTTAAGCTAATTTGAGCCAACCTTATTGAGAATTACTGCAATAACGATCCTTGAAAAGCTTATTCCTCCGTTGGGAACAGTCCTCAAAAATCAGGCTTGAAGTCAAAATGAGAATTGCT
>JBGSZT010000115.1:0-11323 GCA_041750255.1 Synechocystis sp.
GCTACTTTTGTAGTATATTCATCAACCAGTGCTTGTTCTTCTGGGGGCATCGGTAACATAGCTTTCTACCTAAAGGGAACTCTTCCATTCTCTCACAGCCATACTAGTCCCCAAGTATTACCTCAAGTGGGATGCACCCAAAAAACGATAGCAAAGTAATTCAAATCAATTGATTTTGAGAGTCTCTAGTTTTAGCTAGATGAAATATCGTTATAAATACCCCAAAAATGTCTAAGGTATTTTTTTTCAATTTGGTTGAGATAATTATAATTATTTTTATTTTCACAGTAAATCAAGAAATAACAAACCCTATCGAACCCTTCGCGTTGTACTTTATCAAGGTGCATTAAAAACTCACCTAATTCTTTATGTGATTTCTGATCATCTATCATAGATCTATCAATTTTACAAGATGCATTATCAATTTGTTTCTTATACTTATTATTTTTTATATTATCGTTATTGGCTAAACACATGAAATTTTCAGTAAACTTATCATGTGGCTTTTCTTTTATAAATTTGACAATTTGAAGCAGAGCAAATCTAGTATTTTGCTCTAGTTTAAGCATTCGCGTTTCTAAAATATCTGGAGTCAAGGACGGATTATTGAGAACATTAACAATTACACTAGCAAGCCCTGTTCCCAAAACATCTATTCCTTTATTGACAAGACTTCCGGGATCAAGGGAGTGTTCCGATGCTCCCGACTCTCCTCTTGTTTGCTTGGGTTGGGGTGTGGGGATGGGAGAAAAATCTTCGGTTTGAGAATCATCACAGTAACTACTAGACTGATAATAAGAACTATTGTTATCAGTAACATCGGGAGCTTTTTTGGCGGATTAGATCCTCCCTGATCGATTAAGTTTTCTTGATGAACAGGAACTTCATGCGGAGATTCAGTAAAAATAACTGACTTAGTCAACGATTGAGGTTCTTCTACATTAGATGCAAAACCACGCCAGACTCCAGCATAATAGAAAAGGTCTTCTTGTTCTAATCTATTTGTAACGACAATGATTACACCTTCTGACTTAATTTCTTTGAGATTACTAGTGTAATTATGTGCCTCCCATTCCATAGGTAAAGAAAATGTTTGAATGATTTCTGCTAATTTTTCTAACTTTTCTTCTGAGCTTAAAGCTATTTCTTGAGACAAACTCATCTCACTTTCATTCTTGACATTATCTAATTCGCTGATATATTTATCTACTAAGCTGGAATCTACACGAAATTCTTCGGTTTCATAAAAGTCGATTGATGTATTGATTAAGCTCTCAATTTTGTTTTGCTTACCAAGTAGATACTGGATAACATCGTAGGCAATTTTCCTAATAATAGTATCACCGTCTTGATTATTATCAGTGATCCAAGCAATTAAATTAAGTACTTTTCTTCCCATTCGCTTAGAACGTTCGGGAGATTCAATTCCAGCCACCTCCAACATTATTTTTTCCTTATTTTTAAATATCAATAAAGAAGGTGAAACTTCATTAAATAAATCATTAATTCCCACATTAAAACCATCTTTATGTTTAAACAGATGCTCTTCTAGTAAGGGAGGTGCTTCTGTAAGATGTTGCTCATCACTAATAATATGTCGCCAGTGAATACCCGATTGCCCAATGGCGGAAGTTTTTACGTAAATTTCATAATTATTCATCTTAAATAAACCCAATAAACAATGTATTAAAAAAGTGTTTGCGGAATTTTTAGATATTTATGACCTTGAAGAACTGCAAAACCATCAATATTTTTACAGCCAATGGCAAATCTAAATAATGCGTTGCTAAAAGTGCTAATTTGTTCTTCTGTTGCCTTGATAGCTATTTGACTATCATTAACGTTTATCTCCACGTTATTTTTTTCTTTGCTACTGCTACCAAATTGATCTTGTGCAATTTCAAAAACAGTATTACGATCATCAAAAAAGTTGGCAACATGACGAAAACCCCACCAAACACGATTTCTTGCTTCTAGATTTCTTTTTCTATACTCATATTCTTGCTTTGCGTTTTCATATTGTTCAGACTTAATATTTAAATCATGCTGTAAGGACTTTAATTTTTCTTGTTCCTCTTCTAATATTTTTCTTTTTTCATCTAAATATAAGTTGATCAAAAATAAAAGAACGTACCTTAAAGGTTGATCTCCATCTTTTGGGGCATAGGGAGCAGTAATGGGTGTTTTATGATAGAAAAATTGGGTAAAGCCTGTTTGATCGTCCTGCTTATGATATGCAAAAGTAACATTTCCAATAGTTTGAACTGGCGTAACTACAACTGAAACTTTATCAACTAAGCTATCAGATTTTAAAAAATCTAAAAGGTTAGCATAGCCGAACTTGACATGATCCAATAGTTTTTCAGCCTCCTGCCCATTCCTAACATAGCTCTCACTTTTGACTGGAGCAAGAATAATTAAACGAGGAGAGGTTATATTACCACCGGAAAAAGCGTCTTTTAAAAGTTGAGTTATGCGGGACGGATCATTTTTTTCCTCATGCCAAATACCTATTTCTTCTGCCCTCGCTCTACCACGCTTAGTTTCCATCAGAGCAGTCGCGTCAATGGGAATCACAATAGCATCGCAAGTGTTTAGTTGATAGCTTATAAACTCTTTATGATTTTGAGCTGCTGTAGATTTAAAATACTCTCCCGATGGATCAGTAAAATGTAATTTCATGAATTTCTGTCCAGCACTACCAATTTCAAAAATAAAGCCTTTGGAAAGAAAAGGATTATCTTTAGGCTGTGTAGGAGTAACTGTTCTCTGAAGACGATAGTCCATGTTTTTTAAGATTTCCTTACACTCTTCTATTGCAAGCATCGTGTTGGTATCAGAAATCCAGGTTTGCAGATTAGCCCGCTCAAAAGTTTTAGTAAATTCTTCGTGCATAGCCGCCAAAAGGCTAGTTTTACCGATTCCCCTAGGGGCGACCATAATAACTTTTAGTTCGTTGCCTGCTTCGATAACCATTGTTAGACTCCTGAATAATTATTGGATAAAGGAAAAATGCTGAGCTTGACTAAGATGTTCCAAATCCTTGGTTATAGACAACCAATCCTTACGAATTTGCCGTTCTCTTTCCTGTTGTCCAAAATCATTACTCCAGATTTTACCCTTGTACCGACGGAGAAAATTTTTCCACTCATTGGCAATACCTTGCTGACGGATTACATTATCAATAAATTCTTCCACCATGGCATAGGTTGCTTCATTGGGTTCACATAGCAACTCTTCCAAAGCGGGTCTGAGACGGTTGATAGCCTTATCATAGTCAATTTCTAAAGCAGAGAAAATTTCATCTGCTGTTGTGTTAGCAGATACAGATAAAGTTAGTTCTTCCTGAGACTCAGAAAAACCATTACTGCCCGCAGTGGCAGTGATGCTGGTTAGTCCATCTAAATGTTGACGGATGCGAGGCAGGATTAGACCACGGTAAGAAAGACGAAAGTCAGTAATAATTCTGAATCCTTCTTTCAACATAGCGTATTTATTAGGGATCAAATTATAAATTGCCAAGAAAAACTCAGTTCCCTCTGCCTCGCTTAAGACACTCAAAAGCCCATTTTCCTGGAGAATCTCAGCCACCTTGTTTTTCATGAACTCGACTGTTCGCCACAGGCTCTTATCCAAGGTCAAAAAACGATGGGAAATAAGCACTCGCAACTCATCTTGATAATCTGGGTAAGCCCGGAAAGCACCGACAATTTTAATTTGATCATTGATCATTTTGATAGCATTATCTTTGGACAAAATTCCTTTGTCTTCACTACACAGATCCAATGCGCTGACAAATGTCTCATAAAGATCGTCGTTAGGGGCTTGACGTTGATACCAAATTTCTGATCTTAACTCCTGTAAGCGTAAACTTATCTCTCGCCACCAACCACTATCTTTATCTCCAAACAATTTAGCATAGGCTTCTTCGATATCCTGATAGTCATCATCATCAATATCTCCAAAAATCTGCTTACTTTTATCAAGCGTTGTCCGAATTTCTTGACTAATTAACTGTAATTGTTCTTGACATGATTTTGCCATCATTAGATCTAAGTCTTTGATGTTATTAGTTAGGTAATATAAAACTACATCTAAAACTTTATTTTGAGCTTCCTCTGGGCTACTACAATCGGCAATCAAACAATCAACAAACTCCATGCCTAAACTGCCGTCATTTAGCCTGTCTTCAAATTTTTCGCAAGCCTTTTTTGCATCTTTATTATCCCGCAACTGGTTCAAAACGATGAAAACCCGCTGGGATAAATCATCAACGGCTAATTCTGCTCTATCGTACAGCTCTGTGTCTTTATCTTGCAAATCATCTCCAACGACATCGGGACGGCGGATCAACAAAATAACATCCACATCCTTGCCCAGGGTTTCCAGCATCAACTGGCGATCGCTTGATTTGAAATCTCCTAGCCCTGGAATATCTACGAGGGTAATTTTGCCAATGTCATCGTTGGGAAAATTACAGAAAATTTCTACCTCCTTAACGGCTAAGTACTTATGAGGATTATCAGTCTCTAGACTTTGGGGATGGGTGACATACTCCTGAATTTTATCGACAGAAATTTCTGTCTGAAACTCCAACGGTTTGAGATAAGGGGCATAGGTATGGCGATTTTTATAGTAATCATCCACCAAACGATTGTAGATTGCCTGTTGTTGCTTGTTGCTCTCTGGTCTCAACTTTGGCAAGTCACAGCGTAAAAATTCAGAAAAACTGTGGGGAATGGGACTAAGGGAAAGGTCAATGTAATAAGGTCTGAGGACTTCCTGCAAAAATGAGCCATCGGAATGAAATCTGACATTAGATTTAGTTTCCCCTTGGAGATGATGACTGATTTTACTCCTGACTGCGGTACAAACCCCGCCACTCTTCGCGGGAATAATGTCATTTCCCAAGCCAGTCAAACTTTGTAGCAGAGTGCTTTTCCCCTGACGCATCATGCCAATGACACCAATGTTGAGAGTCCCCCTGGAGAACCGCGCCCGTAGTTTCTCTAACACCACCAATTTTCCAGTGATTGCATCATGGGGGCTACGAAAGTCAAAGCTTTCCAACTTGCCTCGTACATCAACATCTTGGATCTTTTGCAAGAACTCAACTCTTTTACCGTCGATTAATCCCAATGCTTCCCGCAAGCTTTCCAGATTGGCGATCGCCGTTTCGATGCGTTTTGCTAATGGTTGGCGTTGTTCGATAATTCGGGCAATTTGCTCTGCTCTGCTCATGGCGACACCAACGTGTTAGTAACTATGGGGTTTAGGGTTAATCCTCATGACCCCCAACAGTAGCAGAAAAGTCCAACAATGCTCCAAAAAATTAGTAAATTCAGAAAAACTAACGACATTCACTGCTAACGAGCTTGAAAATCAGCCCAGCCCCGGTTGCCTCCACTTAATTGGCGATCGCCGGCAACATTCTGGTCCATAGCAAAAATGAAAGAATTATGAAAATTCAAGTTTTTTGAGCGGAGCTTGTTTGTACTACTATCATCAGTGGCAATTCCCGTCACGCGAATCCCCCCCAGATAAACTCTGATACTATTAAATTTTAAGGGTTTTATTTTATGTCCTTTCTCACCTTTGATACTGAAAATAATAAACGTAAGAGTTTTGAACTCCCAGGTTCTAAACCTCACTATAATCCCGATCGCCCGGGTCAGGTCGAACATATTGCCCTAGACCTGGTTTTAGATATGGAAAATCAGGCTTTCGCAGGAACTTGCCGCATTACCTTAATGCCGATTCGCCCCGATATCAAACAATTAATATTGGATGCGGTAGACCTTAAAATTACAACGGTGCTAATTGAAAAAAAAGCACAATCCTTTCAACAAACCGATGAGAAATTAATTATTAATCTAGACCCAGTTCTTGGCGATTCTTCGATTATTTTGGAAATTGAATATCACGTCAATAATCCGCGCCGGGGACTTTATTTCATCCAACCAGACCCCCATTATCCCCACAAGCCTAGACAAGTCTGGACTCAAGGAGAAGATGAAGATTCACGCTTTTGGTTTCCTTGTTTTGATTATCCTGGACAGTTGGCAACCTCAGAAATTCGGGTGCAGGTTCCTAAGCCCTATATTGCTATTTCCAATGGTGTTTTGCTCAGCCAGGTAGACCAGGAAAATACCACTATTTTTCATTGGTCTCAGCAGGAAATTCACCCCACCTATTTAATGACCTTGGCGGTGGGAGACTTTGCAGTTCTAGAAGATCATTATCAGCAACTGCCGGTGACCTATTATATAGAAAAAGGTCGAGAGGTGGAGGGCTGGCGGAGTATGGGCAAAACTCCGCGCATGATCGCCTTTTTTGAGCAGGCCTTTGGTTATGCCTATCCTTATCCTAAATATGCCCAGGTTTGTGTGGCGGATTTCATTTTTGGGGGCATGGAAAATACCTCAACCACCCTGCTCATGGACCGCTGTTTACTGGATGAACGAGCGGCGATCGATAACCGCAATACTGAAAGTTTGGTAGCCCATGAATTGGCCCATCAATGGTTTGGCGATCTGGTGGTGATCAAGCATTGGTCCCATGCCTGGATCAAGGAAGGAATGGCCTCCTATACTGAGGTGCTTTGGACAGAGCAAGAATATGGCAAAGATGAGGCGGCCTACTATTTATTAGGTGAAGCGCGTAATTATTTGGATGAGGATTCGTCCCGCTATCGTCGTCCCATTGTCACCCATGTCTACCGAGAGGCGATCGAGCTCTATGACCGTCACCTCTACGAAAAAGGCGCGTGTGTGTATCATATGCTCCGCACCATTCTGGGAGAGGAATTATTTGCCAAAGCGATTCAGTTTTTTGTGCAAACCCACGCCCACAAAACCGTTGAAACCATTGATTTATTAAGGGCGATCGAGCAAACCACTGGCTTTAATCTGTTGTGGCTATTTGACCAGTATGTTTTTCGGGGTGGACATCCCGAATTCAAAGTCAGTTATGCCTGGGAAAGTGATAATAAGTTAGCCAAATTAACAGTTCGCCAAACCCAAGCTAACGCCGATAGTGATTTTAAGGATTTATTCGACCTCAAAATTCCGGTGGCGTTTAATTTTTTAACCGGAGAAACAATAGAAACAAGGGTAATAACACTACGATTCAATGAGCGAGACCATAGTTTTTATATCCCGTTAGACCGTCAGCCGGATTTTGTCAGTTTTGACCAGGGTAATCATTACCTGAAAACGCTGGAATTAGACTATCCCCTTGCAGAATTGAAGGCGCAATTAGTCCATGACCCCGACCCAATTTCACGGATTCAGGCGGCGATCGCCATTGCCAAAAAAGGAGGTTTAGAAGCGGTGGAATTGCTGGGGCAACGGTTAGGGGACGACCCATTTTGGGGCGTGCGCGTAGAAATCGCGGAACAATTAGCCACCATTAATCTTGACCAAGCCGGAGAAGCCTTAATTGCGGGGTTAACCAACGAAAATCCTAAGGTACGGCGGGCAATTATTAATAGTTTGAGTAAGGTCAAAACAGCGGCGGCCTACCATACCCTCAAATCCTGTCTAGAAAACGGGGAAGCTAGCTACTACGCGGAGGCGGCGGCGGCATCTGGCTTAGGGAATCTGATCAGCGGCAATTTAAAGGATAAGGAAAACGAGGCGATCGCCGTTTTGAAATTGGTATTAGAAACCCGAGCCGGCTGGAATGAAGTCGTGCGTTGTGGGGCCATCAGTGGCTTAAGCCAACTTAAAACCAACCCATCGGCGGTAGATTTAATTCTTGATTACACCCAATTGGGCATTCCCCAACCCCTACGTTTGGCGGCTATTCGTGCTCTCGGCCCTATTTCCAGCGGGCAAACGCCTCCCAAATTAGCGGATATCCTAGACCGACTAGCGGCGATCGCCCAGGAAAGCTTTTTCTTGACCCAAGTGTCGGTATCATCGGCCCTCGGTGCCATGGAAACCCCCAAGGCCATCGCTATTTTACAAACCCTAGCGGATCAAACCCCCGATGGTCGGGTACGTCGTTTGGCGGAAGAGGCGATCGCCAAAGTGCAAAGTCGTTTGGGGTCAGACCAACAATTCAAAGACCTGCGGGAAAGCCTAGAAAAAATGCAACAGGAAAACCAAGAACTGAAAAGTCGCCTTGCTAAACTTGAAAGCCAACTCCCAACGCTATGAATCCCCCGATCATTCACCAGGGCACGGTCATTGCCCCGCGAAAAAGTGAGTACGCTCTGATCATTTACCCCTGGGTACAACTCAAGCGGCTATTTGAATCACTTTATCGAGTCCTAGTGAGAGTGATGTGGTCAGAATTAATTGAGGGGAAAAAGAAGGAAAACGAACTGGTTTCTCTTCTCTTCTTTTTAGCTTTTTGTGGCTTATCGTGGCTGAGTTTTAGCTTCAAAGCAGCGATTTTCCCAGTCACAGTTCTTTTTTTTATTATTTGGTTCCTTGACCATGGCATTGCCCGTCGAGCTTATTTTCGGGGTGACTACAATCGGCCCGTCAGCCTGAGCCAAACTCCCGAGGGGGGAGTTCATTGGCAATGTACGCTCTCCGGCGGACGACTATTGCAGGGGGATTTTTTCTGGGAGCAGGTACGAGAAATTGCCATTGTTTCGCGCAGTGTGACGGGGGGCGCATTCCAAGACCCCTTGGATCGAGTCTGGCAAGCAAAGTTAGTTTTATTAGACCATTCTGATTGGCTGATTGAAGAAAATCGAGATTTGCTCACGGTTTTAAATGCCGCCAAAGGACTTCAGCCCTATACCAAAACACCGATCATTTTCTCCGGTAGTCAGGGTGGGGGTGACTATGCTGAAGCAATGCTGGGGACAGAAATTAACCAAGTTTTTGCCCCTGGATTAATGCCCAATCAGCTAGGCCTTAAACCGACTAATACCGAAGGAGTGAAATGTCAACAATCAGCTCAAAAATGGCATATTGTTTCCCGTTGGCATTTTAATAATCATTCCTGGCAATTAGCAAAGCAAATTTTTCAACAATCTGGCTTTTTATTATTTGTGTTACTCACCTCCGGCTTCATGGTCAAGTTTGGCGGCCTACTGCATACCCTGTTTAGGGGAGGTCGTGGCGATGAACTGGTGGTGATTAATTTATCCCCAACCCTCGCGGGGCTTTTTAATCTAGGCGGAGGACAGATGCTATTAGCCCTTGGATTGGCGATCGCCGTCATGATCTATCGGGGTTGGCAATTGAGCCGGGTCAAACATTGCCAGCTGGATCAACATTTTCTGCGGGTGTCCGTAGATAATCAGACCCTGGGCAAGCTCCAAACCCAACAGATTGAAGCAGTGCTGGTGGTGCCCAACCCCGAACTTCAGATCCTAATTGTGGCTAAAAATGGCTTTATTCTCCTGCCCAAGCTTCAACAAGAAGCCGATACTGAACGCTACGCCACTTATTTAGGCCAGGGTCTGAGGATCTTCCAAACTTATCATTCCAACTCGGATTCCTAATCATGACCAAGGGACAAAAAGGCGATAAGCTAGAGGGGAATTTTAACGACTCTGGCATGCGTCATTCTTCCTCTCCCTCCTTGCCTCTGATTGGTTGGCGAGAATGGGTAGCCCTTCCTCACCTAAATATTTCGCAAATCAAAGCCAAAATCGACACGGGTGCGCGCTCCTCCGCCCTTCATGCCACTGAAATCCATGCCTGGGAACACAACCAAAAACCCTATGTTCGCTTTAAAATCCATCCCGACCAACGCTGTCAAAAGCACTGTGTTGAGGCGATCGCCCCGCTCCTAGAATACCGTCGGATTCGCAGTTCTAATGGCCGCCAGGAAACAAGACCCGTGATTATGACTTCCTTGGCGATCGCCGATGAGATTTGGCCCGTAGAAGTCACCCTCACCAATCGGGATGACATGGGGTTTAGGCTACTGCTGGGCCGCCAGGCCCTTCGTCAACGATTTCTAACGGATCCAGGCCGCTCCTTTCTCCTGGGAACCCCTCCCCCTCTCCATCTTATTCACCGGGAACTATTAACCCATGAAAATAGCGATTCTCTCCCGTCGCTCCACCCTCTATTCTACCCGTCGCCTCAAGGAAGCCGGGGAAAAACGCGGCCACGAAGTTCGAGTGATTGATTATCTGCGCTGTTATATGAATATCACGTCCCATAATCCCCAAGTTATTTATCAAGGGCAGGTGGTAAAAAATATCGAAGCGGTGATTCCCCGCATCGGGGCTTCCAAGACCTTCTATGGTTCCGCCGTCGTGCGTCAGTTTGAGATGATGAATGTCTTTACGCCCAATTCTTCCCAGGCCATTTCTCGTTCTCGGGATAAATTACGCTGTTTACAACTCCTCGCCCGCGAGGGCATTGGTCTGCCGGTGACGGGGTTTGCCCATTCCACCAAGGATATTGAGGGGCTCATTGGCATTGTTGGCGGTGCGCCCCTGGTGATCAAACTGCTAGAGGGAACCCAGGGTATTGGTGTGGTTTTAGCGGAAACCAATCAGGCGGCTACCTCGGTCATCGAAGCCTTTCGGGGGCTGGATGCCAATATTCTGGTTCAGGAATTTATCAAGGAAGCCGGTGGTATGGATATCCGCTGTTTAGTCATTGGCGAAAAAGTGGTCGCCGCCATGAAACGCCAGGGCGCACCGGGAGAATTTCGCTCTAATCTGCACCGGGGCGGCAGTTCAGAAAAAATCAAACTGACTCCCGAAGAACGAGTTACGGCGATACGAGCGGCAAAAACCATGGGACTCCGCTTTGCCGGGGTGGATATTTTGCGGTCTAACCACGGCCCCGTCGTCATGGAAGTTAATTCATCCCCTGGTTTAGAAGGCATCGAACACGCCACAAACCTAGACGTAGCCGGAAAGGTGATCGAGTATATCGAAAAGTATGCCGGGCAGGAGAAACTGAGAGAAAAGGGTTAACCAATTAGATGGGACCCACATTTCGCAGGTTGCCAGCATTAATAGAGTAATTAATTTGAACTATGCTTGAGGTAGCGTAATAGTTGCTGTATACATTCCATCTACTGCGCATCTATTTATGCTGCTACACTTCCTGTAGCGTGTGCGGAAGGTGGGCTGAACTTTGATCAACCTTTATAATAACCCTCTTTCGTCAGTCTAGGCAGAAGAACAAAATACGTCCCATGAATTCACCAAATACTTTAAGTGATCTAGTTTATTAACCTTGTTGAAAAGCTTAGTTAATTCATCTAAAATATGGGCGAATGGAAATACCTTTACCCACTTTTTGATAAGATTTATTGCATTGAGTATGGAAATGACTAATCTGAGATTATTTAACCATTTTTTCCACCCTTCTTCTTTGCTCCATTTCTCATG
>JBGSZT010000116.1:0-32570 GCA_041750255.1 Synechocystis sp.
CAATGCAATAAATCTTATCAAAAAGTGGGTAAAGGTATTTCCATTCGCCCATATTTTAGATGAATTAACTAAGCTTTTCAACAAGGTTAATAAACTAGATCACTTAAAGTATTTGGTGAATTCATGGGACGTATTTTGTTATTCTTTTGCCTAGACTGACGAAAGAGGATTATTAACTGGGGTTCAAATGGACTCTTTATCATTGGAATTATCACAAGGAAGAAATTAACCATGACCACCACCATCGAAACAGACCTCAAAGAAATTCTTGGTAAGATTGAACAGCGTTTTGACCGCCTAGACCAACGTCTAGACCGCATTGAGACAGACCTAACGGATCTCAAAATTTCTCAAGCCAAGCTAGATGGCAATTTTGTCAGGATAGAGGAAAAACTTGAATCCATAGATAACCGAGTTCAACGGCTTGAAGACAGCCAGAATAAGCAAATTTGGGCGTTAATCCTGGCGATCCTTGGAGCCCTAATCACGGTGACTATTAAATTCGGCTTCTTCCCCAATCCTTAAGCCGCTTTTAATGAAAAATCCCCCTAGACAGTGCCCTAATGCCCTAGTTCAATGGTTTGCCTTTCTAAAACTTTATGGCAGATTTTAGGCCACCGCCACCAAATCTAGCCTAATCTCTCAAAACCACCACCGTGTATGTTTTGTGAATATGCCAGGAAGCGGACTTGAACCGCTGACACGAGGATTTTCAGTCCTCTGCTCTACCAACTGAGCTATCCCGGCTTGAATTTGATCCTTAACTAGCATAGCAATAATGCTCAAGGTTGACAAGCTTTTTGTTCAAAAATCATGGTGATGCAAACAGAGTATGTTCAATCACCCGGCAAGAATAGCCCAAGGATTCGAGTAAGGATTGTACCCCAGCCAACGCTGAAACTTTTGTTCTGATGTCATCATGGATATCGATGCAGAGGTAGGGACGGTGTTTGGATAAGGTTTTTTGCCCGCCCTGAAGGGCATAGAGTTCAAAGCCCTCGATATCAATTTTTATCGCTTTAGGAAAAATTCCCTGACTATCAACAAAATGATCGAGGGTAGTAATTTCTACGCTGTAGGTTGTGTAGTGTTTCTGGCTGGGCTGAACATTTGCCGCGAGAGTTGAGGTATCTGAGGCCCAAGAAAAAAGATTATCAGTGCTGTATTCAATAAATTCTGCTATGCCTGTCTCATCGGCGATCGCCTGGGGAACGACGGTAATATTTTCAATTTGATTATCTTGAACAATTTGCTCTAGGCTTTTCCGAGTCTGGCGAGCGGGTTCAAAGGCGTAAATATGACCGCTATTTCCTACCACTTGAGCTAAAGGAAAACTAATGACTCCAAAGGCGGCGCCGATGTCTAAAAAGGTATCTCCCGTGGTTAAGTGTTGGGCAAGCCATTCTACGCAGTGACTTTCGACTCGATAATTGAAACTATCCTTGGGAGAGGTGGCAAGACAATGGGCATAGGTGCGTAAAATCGTAACTGGAACTCGTAGGGAAACGCCATTAATGTGACAACTAAGGCGGGTTGCGGGATAATTTTGACCGATGACCTCTACCAGGGTGCGGCTATGGTTGAGGTGCAGATGGTCAAAGGAGGTTTGCAAGAGGGAGATTAGATGGTTTGTGTCGGCGATCGCCTTTAGGAAAGCGGCTTCTTGCTCATCGAGGCCAAATAATTTACGACGAATCTGCTTTAAAAGGTTAGGCATAGCGCATTTAGAGGCAAAAAATATTAATTGAAGCAATCTAGAGCGTTAATATTGTCCCATGGAATTTCGTCGTCGCTTAATTTATTCTGTTGGCTTTGGTTTACTGCTCTTGAGCTATGGGCTAATCGGGGGTTATGGGATTTTTAGCCAGGGGCTCACCTCCGATGAACCCGCTTATCTGGGGGCGGCCTATGCCTATAGCCAAGGAGTCGGGCTAAATCCAGAGCATCCTTTACTTCTGAAATTAATTAATAGCCTGTTATTTAGCATTTTTTGGCGTGATATTCAAATACCCCTACCGGATCCGAGCATCCTTGATTCGGTACAAATCCGTCTTGTGGCCTTTGATACTGGCTATCAGTTACTAATGTACAATCTCGACAAATTTAATCTGATCGTCTGGGGGTCACGATTTATTTATTTGGGTATTAATTCACTATTTCTGTTTTGGTTATATAGTTACAGTCTGACTTTAAAAATCATTAGTCCTAGCCTTGCTTTAATGTTGGGAGTTTTTTGGGTATTTTCGCCTAGTTTTTTGAGTCATAGTAGTTTAGTCAGTTTTGATATTGCTGTGGCAACGAGTGCTTTTATCACTATTGTTACAACGGCGGGTATTATTAATTCAATTTTAGAGGAATCTAGTAATCAGAAAAATTTGTTAACGCAATTCATTATCCTGACTCTTAGCTTGTTTTTTGGGCTCAATACAAAATTCAGCAATTTATTATTGTTACCAATAGTGGCGATCCCGCTCCTTATTAGCATCATTTATTTAGTCAAGACTCGACAAAAAAGTTTAGTAAAATTTGTTGGTCTGGCGACTTTGGTTTGCCTCGGAATCCAGCCCCTTTTAATGATAGGAATGTATGGTATTGCCTTTCGTTCTATGCCAGACCAGACGCTAGGGCAATTATTTAAGCATGGCATAGTGGGTGTTCAAATGACCTTGATGTCAACTAAGGGAGAACAAATTCCTTTTTTGATGGGTCAATTTAGACCGATAACCTACGGAAATTATATTCAGAAATTAATTTGGTTTAAGGAAAATCCAGTTTTATTTTTAAGTGTAGGGTTATTACTGAGTCTGATTGTCAGAAAGCTATGGCATAGTCGTTACCAGTTAAGACATACGATTAAACCTTATCTTCAAAGCCACAATTTTAGGTATTTTTTGATTGCAACACTTTTTTTGAGTATTTATCCGCTCGCCTATGCTTATTTAGCCCAGGGGAGTCGTTTTGTTATTGGCTATCGTTATTTTTATCCGGTACTTTTATTTTTATATTTGTTAATAGCTTTCTTACTTCAGCGGCTCCGCCGATATTATGGCGCCGGTCTCTTAGGCTTAATACTTGGTCTATATATTATTTTTGGAATGATGGCTGTTCCCCAGGGTCTTAGTTACGTCAATCTGTTCTGGCAATCACCAAAGTGGTTATTAGTAAATGATTCAACGCTCAATTGGGGACAGGAAAATCTAAAAGCGGTTTCCTTTCTCTACGATCAAAATTTACTGCCCAAGGCGAACGAAAACCATTTAATTCACAGCACATTTAACACTGCTATCAATATCAATCAATATATAGAATTATTAAATCATAATCAAAATTCAGGGCTAGATATTCAGTCCTATTACCGTCAGCCTAGGTTTGACCCCCTAGATCAACGGATTCAAGATTTGAATTATCGCTATCTTTTGATTGATAGTACTGTTTTGCAACAGCTTTGGGCAGAAAGCCGAGACTCTCAATCCCAAAAAGCCTTGGTAGCCAAAGAAAATTTAGCCTTTCTTCAGACCAATACCCCAATTTATACCCACAATGATATTATGTTTATCTATGAAATTGATTGATACCATGGATTGTTCTCAGTCAATGATGAGATTGTCCTCCATTCCCTAAGCGGAAGACGAGTGCGTCAGAATTTATCACTAATATTATTGCTATGATTGTTCCTATTATTGGTTTTTGCCTCGCTATCTTGTTACTAATTAATCTTTTTTTACTTCAACAAAAGCAGTTTATTTATAAAAACCTGGACTGGCTAGTGGTCCATGGTAAGCATCGAGCTTTTATATTGGCGATTTTGTGCCTTTGCATCGGTCTAAGTTTAGGTTTGGTTGGCTATTTTAATCTCTTAGATGGAGGCACTGTCAAAGTTATTCGTATTGACCTGGCGATCGCCGCGATCGCCTTACTTTTATTTGATTTTTGGCAGGAGCTAACATCCCTCAGACAAATTATTGCTCGCAACCGATTAATCTACAAGTTCATAATCGGTATTCAATTATGGTGGCAACACTATAAAACCGATAGCGCAGTATTTCTTTTATTTTCAGTCATTGCCATCGCCTTGATGGCACCTATGGCCTCATCGGAGGTGATTTTTTCCATTAATGACCATACCTCTCACATTGGCTACATCGTCCAAGCGAGACTGGCCCTAGAAGAAGGACAATTTCCCCTTCGAGTTGCACCGTTAGAAAATTCTGGTTTCCGTTACCCTGGCTTTCAGTTTTATAGCCAATTGCCCTACACCTTAGGCGGAGTGATTTATAAATTTATAACGCCTCAAAATCCCTACGAAGCCTATAAATTAATGCTGTGGGCATCCCTGGTTCTGGGGGGATTTTTTATTTTTCGTTTGAGCTTAAAATTAACTCGTTCTCCGGTGGCTTCAGTCTTGGCTGGGGTTGCCTATATGGCCGCGCCCTATTTTTTGAATAACATCCATGCCAGGGGAGCCTTTACCGAGGCGATCGCCCAAGGATTGTTACCCATTGCTCTTTTTTATGTCTACCAACTCTATCAAACTCCCCGTAAGCATTATTTATTATTGAGTAGTTTGGCTTGGTTTGCCCTAGCTATTACTCACATTATCACTTTTGTTTTTGGTACATTATTCATTATTCTTTGGGGTGGAATTTTAACACTTAAATCCCCGACTATCGATCAACACAAATCCCGTTTAATGGCTGTGGGGAAGGCCTATCTTTGGGCGTGGTTTTTGGGATTGTATTTTTTAGCGCCTGTGGTTTTAGAGTCTAAAATATTGGCAATTCGTCGCCAAATTGAAGTAGTCAATCCCTATACAACTCGCTGGATGACTCCCCTGGCCAATCTCCTCTCACCGGCTTCGATGCCCTCGGCCCCCACGGAATTCGGTATCGCCCCGACCTATGGTTTACACCCCGCGATAGGCTGGATCATGCTGGGCGCTTGGGGGATGGTTTTTTATACTTGGCTGATTCAACCCACTTTTCCGGCTCGTCTACGGCCTGCTCAACCGGCGATCGCCGCCTTGATCTGGGTCTTCGTCGTGGCATTTTTGATCACCTGGAGCCCGATTAATATTTGGAATATCTTGCCCAAACAACTCTGGGTGACCCAATTTACCTTCCGCTTTTTGACCCATGTCATGTGGAGTGGCGCACTGTTGACGGCGGTGGCAGTGGTTTTGATTTTCCGAGAACGGCTCGATCGCCGCCATTTAATTTTTGGAATTTTAGTAATTGTTATGGTGAGTCGGCCCTGGTTACCCATTCCCAAGGGAACCGTCACCGTAGAAGAATTGCTCAAGGAACCGTTGTTTCGTTACTCCGGCGCCTTGGATTATTTGTATAACCCTAGGGTAGTGACCCTCTTCGGCGGTAGTGAATTGCCGACCCTCGATCCCGTCTGGATTCCTGGCTATTCGAGTTGGGATGTATTTATTAATCATCCCCTGGTCTTTTCGGAGGCAGAGGAAGGCGGCGTTGTCTATCCGCGTTGGTCAGCCCAAGACCAGCCTGTGCTTAACCTAAGCGCCACCGTGCCCCCCGAGGTGTTGCAGGGTGATGTTACCCTATTGCTCAAAATAGATAATCAAATCGTCAGTTCCACACCGCTCAAAACCCCGGTTCTTGATCTGAGCATTCCCTTTGAGTCTGCCTGGGTCAGTGGCGATACCTTCAAAATGCGCTTTGAATTTACTGGCAGCACGAATGATGGTAATCCCCCCTATCTGCGTCTGCAACGCTTTTATTTTGATGGCTTTGACCCCGCGCAAACGCTAATGCCGGTGGCGGACACTAAACAATTCTGTCAGCAACTCGGAGATTTAACCGAATGTAAATTGACCGCGACGGCGATCGCCGGGGTTCAGCAACTTCCTTTTTTGTATTATCCAACCATGCAAAAAATTTGGGTGAATGGGCAAGAGACCCAGGGATTTCCCGTCCATTACCGAAACTTTAATTTGCTGGGTCTTCGTCTCCCCCCGGGAGATCATACCGTGCAACTGAAATTTGTGGGCTTAGGCTGGGCCAATGGGCTGAGTCTTTTGGCCTGGCTGGGATGGTTGGGGAGCCTGTTCTGGGAACCCATTGCTCAAAAAATTCGGTTACGATTCAAATAAACGTCCCAGCTCGTTGGGCCAAGCGGGCCGTGCCATAGGCCGCTTCCGTCTGGGGAGAGACAAGTATTGGGATTTGGAGCTGACGGACGCGAATCGCTTGCCAGGTTGAATTTTGTGCGCCACCGCCCGCGCTATAGACCCGACGCAGAGGAGAAGCTCCCAACTGTTCTAGGGTTTGATACCCCAGGGCTTCGATGCGAGCCAATCCTTCTAGTAGACCCTGGAGAAAGGCGCGGTCATCATCGGGGCGGGGACTGAGTCGGGGTACAAATTGGGGGTCATTGAAGGGGAATCGCTCACCGGGGCTGAGCAGTGGGTAATAGTCGTAGGTACTGGGCTGGTGGGGATTAATCTGGGCACTCAGTTGAGCCAACTGCTGGGGGTTAAAAAAATGGCGCAGAACCGCGCCTCCGCTATTAGAGGCTCCGCCGGTTAACCAAAGATTACCCAGCCGATGGCTATAGACTCCTGTAGCCAAATCCTCAATGGGGGAGTGGCTGAGGAGCTTCAAAACTAGGGTGGAGCCGAGGGAAGTGACCGCGTCTCCAGGTTCCTGGGCTCCGCTGGCCAAAAAAGCGGCGATGCTGTCGGTGGTGCCTGTGCAGATCCAGCAGGTTGTCGGCAGTCCAAAGGTCTGGGCTAGGGAGGGTTGTAGGGGGGCTATGGGAGTACCGGGGGCGAAGATTTCGGGCAATAATGGGCGCAGAGAGCTATTCTCTAGCCAATTGGGGTAACGCAATGCTTGCCCATCGTAGCCAAGTTTGAGGGCGTTGTGATAATCACTAATGCCCCGTTGGGCGTGCAGTAGCGAGGCTAACCAATCGGCTTGGTGCAAAAAATAATGGGCCTGGGAAAAATAATCCTGGCTTGACCACCAGAGCAATTTCGCCAAACTTGAAGTACTGCTTTGGACAAGGTGTCGCGGCGGCGCGAGCTCTGCTAATTGGCTTTTGACACCCATGCCTCGATGATCGTTGTATAAAATTGGCTCTGTGATCGGATTTCCCCCGGAGTCACAGAGAATAACCGTAGAAGACGTGCCATTAATGGCGATCGCCTGAAGTTGAGCTTTTTCTGGGGCGGGAATAGCGGAAATTAGCTCAAACAAGGCCGTTTTCCAGCCTTTTAGCCATTGGCCGGAAGTCAAGGAACTGAAGGATTGAGTCTGTTGCCAGAGGATATCCCCTGCTTCATCAATCACCATCGCCCGCGCCCCGGAGGTGCCAAAATCTATGCCGAGGAAAGTCATAGCCGTCTAGCCGTGTGATGTATAGAAGTAGTATGGGATGATCTAGAGTTAATTATGAACAGTTGGGTAGAGTATTGCCATGAGTCGAAAACGCTTCATCATCGAAATGGGTATGGGCATTGATCAGCACGGTCAAGACCCGACGGTTGCCTCGGCCCGCGCGGTCCGTAATGCGATCGCCAATAATGCTCTACCAGGAATCTGGGAAGTAGCAGGATTAAGCCATCCCAATCAAATGATTGTGGACGTACAAGTCGCCGTTCCTAATCCAGAGCAGGTGAGGGAAGCAGAGGTCTTGGCAGTGCTCCCCTTTGGACAAAAGAGCCTAAGGGTCGAAAACGGTGGCATGGTCGTGCAGGGCAGGGCGATCGCCGAACTCGATGATAAAAATGATGACATGCTCATTGCTCTAGCGGCGGTTACGGTGTGGATTGAGACAAACGAATTATGCTAGACCTTTTAAAAGAGTGGTTTCAACTCTCATTACGGGTGGCGGATGCCAGTACCAATCGCATTATTTGGAATCTTTTTTTAGCTTTAATTCCCTTGGTTCTTAGTCTTTGGTTGTTTCGGTTTTCAAGATTACGGTCATTATTTCGCCTTGCAAGCCCTCAAACACTACTCTGGTGGATGACGCTAATTGTTTTTATTATTTTTCTACCCAATGCCCCCTATATTTTGACGGATATCATCCATTACATCCGTATGATTCGAGAAGATATTCCCTATACCGTCGTCATTTTTATACTTACTCCTCAGTATTTTTTATTTATACTGGCGGGGTTCCAATGCTATGTACTCTCTCTACTCAATTTAGGCTATTTTTTGAAACGTCAAGGACTTAAACGATGGATTGTTTTATCTGAACTATCAATTCATTTGGTGTCGGCGATCGGTATTTATTTAGGACGATTTTTCCGCTGGAATAGCTGGGATGTGATCAACGAACTCGATAAAATCAGTGATGATTTATTAGCCAGTTTATCCTACTGGCGCCCCCTTGTTAGTATTACTGTTCTTTTCGCGGCATTGATGTTTTTGTATTGGCCAATGAAGCAGGTAAACTTGGGGCTAGTCCTGCGGATGCAAGGACTCCAACCTTCTGGAACGGAGAGTAAACGATGATCAAAAAAATTTCCCTCGCCTTTTTGGGACTGGGGGTGATGGGGGGCCCCATGGCCGCGAATTTAGCAAAAAAGGGTTATGACTTACTGGTCTGGAATCGAACGGCTGACAGGCCCGGCCTTGAGCTAGCCTGCTCCTATGGGGCGATCGCCGTGGGAAGCATTGCGGAGGCAGTCAATCAGGCTCAGATTATTTTCACCTGCCTGGGAGATGTGCCCGATGTAGAAGCGGTTTTACTGGCAGAAAAGGGGGTGATTCACCATGCCCCCACCGGAAGTTTGGTGGTGGATTTTAGTACCATTGGTCGAAGGGCGGCCCAGGCGATCGCCGTTCAACTCCAGGCTAAATCCCTGCATTTTCTAGATGCGCCGGTGTCGGGGGGGGATATTGGGGCTCAACAGGGGAGTTTAACGATGATGGTCGGGGGAGAGACCCCGGATTTTGAAGCGATATTGCCCTATCTTCAGGCAATGGGAAAAACAATTACTCATTGTGGCCCTGTGGGCAGTGGCCAGGCGGTCAAACTCTGTAATCAGGTCTTAGCAGCGGTTCACATGGTTGGACTCTGTGAAGCCTTGACCCTTGCTGAAATTCAGGGTATTGATGCGAACTTGATGGTGCAGGTTTGCTCGACCGGGGCGGCGGGGTCTTGGGCCTTGAGTAACCTCGGCCCCAAAATCATTGAGGGCAACCTGGAGCCTGGGTTCATGATTCAACATATTCTTAAGGATTTGCGACTGGTGCAAGAGACCCTCGAATCTCAGCGTTTGCCCGGCACGACCCTAGCCCAGGGGCAATTTCAACAGGTAAGTGACCTCCCCAATGGCGATCGCCTGGGGACTCAAGCGATGATCCAGGCGTACCAAATGCTAAGATTGCCCTAGTTAAAGTCTTAACGGAGCATCTGGGATGGAGATAAGCGGACTCGAACCGCTGACATCCTGCTTGCAAAGCAGGCGCTCTACCAACTGAGCTATACCCCCAGAAAAATCTGCTCGAAATTTTTAAAAATTTCGACATTGCCCATTATAAACATAAATTAAGGAAAGAAGCAAGTTTTTTTGTCATGACCTATCTTGTATCCTCTTTTTATAAATTTGTACCCTTGACCGCTTTGCCAGAGAAGAAAAAACGCTGGTACGGCGTCTGTGAAGAGCTTCAAGTTAAGGGCACAATTCTCTTGGCAGAAGAAGGCATCAATGCCACGATCGCCGGCTTACCCGATGGAATCACGACGGTGGTTAGCCTATTGCAAGCGGAGCCAGAGATAGATGAGCTAACCCTCAAGCAATCCTGGAGTCAAATTCCCCCCTTTCAACGCCTTAAAGTCAAAATTAAAAAAGAGATCGTTACCCTAGGACGGCCAGAGATTGACCCCACCTATCAAGTCGGTGTCTATGTCAGTCCCCAGGAGTGGAATCAGCTTCTCCAGGACCCGGATGTGGTGGTGATTGATACTCGCAATGATTATGAAGTCGCCATGGGAACCTTTACCGGGGCGATAAATCCCGATATCCCCTGCTTTCGTAACTTTCCTGACTACGTCCATCAGCATCTAGACCCCGATCGCCATCGCAAGGTGGCCATGTTTTGCACCGGGGGCATTCGTTGCGAAAAAGCAACGGCGCTAATGCTTAGTCAGGGGTTCCAGAACGTGTATCATCTCCAGGGCGGGATTCTCAACTATTTAGCGGAAATTCCAGCAGAGCAAAGCCAATGGCAAGGAGAGTGCTTTGTGTTTGACGAGCGCACTGTCCTAGGGCCAACGAGCTTGGAGCGGTAACCTACTGATCCGTGCCGGCAATGGGGGCAAAGCCTTGGCGCTGAATGTTTTCACTGACATGGCGCGGCTCCAGGAACTGCAATAAATAATCGGGGCCGCCGGCCTTGGAGCCCACCCCGGATAATTTAAAGCCACCAAAGGGTTGCCGGGAGACGATCGCCCCGGTAATGGTGCGATTAATGTAAAGATTCCCGACTTCAAACTCCTCGGAGGCCCGCTCGATATGTTCCGGCGTGCGGGAATACAATCCCCCGGTGAGGGCATAATCGGTACCATTGGCAACGGTTAGAGCTTCGTCAAAGTTAGCGACTCGAATCACCGCCACCACGGGGCCAAAGATTTCTTCCTGGGCAATGATCGCCTGGGGAGGGACATTTTTGAAAATAGTCGGCCCGACAAAATAGCCGCTATTGGGTGCGTCTTGGGCCAGGGCGATCGCCGCTTCTTGTTTGCCCTTTTCAATATAATCTTGGATGCGTTGCTGGGATTTGGCATCAATGACGGGGCCCACTTGGACACTGGGGTCATCGGTGGGGCCAATATTCAAAGAGCGAGTTGCCTCGACAAACCGCTCCACAAAGGCATCATGGACAGAGGAAAGCACAATTACGCGGGAGCAAGCGGAACATTTTTGCCCCGTGTAGCCAAAGGCTGAATAGACAACCCCCGCCACCGCTTGGTCTAGATCAGCACTGTCATCGACAATAATCGCGTTTTTGCCCCCCATTTCGGCAATCACTCGTTTGAGATGCCGTTGTCCGGGTTGCAACAGAGCGGCATCGGCGTAGATGCGACAGCCGACTTCCCGCGAGCCCGTAAAAGCAATTAAATGGACGTCGGGATGATTGACGAAATAAGACCCCACCACCGAGCCTTTGCCCGGTACGAATTGGAACACCCCAGGAGGTATCCCCGCTTCTACTAAGATTTCGGCAATTTTAGCCGCAATCACACTGGAGGGTTCCGCGGGCTTGAGCAGGGTGCAATTTCCACTCACCAAGGCCGCCACCGTCATCCCCACGGCGATCGCCAAGGGGAAGTTCCAGGGAGAGATTACCACCGCCAGACCTCGGGGCTGGTAGGAATAATGGTTACTTTCTCCGGGCACATCAAAGCCATGCCCCCGGTCAAGACGTTCCATTTCATCAGCATAGTAACGACAAAAATCCACCGCCTCCGAGACTTCTGCGTCGGCTTGGGGCAGAATTTTGCCGACTTCTAGACAAATCCAGGCATTGAGGTCATGGCGTTGGGCTTCTAGTAACTCGGCCGCCCGTCGCAAAATTCGACAACGTTCCTGAACGGGGGTCTTTTTCCAGCCCGGAAACGCCGCCTTCGCCGCTTCGATCGCCCGTTCCGCCTGGTCTAGGTCAAGTTGACCGACTCGCCCGACAATTTCCGAGGGACGACAGGGATTAACCGACTCAATGACGACCTCCGTGGGGACATACTGCCCATTGATCAATGGCAAATAAGTTTTACCGAGGCTTGTTTTCACCTGTTCTAGGGCGATGAAGGCACGGTCTCGCAGATCCGCCTGGGCATAATTGGTATCCGCCGCATTGGGGTAGCCAGAGCTGGGTAGATTATCAATGCCTCGGATCTGAGGCGGAGCGATCAAGTCTTCGAGAGGACGTTCTTCTAGACTTTGGCGCAAAAAAGAACTATTGGCGGTATTTTCCAACAAGCGTCGAATCAGGTAGGCCATCCCCGGCAAAAGACGACCGTAGGGTGCATAAACGCGCACACGATGCCCCCGCTTCACTAGAGCCTTTGCCAGTTGGTCTCCCATGCCATAGAGGACTTGCAATTCCACCCGACGGCGGGGAATTTTTAAGGTTTCGATGATGGCGCAGGCCAGGGCTTGGGAACGGACATTATGACTGGCGATCGCCGCGTAGAGATACTCATGATGTTCGAGCAATAGCTGGGTCATGCGCTCAAAATTGGCATCGGTTTGCGACTTTTCGCAATAGACCGGAATCGGCCAATGATTTTGCTGGGCGTGAATGACTTCCTGATCCCAGTAGGCCCCTTTTACCAAGCGCACTGTTACAGGATAGCCCCGGTGCTTGGCCCAATCAATCAAATCGTGCAAGTCCTTTTCAGAATCCCGGAGGTAGCCCTGCAGGGTGATGCCAATATCCGTGCGGGGACGAAACTCTTCCTCTACCAAAAGTTCCTTAAGAATCGTCAAAATCAAATCTTTGTAGGCATAGTGCTCCATATCAAAATGCACCGCTACGCCCAACTCCTGGGCCCGTCGCAGGAGACCGCGAATCCGCTCGGCAACCTGGTTTTTACTGCCGACGGGGTCTAGGGGGTCAAATTGAGCATAAAAAGCCGTCAGCTTTACGGAAACCTGCACCCGGGGCATGCTTTCTCCATCGGCTTCATCGATCTGGGGCACCGTTGACCAGGTGCGAGCCTGCTGTGCCAATTGTTCCATCAAATCCAGGTAACTCTGCCAATAGGAGTGTGCTTCCACCTCTGTAATTACGGCTTCCCCGAGCAAATCGATGGTAAAGCCCATTTTTTCACGGCGGAGGCGTTCGACGGCCTTGATTACCTGTTGAATTGTTTCCCCAGCAATGTACTTAAAAGCTAGGGTTTCTGTCGCTTTGCTAATGGTTGCGGCGGCTAATTGAGCCGGGGGAGATTGGGCATCGGTAAAGTTCAAAATTCCCTTGAGGGCCGCCGGTAGTTCCACCTGCTCTCGCCCTAGGTATTGCTGAAGGTGATGAGCAATTTCTGTATTGCTATGTAGGGATGGTAAACAGTCAATAAAGCGAAACAGTTGTAGCCGTAAACTGGGATGCTCCATGGCCCAATCGAGTAGGCGGTCATCCCAGCGCAAATTATCACTAATTTTGTCCCAAAGCGAGCGTTTTTCCCGTGTTTGTGCCAAGAGTTCTGTGGCAATGGCTTGGGTTTGTGCTTCATAGGTTGACAATCCAGCTACCAATGTACTCACGCGCTTAACACTCCACTAAGTTGGGTTGGAAAACCCATTATAAATGGTGTAGCAGGAAAAATTGCTTTACAAGGAAAGAGTTAGATGATATGCAATTTTTGCATGGGCAAGGAACTGGGTTGGTTAACCCCTAGACGGCCTGGGGCTGAGGTTGGGGCTGGAATTGGAACAGAGAATAAACGACATTGCGACGAATATCAATCATCATCTCTAGGAACATTTCATAGCCCTCTTGTTTGTACTCAATCAAGGGGTCTTTTTGACCGTAGCCCCGCAGACCGATGGATTCCCGGAGAGCTTCCATGGATTGCAGGTGTTCGCGCCAGAGGTTGTCAATCTGCTGGAGAATAAAGAATCGTTCGGCTTCGCGCATCAAACCGGCACGAATTTTGTCCACTTGATTTTCTTTGATGTCGTAGGCCTTGCGGACTTCTTCATGGAAGAAGATTTTCATTTCTGAGACCGTCATATCGCCCATGTCTTCTGGGGTCACGTCTTCAAGGAGATAAATAAATTCCTTGACCTTGCTGACCATACCGGTGACATCCCATTCTTCCGGGGGTAATTCCGGGTTAACGTAGGCATCCACAATTTCATCCATGGTTTTTTCGGCATAGCCCAAGACCTGTTCCTTGAGGTCTAGCCCTTCGAGGACGCGACGGCGTTCAGCATAGATAGCTTTACGCTGATTATTCATCACTTCATCGTACTCAAAGACCTGCTTACGAATATCGTAGTAGTAAGTTTCTACTTTTTTCTGCGCCCCCTCCAGGGAGCCGGTCAACATCCTGGACTCAATGGGCATATCTTCTTCCACCCGGAAGGCTTCCATCAACCCGGCCACCCGATCGCCACCAAAAATACGGAGTAAATTATCTTCCAGGCTCAAGAAAAAGCGCGTAGAACCAGGGTCTCCCTGACGACCGGCCCGGCCTCGGAGTTGGTTGTCAATGCGGCGAGATTCATGGCGTTCAGTCCCAATCACATGAAGTCCCCCCAGTTCCACCACCTCTTTATGTTCCTGGTGAGTCACTGCTTCGTATTCTCGGCGCACTTGGTTGTAAACCTCTCGCAATCTTTGAATAACCGGGTCATCGGTGGGGGCTTTTTCCGAGGCGATCGCCAATTTATCTTCCGCTTCTAGTTCTGACAAACTTTGTAAGCCATACTGAGCCACCGCAAAATTAACCACTTCTTTGAGGAGAGTTTCCGTTTCAGGGGAAATGTCCGTGGGATAAATTTCGGGAGCAACGCGCCAGGTTTTTTTCTTTTTGGTGCCGCCGGAGCCAAATCCCTGGGGTTTTTCCCGCGCCGAGGTCATGGCGGTGCCACTAGTAAATTCATTGTCTTCCGGTAGGACAATCTTGGGCATAAAGTATTCCCGTACTTTGAGCCGGGCCATGTAGTCGGCATTCCCCCCCAAAATAATATCTGTGCCTCGACCCGCCATGTTGGTGGCAATGGTGACCGCACCCTTACGCCCGGCTTGGGCCACAATTTCCGATTCCCGTTCTACGTTTTCTGGGCGAGCATTGAGCAAATTATGGGGAATATTGCTTTCTTGTAAAAGCCGAGAAATTACTTCGGATTTTTCAACGCTGGTGGTTCCCACCAGGATCGGACGACCGAGTTCGTGCAATTCTTCACATTCTCTGGCGATCGCCTTCCACTTGGCCATTTCATTTTTGTAGACAACATCGGGCCAGTCTCGGCGGCCGGAGGGGCGATTGGTGGGAGTAATCGTGACTTGGAGGTTATAAACTTTTTCCAGTTCGGTTTCTTCGGTTTTAGCTGTCCCGGTCATGCCCGACAGCTTGGGATAGAGCAAAAAGAAATTTTGATAGGTAATGGTGGCTAAGGTTTGACTTTCCCGCTGAATTTCTACGCGCTCCTGGGCTTCGATCGCCTGGTGTAGACCATCACTCCAACGCCGACCGACCATAATCCGTCCGGTAAATTCATCAACGATCACCACTTCGCCGTCGCGGACAATGTAGTTAACATCCTTCAGAAAAAGTTCCTTAGCCTTAACCGCATTAAAGATGTAGTGGGCCCAGGGGTCATCCTTATCAAACAAATCATTGGTTTCTAAGAGATTTTCAGCCTTTTCGAACCCCTCATCAGTCATCAGGACGTTGCGTTGCTTTTCATCGACTTCATAATCTACATCCTTAACCATCTGAGCCGCAATTTCCGAAGCTTTGAAGTATTTTTCCGTCGGGCGTTCCACTTGACCGGAAATAATCAACGGTGTCCGGGCTTCGTCAATTAAAATCGAATCCACTTCATCGATCACACAAAAATTAAAGGGACGTTGAACCACTTCTAGCATCGAGGTTGCCATATTGTCGCGCAGGTAGTCAAAGCCCAATTCACTGTTGGTGGTGTAGGTCACATCACAGGCATAGTTTTTTTTACGTTCCTCTGGGTTCATGCCCGACTGCACCAGTCCCACCGACAAGCCTAAAAATCGATGGATCTGCCCCATCCATTCCGCATCCCGACGAGCCAAATAATCGTTTACGGTGACCACATGGACTCCTTTCCCCGTCAGTCCATTCAGATAGGCCGGCAGTGTTGCCACCAGGGTTTTCCCTTCCCCGGTTTTCATCTCGGCAATTTGCCCCTTATGCAGAATCAGTCCCCCCATAAGCTGGACATCAAAGTGACGCATTCCCAAAACCCGCTTGCCTGCTTCCCTAACGACGGCAAAGGCTTCTGGCAGAATTTCGTCCAAAATTTCTTCAGTTTCCGCGTATGTTTTAGCCCTATCCAACGCCTCCCGGAAAGCGACGGTTTTTTGCTTCAACTCGTCATCGGATAATACGGCAATGTCTTCTTCTAGGACATTAATTTCGGCGATGTAGGGCTGAAGTTTTTTTAGCTTACGGGTATTGGGGTCACCAAAGAGGGCTTTTAACATAGGAAACTTAACACTTAAAACTCGGACTAAGGCTCGTAATTATTTATTGTACACCGCCAACTAATCCGGCCAATGGCAGGAAACCCCCCAGGAAATTTTGCTCTTCCCTGTCCCGATCACCGCTGTTGCGTTAAGGTAATACCAACCTCAACCAAACTTTATATTGTCTGCTGGGTCGAATACCATGCAATGTATTATCAATCGTCGGGCACAATTTTCGGCTAGCCACCGCTATTGGTTACCCGAGCTCGACGAGTCGGAGAATCAACGGCATTTTGGTGCCTGTAGCCGCTTTCCGGGTCATGGTCACAATTACGTCCTCTATGTTTCCCTTTGGGGCGAGCTTGACCGTTTGGGCATGGTAGAAAATCTCTCCACCGTCAAACGAGTGATCAAGCAAGAAGTCACCAGTCATCTTGATTTTGCTTATCTCAATGATGTTTGGGCAGAATTTCAAGAAACCCTGCCCACCACCGAATGGATCGCCAAGGTGATTTGGGATAAATTAAGCCCACGCCTCCCCCTCGTCAAAATTCGTTTATTTGAACATCCCAAACTCTGGGTAGATTACCAAGGAAAGGCTATGGAAGCGACATTACACATCAAAACTCACTTTAGTGCCGCCCACCGCTTGGCACTGCCCGAACTCAGCCTAGAAGAAAATACTGAAATCTACGGCAAATGCGCCCGTGTCAATGGCCACGGCCATAACTATCACCTTGAAGTCTCTGTGACCGGCGAAATGAACCCCCGCACCGGCATGATTGTGGATCTCGTCGCCCTTCAGGATTTAATCCAAGACTTGGTGGTAGAACCCTTTGACCATACCTTTCTCAATAAAGACATCCCCTACTTCGCAGAGGTGGTGCCGACGGCGGAAAATATTGCCATGCACATCGCTCAGCTTTTGCAGGGGCCGGTCAAAGCTCTGGGAGTCGAACTAGATACGGTGAATCTGATCGAAAGTCCTAATAATTCCTGTGAAATTCGTTGCCGCCAACCCCTGGCAGTGCCGTCACAAACCGCTAAAGCAGAGGCGATGCTAGTGGCTCGCTAAGCCCTAGACCCATTGACCTTCAGGCTGTGATTGTTCTAAAAATTTGCTAAGGTCGTCCCAGATATAGGAAGTTTTCTCTCCGATGGGCCAGGAACAGCGCAGACCGAAAACAACCAAATCTGCCTAGGCGATCATGGCATCGAACCTGTCTGGTAATATGGGCAGAAGCAAAGCAGTGCCCCACCATCGGGAAGGCATCTGTCCGCCATAATTGTTCAATCCTAACAGAAGGAATTGTTGAAGATGGAATCTAATGTTGAACAAAAGACGACAACCCCTGGGTTGAAAAACGACCTTGGTACGCTGGCACCGGGCAACAACGCACCGATTACCGACCAAGCCTGGCAAGAATGGTTACAACCCGTCTGGGATATCCTGGGCAAAGTGCCTGAGTATACTGGACAATTTTTTGCTGATAATAAACAACCCCTGATTTCCCTAGGCATCATTTTTTTAGGTATCGTCAGTGTGAAAATTTTGATTGCCATTCTCGCCGCAATCAATGATATTCCGCTTTTAGCTCCCATGCTCCAATTGATTGGCTTAGGCTATACGGCATGGTTTGTCTGGCGCTATCTCTGGAAGGCCTCTAATCGTGAAGAATTACTTTCTGAATTTGATGCGCTCAAAAATCAAATTTTTGGTAGTTAGTGACAGTTTGGTTTATATTCATTTCCTCCGTCTTCCTGGGTCGGAGGATTTTTGTTTTCTGAGAATTCCATGACGCGCCTTCAATTTTCCCTTTCCTCTAGAGAACGCCGCCAACGTTGGTTTTGGATTGGTTTAAGCGGTATTCCGGTGGTCGGCTCCTTACTCAGTGCCCATAGCGGTTACTCCTCACCATTACTATGTCCCATCAGAGCAATGACGGGGATTCCTTGTCCGGGCTGTGGGCTGACTCGTTCCTTTACGGCGATCGCCATGGGGGATTTATCTCGGGCGGTGGACTATCATTTATTTGGCCCTGCCCTGGGGCTTATTTGTTGTTACTTATTACTTCAGTCCTTGTATGAAATTTGGTGCAATCGGGCGGTTTATCCCGTCTTTCTTCGGCGCCTATGTCGTCCAGGACCGATGCTGGTCGGTGCTGGATTGGTTTTTGGTTACCATCTAATCCGTCTTCAGAGCCTAGCCGCCAGAGGGGAACTAGGACCAGCATTTCAGGCTTCGCCCTTGGGTCATTTTTTATCGGGAGGAATCTAACAAATGTCAGATGTCTCGAGCAAACGCCGGTTGCCTAAACGCTTGCTTTATGGATTATTGCTTTTAATTTTTAGCAGTAGTGCTTTTGGCTTATTTGCAGAGTTGGAAACTGTCTATTGGCTCAAGGCCTATCTCCTATTGCTTGTGCTTCAGGGGGGATTTTTATTAATTTATCTAAGTTTTTATCGCTTACCCGGACGCCGCCGTCTCTTGCTCAAAACTCCTTTCCGTAAGGACTCTTAACTTAACTAGAGCTCGGGAATCGGGCTAGCATCTTTTTTCCATGTAGATTCATGCTCCCATGGCCTAGGGGTGGCTCGACTTGCCAAATAAATAAGGAGTCAGGGAACGATATAGTTAATCTTCCCTGTTCGCTCCGCACAATCACCACATCAATTCACTATTTTTCTGTGGGCTAACCGATGCTAATTTTAATATTTTTGTTTTTGATCTTCACTCCAGTGCCAGCCGGGGACACAGTGGTGATCGTTTTTGGGGTCAAACTCCGGTATAGAAAAACCTGGAGCAATGCGAGTATACAATTAGGATTGAGTCCGACTGCTCATGACCAAGATTTTTTCTACTTATTTTTTTAATGAAAGCTCATCCAACGAACGAAAATAATCATCTCCTCCTCGTGGATGATGACCCAAATTTGATTTTACTCGTTAAGGATTATCTTGAATTTCAGGGCTATGAGGTGATGGCGGCCAATGATGGGCAAGAAGCCCTGGAGCTGCTGGATATCTATACGCCCGACATGATTATTTGTGACATTATGATGCCGGAAATGGATGGCTACACCCTAATTACTAAGGTTCGGCAAAATCCCCGCATTAACTGGATTCCAGTCATGTTTCTCTCTGCTAAGGGGCAAAGCCAAGACCGAGTCAAGGGTTTGAATACCGGCGCGGATGTCTATATGATTAAGCCCTTTGAACCGGAAGAATTGGTGGCTCAAGTTGCTTCTTCCCTACGCCAAGCTAACCGCTTGCTTCGCTTTAGTCATAAGGTGTTGGAGGATAGCCCCCATTTGCAAGTCCCCAGCAATGTGGAGTTGACCCCGACGGAACTCAAGGTGGTGCATTGGGTTTCCCAGGGCATGGCCAATCGAGAAATTGCTGAGAAGCTGAATGTGAGCCAGCGCACCATTGAAAGCCATGTCTCTAATATGTTGAATAAAACGAATTTGCATAATCGGACGGAGTTGGCCCGCTGGGCAATCCAGAGTAACCTGGCCTAGATGTCTAGCGTTTCCAGTGTACTATGACAAGCTCCCTCTACCTCAGCACAACGGAACCCCGCAGTGGTAAATCGCTGATTGTTTTGGGACTGTTGGAGTTGATTCTCAAAAAAACAACCAAGATCGCCTATTTTCGCCCGATTATTCAGGACTCGGTGCGGGGGAAGCCCGATAAAAATATTGAATTAGTGCTGACGCATTTTGGGCTAGCCCAGACCGAGGAAGAATCCTATGGTTTGTATCACCATGAGGTGGCATCCCTGGCGGCGGAGGATAATAGCGATATTATTTTTGACCGGATTATTGCCAAATTTAAGCGCCTCGAAGCCCGCGCTGATTTTATTCTCTGTGAAGGCTCGGACTACATTGGCGAGGAAATGGCCTTTGAATTTAATCTGAATACGGCGATCGCCAAGGCTTTGAACTGTCCGATTTTACTCCTGGGCAATGCGGAGGAAAAAAACCTCGAAGAAGCCCTCCATCCCATTGACCTGGCCCTCAAGACCTACGAAGACCAAGCCTGTCATGTGATCGGCGTGATCATCAACAAAACCCATCCTGATTTGGTGGCAGGCGTTAAAGTGGCTCTCCAAAAACACTACGGCGATCGCCCTTGTTTGCTGAATGTGATCCCCGTCGATCCCCTCTTAAATAGCCCCCGCCTCTCGGAAATTGTGCAAAAATTAGGGGCGGAAGTGCTTTCCGGTCATCAGCATCTCAATAATTTGGTAACCCATTACCTGGTGGTGGCGATGCAGATTTCCCACGCCCTAGACTGGCTCAAGGACGACAATACTCTGATTATTACCCCTGGTGATCGGGGGGATGTCATCCTCGGCGCTATGCAAGCTAACCAAGCCGTGACCTTCCCCTCTGTCTCTGGGATTTTGCTCACCACAGGGTTTCGCCCGGAAGCGAGTCTGTTGCGCTTGATCGAGGGCTTACCCAATTCGCCGCCGTTGTTGTTGGTGACGGCTCACACCTACGATACCACCGCCCAATTGGGGAAGATTCATACCGCCCTAACCATCGAAGACCAGGAAAAAATTGAGCGCAGTATTCGTTTATTTCAGACCCATATTGACACGAATAAGCTAGAAACGGCGATCGCCACCCTCCAGGTCACAGGCATTACGCCCAAATTATTTATCTACAATATGGTGCAAATGGCCAAAGCCCAGCGCCGTCATATTGTTTTGCCAGAAGGCAATGAACCCCGCATTCTCCGCGCCGCCGCTAAGTTAATCGAGCAGGAGATTGTCACCCTTACGCTGCTAGGTAAACGAGAAAAAATTGAGCAGACCCTCAAAAAACATAATATTCCCTTGGATTTAAACCAGGTTCAGGTGATTGATCCCCCCACTAGCCCGCAGTTTGAGCATTATGCCACCAGCTTTTATCACCTGCGCCAAGCCAAGGGGGTGACCCTGGAAATGGCCAGGGATAATGTGGCCGATAGCGCCTATTTCGGCACGATGATGGTTTACCTGGGGGATGCCGATGGCATGGTATCCGGCTCAGTGCATACAACTCAGCACACCATCCGCCCCGCACTGCAAATTATTAAAACCAAGCCTAATTTTTCCTTAGTCTCCTCTGTCTTTTTTATGTGCCTGGAAGACCGGGTTCTCGTCTACGGAGACTGCGCTATCAATCCCCACCCTACGGCGGAGCAATTGGCAGAAATTGCCCTCAGTTCGGCGGAAACGGCCCAAACCTTTGGCATTATCCCCAAAGTCGCGCTCCTATCCTATTCCTCGGGAGATTCAGGCAAGGGGGAAGAAGTGGAAAAAGTACGTCAAGCAACTCATTTGGCCCAACAGCGGGCTCCCAATTTGGCCATTGAAGGCCCGATTCAGTACGATGCCGCCGTTGACCCTGAGGTGGCCGCCCAAAAAATGCCGGGATCACCCGTTGCCGGACAAGCTACGGTTTTTATCTTTCCCGATTTGAATACCGGCAATAATACCTACAAAGCAGTCCAGCGGGAAACCAAGGCGATCGCCATTGGCCCGATTTTGCAGGGCTTAAAAAAACCCGTTAATGATTTGAGCCGGGGGTGTAGCGTAGACGATATTATCAACACCGTCGTGATTACGGCGATCCAAGCCGGTCAGGTGACTCCCTAGGCGTACTCCATGTCTCAACTATCTTTTTTTGATGCCGGGACTCCGGCGGTTCCCTGGGTATCGGTGTTGGTGGATTGTCCGGCGGTGCAGGGACTTTTTACCTATGCCATGCCTCCTGCCTTGTCCATTGGGGCCGGAGATATTCTCTCAGTTCCCTTTGGTTCCCAATGCTTGGGCGGTATTGCTGTTGGCTTTCCAGCCCAACTTCCCCCGGAGCTAACGCCCGAAAAAGTGCGCCCAGTGGATGATGTGGTGGTTAAGGGATTTTTTACCCCTCATTTTTGGCAATTATTGCACTGGGTCGCCGATTATTATTGTACTGACCTGATGACGGTGATTCGTATGGCCCTGCCGCCGGGGTTGTTGGAGCGGTCTCAACGGCGTATTCGTCTCCATGGCGATCGCCTGCCCGATGGCTGGGAAACACAATTAACGGGCTTGGCTCATCCCTCTGCCCTGCACATTGTGCAACTCCTGCAAACAGCCAAGCAACAAGACTATAGTTATCGCTACCTGCAACAACAGGTTAAACAGGCCCAGCGGGGTCTGCGGGACCTACTCCAACGCGGCTGGGTCGAAAGCTATCTAGAGCCGCCCAAGGCGATCCAGCCCAAAGCCCCAAAAGTGGTGACCCTGATGAGTGACCAGGGTCAAGGGTCGCCGACCGCTAAACAACAGGAAGTATTGGCGGTTTTACGCCATCAAAGTGGAGAACAGTGGCTGAGTGAACTCTGCCGCCAAGCCCGGTGTAGTAGCTCCGTGGTAGAGTTGCTGGCCAAAAAAGGCTACGTCACCATTAGCCAGCGCGAAAAACTGCGACTCCTAGCCCAGCCCCAGATTAACCGCGACCAGCCCCAGGTCTTGACCCCCGCTCAACGGCAGACCCTGACCCATCTGCACCGCCTGCGAGGGTTCCAGCGGGTTTTGCTCCATGGGGTAACAGGTTCGGGCAAAACGGAAGTCTATCTCCAGGCGATCGCCCCGGTACTCCAGGCAAAAAAGTCAGCCCTCGTATTGGTGCCAGAAATTGGGCTAACGCCCCAACTCACCGACCGTTTTCGGGCCCGCTTTGGCAATAAAATTTCGGTCTATCACAGTGCCCTGAGTAACGGGGAACGCTACGATACCTGGCGACAAATGTTGATCGATGAAGCTCGCGTAGTTATTGGCACCCGTTCGGCGGTCTTTGCCCCCTTGCCGAATCTGGGACTGATTATTTTAGATGAAGAACACGACAGCAGTTTTAAGCAAACCCAACCAGCTCCCACCTACCATGCCCGTTTGGTAGCTCAACAGCGGGCCCAGCTCGAAGATTGCCCCTTGATCCTCGGTTCTGCTACCCCGGCCCTGGAAACCTGGCAGATGACCCAAGCCTCTGCAAATCAACAGCCTGCCCATTATCTACACCTACCGGAACGTATTTATGCTCGGCCGATGCCGCCGGTGAAAATTGTGGATATGCGTCGGGAACTGAAAACCGGCAATCGCTCTATTTTTAGTCGAGATCTGCAATCTGCCCTCGAAAATCTCCAGATTGGACAACAACAAGCCATTTTATTTATTAGTCGTCGCGGACACAGCACTTTTGTTTCTTGCCGCAGTTGTGGCGAAGTCTTGAACTGTCCCCATTGTGACGTTTCTTTGTCCTACCACTACACCCACGAAGGCGCGAACCAACTTCTGCGCTGTCATTATTGCAACTATGCCCAAGCTCAGCCCCGTTTTTGTCCCCAGTGCCAATCCCCCTACCTCAAATTTTTTGGTAGTGGCACCCAAAAAGTGACCCAAGCCCTAACCGATGAGTTTCCCCACCTGCGTTGGCTCCGGTTTGATGGGGATACCACCCAGCGCAAGGGAGAACATCGACGCCTACTGGAAGAGTTTCGCCGGGGAAACGCAGATATTTTAGTCGGGACGCAAATGTTGACCAAGGGACTAGACTTGGAACAGGTGACATTAGTGGGTATTGTTGCCGCCGATAGTCTGCTCAATTTTGCTGATTATCGTTCCTCTGAGCGGGCCTTTCAAACCCTGACCCAGGTGGCGGGCAGGGCTGGTCGAGGCAATGACCCCGGCCAGGTAATTTTACAAACCTATAGCCCGGATCATCCCGTCCTCGAAGCCGTGAAAGCCCATGATTATCAGAGCTTTATTGCCCAGGAATTGCCCCAGCGTCAGGCCCTGAACTATCCCCCCTACGGCTACTTGGTCTTAATTCGCTTGAGCGGAGCGAATGCCCAACTCGTAGAAGACACCGCCCAGGCGATCGCCGTTGATTGTGCCGCGCAGTTCCCAACCGGCGTTGACATCCTGGGGCCAGCCCCGGCCAGTATTTTGCGGGTGGCCGACCGGTTTCGCTGGCATTTATTACTAAAATCTCCCCTAGCTCAACGCCCCAAGCTTGACCTAGAGCATTTGAGACAGCAATGTCCGGCTTCGGTTTCCCTGGCGATCGATGTTGACCCTCTGTATATTGATTAGGGTTTTGGTCAAGCTAAAAATAATTGGCTCAACCCATAGGCCAGCCAAGCACTGCCCAGGGGAACGGTAATATTATCCACCCCAAAGCTAGACACCGTTTCCAAAAGCGTCGCCGTAATTGCCACTAAAATGGCGATCACCACTAAAGGGTAACTCCAGCCCAAAACCGGAACAAGAATCAGCAAAGTCAAGACAAAACTCACGGCTAGCATCGCCAAAGAGCCTTCCCAACTTTTTTTCATCCCAGCAAAGGTATAGGGATGCTTACCGAAATTCTGACCTACCAGGGCAGCCAGCCCATCACCCCAGGCCATGACCATAATCCCCAAAGCTGCAAATTCAGGGGAATGACGCGGGAAAAAATATCCTGCCAATAAACTAATACTCAGAGCGTAAAAAAACGTGCCAAAGCTGCGCCGCCCAACACTTTCTAGACTGGGCAAAATAGGCAAATAGTAGGACAGGAGGGCAATACAAGCCGCGACAAACCCCGCCCCCACGGCTACCCAGCCTGGAATATTTAACCACCAAGCAAACAAAAGCACCTGCCCACTACCAATGTGAACGATTTTGCGAGTGATTTCCCCCGGCTGATGGCTAAAGCGGTTTAGAAGCTCCGCCCCAGTGATCAAAAGTGCAAGGTAAACCCCCACTAGCAAAACAGAGACCACTAGAGAGGGAGAGTACGAAAATTCCAGCCAGACAAACCAGAAATTTATGACGCCAAAAATGGGCGTATCAACGATTAACAAAGCTACCGCCACGGGTATTCACAAAACCACCGCCATCGGCCCAGCCATTACGCCAGGGATTAGCGTTGGCAAAACCACCACCTCCCGCGGCATTGACCCAGCCGCCGCCGCCACGGGCATTAGCGAAGCCGCGCCCGCCGGCTCCATTCCCCCAAACTGCCAGAAGATCGAGAGGAGCGTCTACATTTCCTGTCTGGGTTTTGAGGGCAGAGTTGATACGGGCAATGCGACCTTCGATCGCCGATTTTGAGGAATTTAATGGAATCGAAGCCGCGTCAACGGACACCGTAGACAAGGTAGAAAGGGCCACTAAAAAAGCCGTCCAACCCATTTGTGTTTTCATGATTTTTTACCGAATTAAGAAACGAGAGGTTTACCAACGATTCACAAAGCCACCATTACCCCAGGGACGATTCAGAAAACCACCGCCATCGGCCCAGCCATTACGCCAAGGATTGACATTAACAAAGCCCCGGTTACCAACACCATCGCCCCAGCCTCCCCGACGGGTATTAACAAAACCGCGTCCGCCGCCACCATTAACCCAGCCTCGAGCCATATCCTGGGGAATATTCGCCTTTTCTGCTTGGGTTTTGAGGGCAGAATTGATGCGAGCAATGCGACCTTCGATCGCCGGTAGGGAGGGGTCTAAAGCATTAGAGACTGGAGCGGCCGCCTCGACGGACCCCATGGTGAGAGTAGAGAGAGCTACTAGAAACGCCGTCCATCCCATTTGTGTTTTCATCATTTTGAGGGCACCTTGATATGAATGTAACAAATGAATTACTTAACTGAAGCGGCGGTGGGAGTCGGCGGAACTTGCTCGTGGGTCGTGAGGAGATAACCAAAAAAAGCACGAACCCGTTCGGGGTCTACCTGGGCAATCCCGTCGGGTCCAATCCAGCGATTAACCAGGGCTGTGGCCTCTTTGTCGCCCCGTAGGTAGCCGTCCGCCAGCCCAACAATGGCATAATTTGCCAAACGCAAAAGTCCAGAATTATTCTCAGGAACCATACAGCTCACGCCATAGCTCATAAAGGCCTTTTCCGGCACTAAATTAGTATTAGTGAGGCCAATGGTTTGGCGTTGACCATCCAGCAGAATTCCATCCCCAGCAACACCATCCACCTTACCGTCCTTGAGCGCCATCAAGCCGTCTGTTAGGTTAGCAAAAGGAACAAGCACTGCCTTGGGTTGTACCAACTTCATTGTTTTTTCAATAATCGTCTTGGGAATGACTGCAATCCGTTTCCCCGCCATGGAGTCTTCGGACTTAATCGAGCTTCCCTGGGGAACCAATAGCCGAATCCCCGTTACAGCATAGCTCGTGGTAAAGTCCACATATTTATCTCGCTCCCAGGTGAAGGCAACGCCGCAGGCCAGGTCAATTTCGCCGGCGCGGAGCTTGGGAATCGCCGCAAATACATCGGACGCTTCCACCGCTTCCAAGCGGATGGGCTTCCCGAGTTCTCGGGCTAATTCTGCCCGAATTAAATTGGCAATATCGAGGGAATAGCCGACGAGCTCATCTTTATCATTGACGTAGGAGTAGGGGACTTGGTTGAGGTGAACTCCCACCGTTAGGACTCCGGTACGAGCCGCTTTTTCGAGCACGGTTTCCGCGGATGCCGCTTTTGCTCCCAGGAGCAGAAGCACGGCGCTTAAAACAGAAATTGATAGCGTTTTGAACATTTTTCTGTTGAAATGGTTTGCACCTAGTTTACCTGGCAGATGAACTAATTTGGAACGTTTTTCTGTATTTGTCTGACCCAATTCCTACAAATGATCTTGAAAGTACTGTTGGTAGAGGGGACAACTTGCCTGGGCAATGTCTCCGTTCAAGTTAATTAAGCCCATACTTTCTAGGCGATAGGCCACCATGGGTTCGAGTTGTACGGGTTGAGAATTGCTCACCACCTCTTTCATGCCAGCGGCTAAGTCTGGGTTTGCCTGGAGGTGCATCCAATGGCGGCGCAGATGGCCACTATAAATTCCCCCCTGGGTGGGTGCGTCTGCGAGTAAACTCTCGGGCTCTAAACTGTCAGCCTGGAGGTTCTCTAGGGCCAAGCGCATCATGTAGGGATGACCACCCACAAGTTCGGTGAGTTGAGCTAAATAAGGGGTCAATTTTGTCTGAACAGTTTCCTCTAGACCGTGGGCCCGAACCAGTTCTTCGGCCTGAGCGGCGGTAAATCCAGGTAGTTTGATCTGTTTTCCCACATTAAATGGAGATTGGTTGGCATCCAGTTTGATGTAAGCTTCGGTGGAGTTGGCTAAAATTAGGCGCAAATTCTGCCAAAGGGGTAAATTATTGCTTTCTTCGTGCCAGTAGCGCAACATGGGTAAAAAATCCTGGGCGATCGCCGAATAGTCAAACAGGCGATCGAGGTTATCGAGTCCAAGCACCAAGGGTTGTGGAGAGGCTTCTAATAAATAACTTTGAAAATAGGTTTTACAACTGACTAAACTGCCAAAAAGATCTTCATCCCAATAGTCATCCAATTGGGGTTTTAAGCCCAATTCCCGGCTAATATTGGCACAAAACCAGCGCAAAAATTTATCTAGGCTACTAAACATGGCACTTTCCGCCGCCTGAAAATTAAGATATACCGTTTGGTAATCCCGGTGTTGGGCTTGCTGGAGGAGCAGTTTTAGCAGTGAGGTTTTGCCCATTTTTTCAGGGGCTTTGATGCGAAGCAGCGCACCGGGGCGCAGGACTTCCTGCAAACTCTCGGTTTCGATGGGCGGACGGGGAATATAAATAGTCTGATCCGTCGTGCTGGGAAAAACAGCAGGCAAAACGGCGATGCCCAAGGCACGCTTCGCGCACGCCCCTGGGCTCGGTGCTTGGGTTTGGTGCCAACGGGGATATTGAATATCCTTAAACCATTCGCGCAGAATTTGAAATTTACCGGGGCCTTTACTGCTGGGGTCTAGTTCTGGACAGCCTTGGGGTTTATCCTTAGCAAAATAGCTGTAGATTTGCGTCATTTGCTTTTTGTAGGTTTCATGGCTGGCCGCTTCAGCAATTTCCCATACATCTAGGTCGGATTTACGCCAATTTTCGTAGGCAAACCGCGCCAAAAAAACTTCTTTGAGTTTGCCATGGAGGTCGTATTCATCGGTGATGTGGAGAAGAAATTGATCCCAGCCGTGAGGTTTCATTGGTTCTAAGAAGCGATTAATAATCGATTGACATTCCTTCTAGATTACAAAATTTAGATCCAAAACGCTTAAATAGGGCCTAGGACCTAGTTTCTTTGGGGCGGGATTTAAATAAAAATCAAGCTCAACTAAGGCTTCCAATGCTTTAACAAAGGTCTTCAAAGATTTATAAGAACCCTTGACGGGCTAAATAGTATTGTCGTTGTGAACAATGCTATGGCATTATTGACCTTAACTGAAAAAAGTGGACATCCAAGAAGAGTCAATAACCAAGGATAATGCCGTAGCCGAAAGCTTTTTCGGCACCGTTAAAACTGAATTTATTCACTCCACTACTTTCCCTACTCGCGCCCTTCTTGCTCGCACTGCCATTGTTGAATGGATTGAGGTCTTTTATAATCAACAGTGATTGCACTCCTCTATCGGATTTCTTTCTCCATTTTAATTTGAGGACGATTTTTACCTCTCTCTACAGCCACCTATCCCCGCTTAACTTCCCTGTCCACTTTTTCGGGGTAAGGTCACTTTCTATCTTATATTTAATTTGCACTTTTTTGACTAGTTAAGGCCAATGCTGAAGGCTGTATTGTTTGATTTTAATGGGGTCATTATTGATGATGAAGAGATTCATCGTAGCTTAGTCGATGAAATACTACTGAGTGAAAACCTACTACCGTTGACCTCGGTAGAATATTACCAGTTTGCCTTGGGACGTAGTGATAAGTCCTGTTTTCGAGACCTGTTTGCCCATCGGGGTCGCAGTCTAAGCGAGGATTATCTAACTCGTTTGATTAAGACTAAAGCCGAGCTTTATCGTCAAAAACTGCTTCAATATGAAATCCTGCCGGTTTATGCAGGATTAAAGACATTTTTAGATCGTTTGAGTTTACGGCCCTATGTCCTCGGCTTGGTGACGGGCTCGGTGCGTTCTGAAGTTCTATACGTTCTAGAACAGAGTGAGTTGATGTCCTATTTTCCTGTGATTGTGACGGGGGATGATGTTTTAACCAGTAAGCCTGACCCCGATGGCTATCTACAAGCCGTCGAGTTATGGAATCAACAGGACCCCCTGTTGCAGTTGTCCCCCCAGGATTGTTTGGTGATTGAAGACACCTTTGCGGGGATTGAGGCGGCTAAGCGGGCCGGGATGTCGGTGGTGGCGATCGCCAATACCTACCCCTATCATTTCATGCAACGCTATGGCAATTGGGCGGTGGATCGCCTGAGTGAGATTGACCTAGACCGCATTGAAGTGGTCATGGCTCGCCGGTCTAACGCCGACGATTAACCGCTAAAATGAAAGTAATTTACTGTACTAGGAATATGGCATTATGGGTGGAATTATTGGTTTTTTAGTGGCGATCGCCTACGTGGGCGGAGTCTGGAAATTTTTAGCCGGCTACAATAATACTAATTTTGGTCGGGGGTTGCTAACCCGTGTCCCCTTAGCTATGCTCTGGCCGGTGCTCCTCGCCGTTAATCCTAGCTATCGCAAAAACTTTCAAAAAGCCCTCAAGGGTCGTTAGGCAAAATCCCCATGCCGGTTTATTTTTATTGGGGGGATGATGACTTTACCCTCAAACAAGCGGTTAAGCAATTACAGCAGCGGCTTTTAGACCCCCAGTGGCAATCCTTTAATTTTGAAAAAATAGCCGGGGATCAAGACGATGCCATCCAACAGGCCCTCAATCAGGCCCTAACGCCTCCCTTTGGCACTGGCGATCGCCTGGTGTGGGTAGTGGATTCGACCCTAGGGCAACAATGTAGTGACGACCTACTGCAACGCTTCAAGGTCAGCCTCCCCAGCCTAAGCTCCAACTGTCATTTACTATTTACCTCTGCTAAACGCCTCGATGGCCGCCTCAAATCCAGCAAATTTTTGCAAGAACACGCCCAGGTACGGGAATTTTCGTTGATTTCGCCCTGGAAAAGCGATGAGTTAGAGCGTCAAATTCAGGCGATCGCCGCTGACCTCGGACTGAAGCTAACCCCCAAGGCCCAAGCCTTTTTGGCCGATGCCCTGGGCAACAATACTCGCCAAATTTGGAACGAATTAGCCAAACTACAACTGCTGAGCGCCGACCCCGCCAAGCCCCTAGACCTAGAGCAAGTCTCTCAACTAGTCAACACCAGCACCCAAACCAGTCTGCAATTATCCGAAGCCATCCGTCTGGGCGATGGGGCCAGAGCTCTACAACTCGTGGCGGAACTCCTGGCCCGCAATGAACCCGCACTCAAGATTGTGGCGACCCTAGTGGGGCAGTTTCGGACTTGGATTTTGGTGAAATTGGCCCTAGAAGCCGGGGAAAAAGATGAAAAGGCGATCGCTGCTGGGGCCGAGTTGAGTAATCCCAAACGACTTTATTTCATGCGAAAAGAATTACAGGGCATTGTCGGTAAACAATTGCTGGCGGTGTTGCCGCTCCTCTTAGAGCTGGAATTTCAGCTAAAACGCGGCGCTGACCCCCTCAGTACCTTGCAAACCAAGGTGCTAGAAATGACACTGGTGATGAAGCGTTAGCCCTCTTTAAGTCGGGCAACGTCATAGCCTTGGATAATCTATGGAGCCATTCAGGACAGTAAGGCGATCGCCATTGTCTCTAAAAATGAAGAATTTATAATTAGCGGTTCTCCTATTTTACACAATCCTGAAAAACCAGAATTTTATTTTCCTATTAGCCCAAGTAACTGTCTATGGTTCCATATGGAAAATAGTTCTTTGTCATTAGATTCTCGGTATCTTAACGTCCTTCAATATTTGAGTGGTCAAAGATATGATGGTTTTCGTCTTGTTGCTCGTAGTAAAGAGACTTTAGAGTATGTCTTAGATAATCCTCTAACTTCAAGTGAAATTGAATCGTTACAAGATCTTTATTGGAAAAAAAGATACAAGATTCGAGATTGCCAAGATTAAAATGATTGCCTCTAAGTCTAAAGATTTTCAACTTCAAAATCCGCTAAAACTTTGGCTTGTTCTAAAACTAATTCAATAGCTAAAGCTTGCATATCTGGGGGATAACCATATTCTCTGAGTAATCGTTTAACCATTACTTTCATTCTGGACCTAGCATTTTCTTTTAAATTCCAATCTATCGAAGCATTCTTGCGAATTCGATTGACCAAAACGATTGCTAAATCCTTTAATTTTGGAACTCCCATAACATCTTTCGCACTGTCATTTTGGGAGAGAGCATCATAAAAAGCGAGTTCGTAGGGTTCGAGTCCTAGTTCTTCTCCTCTGGCATCGGCCGCCTTGGTATCTTTACTCAGATTGATTAATTCCTGGAGAACATCGGTAACACTAATGACTTGGTTACGATAGCGACGTAGGGCATCCTCTAACATTTCTGAGAGTTTGCGACTCTGGACAATATTCGTGCGACTTTTCGCCTTGATTTCATCTTTTAGTAATTTTTTCAGGAGTTCAACGGCTAAATTTTTATGTTCCATGTCCTGAACTTCTTCTAGAAATTCATCTGAGATAATCGAGATGTCGGGGTTTTTAATACCTGCTTCATCAAAAATATTAATTATGGTGTCTGACACTAGGGCTTGATCAACAACTTGACGAATAGCGGTTTCTATCTCTTGATTACTGAGTCTGTCTTCACCACCACCTTCTAGTTTTCTCAAGCTGGCTTGAACGGCTTGAAAGAAAGAAATTTTTTCGGAAGCGGCGATCGCGTCGGGATGGGGTACGGCTAGGGAATGGACTTTAGAAAGGGCGGTAACTTCATTTAAAAAACGGTCTTTTATTTTGGGATCGGCGGTGTAATTGGTGGCGTTGATGAGAATATTAAGCTTTTCCCCTGTTTCGGCTTGAAAGTAATGTTGATAGTCACATTCAGCCATTATTTGCTCAACGATTTCGAGCTTACTTAGAAGTAAGGCAACGGCTACATCTTGATCTAGGGTAAGTTCGCCTTCTCCGCCGCTTTGAGAATAGAACGCTAGGGCTTTTTTAAGTTCGGTAGCTAATCCTAAATAGTCAACAATCAGACCGCCTTCTTTCTCAAAATAGACTCGATTTATTCGCGCGATCGCCTGCATGAGTCCATGACCTTTAAGGGGTTTATCAATATACATGGTGTGGAGACAAGGAGCATCAAAACCAGTCAGCCACATATTGCAAACAATGACTAACTCTAGGGAATTTTCAGGGTCTTTTATGCGTTGGGCTGGGTGCATCCCACTTGAGATAATACGCAAAGACTAGCGTGGCTATGAGAGAATGGAAGAGTTCCCTTTAGGTAGAAAGTTATGTTACCGATGCCCCCAGAAGAAGAAGCACTGCTTGATGAATTTACTACAAAAGTAGCTCGACTAATGTACAAATACACGGAGCCCTCGAAATTAAAGGATTTTGAGAGC